>NZ_JBTOLC010000084.1:0-9148 GCF_054551825.1 Streptomyces sp. L500
GTCCGCCGCCTTCAGCCCGGCGTTGGCCAGGGCCTGGCGGATGACGCGCTGCTGGGACGGCCCGTTGGGGGCGGTGATGCCGTTGGACGCGCCGTCCTGGTTGACCGCCGAACCACGCACCACCGCCAGCACCGGGTGACCGTTGCGGCGCGCGTCGCTCAGCCGCTCCAGGACGAGCATGCCGACGCCCTCGGACCAGGCGGTGCCGTCGGCGGCGTCGGAGTAGGCCTTGCAGCGGCCGTCGGGGGCCAGGCCGCCCTGGACGGTGAAGCCGGCGAAGCTCGCCGGGGTCGTCATCACGGTGACACCGCCGGCCAGGGCCAGCGAGCACTCGCCGTCGCGCAGGGCCTGTGCCGCCCAGTGGAGGGCCACGAGCGAGGACGAGCACGCGGTGTCGAGCGTGGCGGCGGGGCCCTCCAGGCCGAAGGTGTAGGAGATCCGGCCGGAGATGACGCTGCTGGCGAGACCGGTGCCGGTGTGGCCGGCGACGTCCTCGCGGGAGTTGAGCACCAGCTGGGCGTAGTCGAGGCCGTTCGTGCCGACGTAGACGCCGGTCCGGCTGCCGTGGAGGCTCTCGGGGGCGATGCCGGCCCGCTCGAACGCCTCCCAGGACGTCTCCAGCAGCAGCCGCTGCTGCGGGTCCATCGCCAGGGCCTCACGCGGCGAGATGCCGAAGAACCCGGCGTCGAACCCGGCGACGCCTTCGAGGAAGCCGCCTTCCAGCGTGGCGCTGCGGCCGCGGCCGCCGGGGCCGCCGGTGCGGAGGGTCTCCAGGTCCCAGCCGCGGTCGGCGGGGAAGGGGCTGATGCCGTCGCGTCCCTCGGAGACCAGGCTCCACAGGTCCTCCGGCGAGGTCACGCCACCGGGCAGGCGGCAGGCCATGCCGACGATCGCGATCGGGTCGTCAGCGGTGGAGTACGTCTCCGGCAGGCCGCCGTCGGCGGTGCCGGGCTCGTCCTCTGCCCCGGTTCCGTCGGACAGCTCGGCGAGGAGGTGCTCGGCGAGTGCCGTGGACGTGGGGTAGTCGAAGACGGTGGTGGCCGACAGGTGGAGGCCCGTGGCCAGGTTGAGCCGGTTGGGCAGTTCGATCGCGGTCAGCGAGTCGAAGCCGAGGTCGCGGAACTTCCGGTCGGGTTCGACGGCCTCCGCGTCGGCGTGGCCGAGGACGGCCGCCACGTGCGTACGGACCATGGCGACCAGCGGTGCGAGCCGCTCGTTCGCGGCCAGTCGCCGCAGCCGCTGCCGCAGGGCGGAGCCGGCCGACTCGCTCTCCTCACGGGAGACGGTGGTCTCCGTACGGGCGGTGCGGATGCCCGGCAGGTCCCCGAGCAGGGCGCTGTCCCGTACGCCGAGGAGGGTGTCCAGGACGCGCGGCTGCTGGAGGTCGAGGAGGACGATGCCGGGCTCGGGCCGGGTGACGGCCTGCCGTACGGCGGCGATCGCCAGGTCCGGGTGGACGGCGGGGTACGGCTGCTGGGGGTTCGTGAGCGGCTGTCCGTCGTCCGACGGTTCGTCACCGATCCAGGCGCCCCAGGCCAGGGACGTCGCGGCGAGGCCCTCGGCGCGGCGCCGGACGGCCAGGGCGTCGAGGACCGCGTTGGCGGCGGCCAGGGTGGCGCGGCCCGCGCTGCCGACGGCGCCCGCGACGGACGAGAACAGGACGAAGGCGGCGAGGTCGTGGTCGCGCGTCAGCTCGTCCAGGTGGAGAGCGGCGGTGACCTTCGCGCGGTGGACGGCGGCGAAGCGCTCGGGGGTGAGGTCGGCCAGCACGCCGTCGTCGACGACACCGGCCGCGTGCACCACGGCGGTCAGCGGCGCGTCCTCGGGGACGGCGGCGAGCACGGCCGCGAGCGCGTCGCGGTCGGCCGCGTCGCAGGCGGCGACGGTGACCCTCGCCCCGAGCTCGCGCAGCTCGGCCGCGAGTGCGGTGGCGCCGGGCGCCTCCTCGCCCCGGCGGCTGACCAGCAGGAGGTGGTGGGCGCCCGCCTCGGCGAGCCGGCGGGCGATCCGCCCGCCCCGGCCGCCGGTACCGCCGGTGATCAGTACGGTGCCCTTGGGCTCCCAGCCGTCGTCCGGCGCGCCCGCGAGGGCCTGCGCCAGCCGGCGGCCGTACACGGCGGAGGAGCGCACCGCGACCTGGTCCTCGCCGTCGGAACCGGCCAGGACGGCCGCGAGGCGGTGGGCGGTCCGGGCGTCGAGGTCCTCGGGCAGGTCGACGAGGCCGCCCCATTCCGCCGGGTACTCCAGGGCCGCGACCCGGCCCAGGCCCCAGACGCCCGCCTGCCGCGGGGCGGTGAGCCGGTCCGAGCGGCCGATGGAGACCGCGCCGCGCGTCACGCACCACAGCGGTGCCGTGACGTCCGCGTCGCGCAGGGCCTGGAGGAGGACGGCGGTCGAGGCGACCGCGCCGCCGCCCTCCCCGACGGCCTCCGTGAACGGCGCGAGGAGGGAGAGCACGCCCGCGAAGGCCGTACCGGCGGCGGCCAGTTCACGCAGCCGTTCCGCCAGGGCCTCGCGGTCGGGGGCGGTGGTGCCCGGGGCGGTGGTGCCGGGGGCGAGGTCGACGTCGAGGCGGATCGTGTCGGTTCCGACGGCCTCGGTCACGGTCGTCGTCCACGCGTCGTCGGCGGGGGCGAGGGCCGTGCGGGCCGGGGCGACGACGAGCCAGGTGCCCGCCGGGCGGCGGCCGGGCGCGGCGCCGGACAGCGGCTTCCACGCCTCGCGGAAGCGCACGGCGTCGAGCATGGCCTGGCCGCGCCGGTTGCGGCGCCAGGTGGACAGGGCGGGCAGGACGGCGCCGAGGGCCTCGGCGCTGACGTCGAGGTCGGCGGCGAGGCCGTCGACGTCGAGGTCCTCGCCCTCGACGACGGCCCAGAACCGCTGGTCGACCGGGTCGCCGGCGGAGTCCACCGGGCCGGCCGCCGCGGGCCGGGGCCAGAAGCGCCGGCCCTGGAAGGCGTACGTGGGCAGCTCGACCCGCCGGGTGGCCGTGTCGTCGAACAGCGCGGCCCACTCGACGCCGATGCCCGCCGCATACAGCGCGGCGACCGCCGTGACCAGCGTGGTCTCCTCGGGGCGGCCCTTGCGCAGGGCGGGCGCCACCACGGGGGCCGTGGCCCCGGTGCGTTCCGGCAGGGCGCGGTGGGCCAGGGCGGCGAGGATGCCGTCGGGGCCGAGGTCCAGGAAGGCGGTCGCGCCTTCGTCGGCGAGGGTACGGAGGCCGTCGGCGAAGCGGACGGCCTCCCGGACGTGGCTCACCCAGTAGTCCGCCGAGCACAGCAGGCCCGGCGCGGCCACACCGCCCGTGACGTTGGAGATCAGCGGAATGCGGGGTTCGCTGAACGTCAGGTCCTCGATGGCCCGGTGGAAGTCGTCCAGCATCGGGTCCATCAACGGCGAGTGGAAGCCGTGGCTGACCGCCAGCCGCTGGGTCTTGCGGCCCTCCGCGGCCAGGCCCTCGGCGATCCGCAGGACCGCCGCCTCCGCACCGGCGATGACGACGGCGTCGGGGCCGTTGACGGCGGCGATGGACACGCCCGCGGTCAGCAGGGCCTCGGCCTCGTCCTCGGATGCCTGGACGGCGACCATCGCGCCGCCGGCGGGCAGTTCGCCCATCAACCGGGCGCGGGCCGCGACGAGCTTGCACGCGTCCTCCAGCGAGAACACTCCCGCGACATGCGCCGCCGCGATCTCACCGATGGAGTGGCCGGTCACGAAGTCCGGGCGCACTCCCCAGGACTCCACCAGCCGGAACAGCGCCACTTCGAGGGCGAAGAGCGCGGGCTGGGTGAAACCGGTCTCGTCCAGCACGGCCGCGTCGCCCTCGAACATCACCTCACGCAGGGGGCGTTCCAGCTCCGCGTCCAGCAGTGCCGTCACCGCGTCCAGCGCCTCCGCGAAGACCGGGAAACGGGCGTACAGCTCCCGGCCCATCCCCACGCGCTGCGAGCCCTGGCCGGAGAACACCACGGCCAGCGACCCGCCCGAGGCGGCGGTGCCGCGCGCCACCTCGGCCGTGCGGCCGTCGGCGTCCGTCAGCAGCACCGCGCGGTGGTCGAAGGACGACCGGCCGGCCGCCAGCGTGAAGCCGACCTCGGCGGGTGTCAGTTCCGGCCGCTCGGCCACCCAGGCGCGCAGCCGCTCCAGCTGGGCGTCCAGCGCGTCGGCCGACTTGGCCGAGACGGGCCACGGAACGGCCGTCATCGCGACGGGCCGGGCCTCCCCCTCGCCCGCCTCGGGCTTCGGCTCGGGCTCCGGGGCCTGCTCCAGGATCGTGTGGGCGTTGGTACCGCTGATGCCGAACGCCGAGACGGCCGCCCGGCGGGGCCGGCCCGTCTCGGGCCAGGCCCGCTCCTCCGTGAGCAGCCGGACGTCACCGGCCGTCCAGTCGACGTGCGAGGAGGGCGTGCCGATGTGGAGGGACTTCGGGAGGGTCCCGTGGCGCATCGCCATGACCATCTTGATGACGCCGGCGACACCGGCGGCCGACTGGGTGTGGCCGATGTTGGACTTCACCGAACCGAGCAGCAGCGGCTGTCCTTCGGCGCGGCCCTGCCCGTAGGTGGCCAGCACGGCCTGGGCCTCGATCGGGTCGCCCAGCGTGGTGCCCGTGCCGTGCGCCTCCACGGCGTCGACGTCGGCCGTCGACAGCCCGGCGCTCGCCAGCGCCTGGCGGATGACGCGCTGCTGGGACGGGCCGTTGGGGGCGGTCAGGCCGTTGGAGGCGCCGTCCTGGTTGATGGCCGAACCGCGCAGGACGGCCAGCACCTCGTGACCGTTGCGGCGGGCGTCGGAGAGCCGCTCGACGACGAGCATGCCGACGCCCTCGGACCAGCCGGTGCCGTCGGCCTCGTCCGAGAACGCCTTGCAGCGGCCGTCCGTGGCGAGGCCGCCCTGGCGGGTGAAGCCCGGGAAGCCGACGGAGGTGGACATGATGGTGACACCGCCGGCCAGCGCCAGCGTGCACTCGCCCGAGCGCAGCGCCTGCGCGGCCCAGTGGAGGGCCACCAGCGAGGACGAGCACGCGGTGTCGAGGGTGACGGCCGGGCCCTCCAGGCCGAAGGTGTACGAGACGCGCCCGGAGACGACGCTCGCGGCGAGGCCGGTGCTGGTGTGGCCCTCGACGTCCTCGTCGGAGTTCATCACCAGCATCGTGTAGTCCTGGCCGCCGGTGCCGACGAAGACGCCGGTGCGGCTGCCGCGCAGCGAGGTGGGGTCGATCCCGGCGCGTTCGATGGCCTCCCAGGAGGTCTGGAGGAGGAGCCGCTGCTGCGGGTCCATGGCGAGGGCCTCGCGCGGGGAGATCCCGAAGAAGTCGGCGTCGAAGTCGGCGATGCCGTGGAGGAAGCCGCCCCGCGAGGTGGCGCTGCGGCCCCGGCCGCCGTCCCGGTCGTCGCCGCCCAGCAGGGTGTCGAGGTCCCAGTCGCGGTCGGTGGGGAAGTCGGAGATGCCCTCGCGGCCCTCGGCGACGAGCCGCCACAGGTCCTCCGGCGAGTTCACGCCGCCCGGCAGCCGGCAGGCCATGCCGACGATGACGATCGGGTCGTCGGCGGTGGCGAGGGCGGTGGCGCCGGTGCGCGCGGGCGTGTCGGCGTTGTCCTGCTCGTCCAGCAGCAGGGCCAGCAGGTGTTCGCCGAGCGCGGTGGGGGTCGGGTAGTCGAAGACCAGGGTCGCGGAGAGGCGCAGGCCGGTGGCGGTGCTGAGCCGGTTGCGGAGCTCGACGGCGGTCAGCGAGTCGAAGCCCAGGTCGTGGAACTCGCGCCGGTCGTCGACGGCCTTGGCGGAGGCGTGGCCGAGAACGGCGGCCGCCTCGGCCCGGACGAGGTCCACGACGAAGCGGAGGCGCTCGTCCTCGCGCAGCTCCCCCAGCCGGCGGGTGAGCACGGCGGCCGTGCCCGCGCCCGCGGCGGTGGTCGCGGCGGCGCGCCGGGTGGTCTTGACGAGGCCGCGCAGGACGGGCGGGACCGGTCCGGCCACCCGGACGGGGCCGGAGACGGCGCCGATGGCGACGAGGTGGGCGGCGTCGCAGATCCCGGCGGCGTCGAACAGCGCCAGGCCCTGCTCGACGGTCAGGGGCGGCACGCCGGACGAGGCGATGCGCTGCATGTCGGCCTCGGACAGGGTGCCCGTCATGCCGGTCGACTGCGTCCACGCGCCCCACGACAGGGACTGGGCGGCGAGGCCCAGGGCCGTGCGGTGGCGGGCGAGGGTGTCGAGGAAGACGTTGCCGGCGGCGTAGTTGCCCTGGCCGGCGGCGCCGGTGACGCCGGCGATCGACGAGAAGAGGACGAAGGCGGCGAGGTCGAGGTCCTTGGTGAGCTCGTGGAGGTGCCAGGCCGCGTCCACCTTCGGGGTCATGACGGAGGCGAGCCGCTCGGGGGTCAGCCAGGCGACGACGCCGTCGTCGAGGATCCCCGCCGTGTGGATCACCGCGGTCAGCGGACGCTCGGCCGGGACCGCGGCCAGCACGGCGGCGAGCGCGTCGCGGTCGGCCACGTCGCAGGCGGCGACGGTGACGTGGGCGCCCCCGGCGGTCAGCTCGTCGCGGAGCTCCGCCGCGCCCGCAGCCTCCGGGCCGCTCCGGCTGACCAGCAGCAGGTGTTTCACGCCGCGTTCGGCGACGAGGTGGCGGGCCAGTTCACCGCCGAGGCCACCGGTGCCGCCGGTGATGAGGACGGTGCCGTCGGGGTTCCAGGCGCGGGGCATGGTGAGGACGATCTTGCCGATGTGGCGGGCCTGGCTCATGTGGCGGAAGGCCTCGCGCGCCCGGCGGACGTCCCAGGTGGCGACGGGCAGCGGCCGCAGCGCGCCCCGGCCGAACAGCCCGAGGAGCTCGGCCAGCATCTCCCGGACGCGGTCCGGGCCGGCCTCGGCGAGGTCGAAGGCCCGGTACGCCACCTCGGCACCGTCGATCCCGGTCACGGACCGGGGGTCGCGGATGTCGGTCTTGCCCATCTCCAGGAAGTGGCCGCCGGGGGCGAGGAGGCGGAGGGAGGCGTCCACGAACTCGCCGGCCAGGGCGTTGAGGACGACGTCGACGCCGCGCCCGCCCGTGGTCGCGAGAAAGCGCCGCTCGAAGTCGGTGGTCCGGGAGGAGGCGATGTGGTCGTCGGGGACGCCCAGTTCCCGGAGGGTGTCCCACTTGCCCTCACTGGCGGTGGCGAACACCTCGGCGCCCAGGTGCCGGGCCAGCTGGATCGCGGCCATGCCGACGCCGCCGGCGCCCGCGTGGACGAGGACCGACTGCCCGGCCCGCAGCCCGGCCAGGTCCTTCAGGGCGTAAAGGGCGGTGAGGAACACCAGCGGCACCGACGCCGCCTCCGCCGACGACCACTCCTCCGGCACCCGTGCCAGGAACCGCTCGTCGACGACGGCCAGGGTGCCGAAGCCGCCGGGCACCATGCCCATGACCCGGTCGCCGACGCCCACGCCGGTCACCCCGGGCGCGGTCTCGACGACGACACCGGCGGCCTCGGCGCCCAGCAGCCCCGCTTCACCGGGGTACATGCCCAGGGCGTTCAGCACGTCGCGGAAGTTCACACCGGCGGCCTGGACCTCGACCCGGACCTGTCCGGGCGCGAGGGGCGCCAGGGTCTCGGGGCAGGGGGTCAGCAGCAGCCCGTCCAGGCTGCCCTTGGCGGCCGTGTCCAGCCGCCACGGAACCCCGGCGGGCGGCAGCAGTCCGGCGCCCGCGCCCAGGTGGGCGAGCCGGCCCACGCGCACGAGGCCGTCGCGCACGACGAACTGGGCGTCGTCCGTGGCGAGCAGGGCCGGCAGAGTGGGCAGGAGAGAGGCGAGGTCGGCGGCCTCGTCGAGGTCGAGGAGGACGAGCCGCCCGGGGTGCTCCGACTGCGCCGAGCGCACCAGACCCCACACGGCACTCGCGGCGGGATCCGCCACGGCCTCGCCCTCGTCGGCCGACATGGCGTTACGGGTGACGAAGACGAGACGGGAGCGCTCGGAATGGCGCTGGGTGAGCCAGTCGTGGAGCAGGTGGAGAACACGGTCCGTCAGGGCGTGGGCGGCGGCGGGGACGTCGTCCTCGCCACCGGCGGCCAGGCCGGAGAGGGACACGAGGACCAGGTCCTCGTCGCCGTCGAGATCGGCCAGGGAGACGACGGTCGCGCCGACGCCCAGGGTGTCGGTGCCCAGCGACACGGCCTTGACCTGCCCGGCGTCGGACGCGGCCACGTCCGGGGCGGGGATCCAGTCGAGCGACAGGAGCGCGTCGTGCTCGGCGCTGCGCACGGCGGCAGGGGACACGGCGGCGGACCGGGCACGGAAGGCCAGCGTCTCCACCGACAGCACCGGGGCACCCTCGACGTCGACGGCCGCGATGGACACCGACTCGTCACCGGTGCGCGCCACCCGGGCCCGCACCACGGACGCCCCGCCGGCATGCAGGGACACACCGCTCCAGCCGAAGGGCATCAGCAGGTGGTGCTCGTCACCCACCCCGGCGAAGCCGTGGGCGTGCAGCACCGCGTCCAACAGGGCCGGGTGAAGGCCGAAGGCACCGGCGTCCCCGGCGGCGTCGGCGGGCAGCGCGGCCTCGACGAACACCTCGCCCTCGCGCAGCCACACCGACCGCAGCCCCTGGAAGACGGGCCCGTACTCGGTCCGCCCGTAGAACTCCTCGAGGTCGACGACCACCGCGTTCTGCGGCGGCCAGACCGTCGCGTCGAAGGCGGCGACCCGCTCGCCCGTCGCCAGCGTGCCCGTGGCGTGCTCGGTCCACGGCCGGCCGGGGGCATCGTCCGGACGGGAGTGGACGGTCACGGTACGGGCGCCGGCCTCGTCGGGCGCGCCGACCAGCACCTGGATCAGGACCGCGCCCTCCTCGGGCAGCACCAGCGGCGCGAGGAGCGTGAACTCCTCCACCCGGTCGCACCCCACCTGGTCCCCGGCGCGCAGGGCCAGCTCCAGGAACCCGGTGCCGGGGAACAATGCCTTGTCGCCCAGCACGTGGTCGGACAGCCACGGGTGCGTACGCAGCGACAGCTTGCCGGTGAACAGCACCTCCTCGGAGTCCGCGAGGGCGAGCGTGGCACCGAGCAGCGGATGCCCGGCGGGCATCAGCCCGGCACCGCTGACGTCGCCGGTGAGCGCGGCGGGGCGGGGCCAGTAGCGCTCGTGCTGGAAGGCGTAC
>NZ_JBTOLC010000085.1:0-8358 GCF_054551825.1 Streptomyces sp. L500
CGAGGCCGTCGTCATCGCCGGTGAGGAAGAGGCCGTCCTGCGGATCGCCGAGGAGCTGGCCGCCGAGGGCCGCAAGACCCAGCGGCTCTCCGTCAGCCACGCCTTCCACTCGCCGCTGATGGACCCGATGCTGGAGGACTTCCGCCGGGTCGCCGCGAGCCTGTCGTACCGGGCGCCCAGCGTTCCCGTCGTGTCCAACGTGACCGGCGAGATCGCCTCGCCGGAGCTGCTGTGCGGCGCCGACTACTGGGTGCGCCACGTCCGGGAGACCGTCCGCTTCGCGGACGGCGTCCGGGCGCTGGGCGAGGCAGGCGCCACCGCCTTCCTGGAGCTCGGCCCCGACGGTGTCCTCACCGCCCTCGCCCAGCACACCCTCGACGGCACTGCGGCCGTGTCCGCCCTGCGCAAGGACCGCCCCGAGGAGACCGCTCTCCTCACCGCCCTGGCCCGGCTGCACGTCGCCGGAGTCCCCGTGGACTGGGCGGCATGGTTCGCGGGCACGGGCGCCCGCCGGACGCCGCTGCCGACGTACGCGTTCCAGCGCCAGTGGTACTGGCCGGAGCGCGCGACGGCGGCCGGCCACGGCGAGGCGGGCGACCGGGACCCGGTGGACGCCGCCTTCTGGTCGGCCGTGGAGCGCGAGGACCTGTCGTCGCTGTCGGCCGAGCTGGAGCTGGACGACGCCGCGCTGTCGGCCCTCGTACCGGCCCTGTCGTCCTGGCGCCGCAAGCGCGCCGAGCGGTCGGCCGTCGACGGTCTGCGGTACCGCGTGACCTGGCGCCCGCTGGCGGTCCCGGGCGCGAGCGCCCTGACCGGCACCTGGCTGGCGCTGCTCCCGGCGGGCCAGGCCGACGACCCGTACGTCTCCGCGCTGGCGGACGCGCTCGGCGACGACGCCGTGCGCGTCGAGGTCGGCGACGGCGAGCACACCGCGCTGACGCAGCGCCTCGCCACCTTGGGCACGGACTTCACCGGCGTCGTCTCCCTGTCCGTGACGACCGCGCCCGACGAACTCCTGCGCGTCCTCGTGGACGCCGGAGTCGACGCCCCCCTGTGGTGCGTCACCCGGGGCGCCGTCGCCACCGGCCGCTCCGAGGCGGTCGCCGACGACGCCGGAGCCGCCGCGTGGGGGCTCGGCCGGGTCATGGGCCTGGAGCGGCCCGAGCGCTGGGGCGGCCTGATCGACGTCGCCGACGTCCTCGACCGGCGCGGCGCGGACCGCTTCCGCGCCGCCCTGGCCGGCATCGACGGCGAGGACCAGCTGGCGCTGCGCTCCTCCGGCCTCCTCGGCCGGCGGCTCGTGCGCGTCGCCGCCCCCACCGCGCCGGACGCGTGGCGGACTTCGGGCACGGCGCTGGTCACCGGCGGCCCGGCCGGCTTCGGCGGCCACACCGCCCGCTGGCTCGCCGAGCGCGGGGCCCGGCACGTGCTGCTCGTCGGCGACACGGCACCGGACGCCTCCGCCGTGGCGGCTCTGGAGGCCGAACTCGCCGGCCTGGGCGCCGGGCTGACGGTCGCCACCGGCTCCCTCGCCGACGGCGAGACCGTGGCGGCCGCGCTCGCCGCGGCGCCCGCCGAGCACCCGCTGACCGCCGTCGTCCACACGGGCCGGGACACCGGCCCCGACTCGGACCCGGCCGCCTACCTCGCCGCGCTCCGCGCGGACGTCGCGGGCCTGGAGGCCGCCGTCGACGCGGCCGCCGGTGACGGCGCGGCGGACGTGACGTTCGTCCTCTTCGCCTCCATCGCCGGCGTCTGGGGCGTCAGCGGCCAGGGCGCCGGTGCCGCCGCGAGCGCCTACCTCGACACGGTGGCCCGGCGCCGCCGGGCGAGCGGCCTGCACGGCCTGTCGGTGTCCTGGGGCGCCTGGGCCGACACCACCCCGGACGGCCTGGCCGCCCACCTGCGCGCCAACGGCCTGCCCGCCATGGACCCCGGGCGCGCGCTCGCCGCGCTCGCCCTGTCCCTGGCCGCCTCCACGGCCGGCTCCCCGGCAGGCGAGGACGCCGCGGTGACGGTCGCCGACGTGGCCTGGGACCGGTTCGCCCCGGCCTTCGGCCGCTCGCGGCCCACCGTCCTCTTCACCGAACTGCCCGAGGCCCGCGCCGCCCTGACGCCCGCCAAGGGCGACGAGCGGGGCGCCGCGACCGGCCTGCGCGCCGAACTGGCCGCCCTCATCGAGGGCGACCGGGCCGAGGCGCTGCTCACCCTGGTCCGCACCGAGGTCGCCGCCGTGCTCGGCTTCGCCGACCCGGCGGACGTGCCGGCCGCGCAGGCCTTCCGGGACCTGGGCTTCGACTCGCTGACCGCCGTCGACCTGCGCAACCAGCTCGCCACGGCCACCGGGCTCACCCTGCCCGCCACCCTGGTCTTCGACTACCCGACGGCCGAGACCCTCGCCGCCCACCTGCTCGCCGAACTCCTCGGCGGCGACGGCGAGGACGAGCGCCGGACCGCCGTGCCCGCCACGATGGCCGCCGCCGACGACCCGATCGTGATCGTCGGCATGAGCTGCCGCTACCCGGGCGGCGTCCGCTCGCCCGAGGACCTGTGGGAGCTCGTCGCCGGGGAGACCGACGCCATCGGCGGCTTCCCCGACGACCGGGGCTGGGACCTGGACCGCATGGTCCACGGCGACCGGGACGGCCGGGGCCGCAGCGTCACCCGCGAGGGCGGCTTCCTCTACGACGTCGCGGACTTCGACCCGGGCTTCTTCGGCATCTCGCCGCGCGAGGCCATGGTCATGGACCCGCAGCAGCGCCTCGTCCTGGAGGCGTCCTGGGAGGCGCTGGAGCGCACCGGCATCGACCCGGCCGCGCTGCGCGGCGGCGACACCGGCGTCTTCATCGGCGGCGGCACCGGCGACTACCGCCCCGAGGCGGGCCAGCTCGGCCACGCGCAGACCGCCCAGTCGGCCAGCCTGCTCTCCGGCCGGCTGTCCTACACCTTCGGCCTGGAGGGCCCGTCGGTCAGCGTCGACACGGCCTGCTCCTCGTCCCTGGTCGCCCTGCACCTGGCCGCCCAGTCGCTGCGCAACGGCGAGTGCCCGCTCGCCCTCGCGGGCGGCGTGACGGTCATGTCCACCCCGGTGAACTTCATCGAGTTCGGCGAGATGGGCGCCCTGTCGGGCGACGGCCGCTGCCGCGCCTTCGCGGCGTCGGCGGGCGGCACCGGCTGGTCCGAGGGTGTGGGCGTCCTCGTCCTGGAGCGGCTCTCCGACGCCCGCCGCAACGGTCACGAGGTGCTGGCCGTCCTGCGCGGCTCGGCCATCAACCAGGACGGCGCCTCCAACGGCCTGACCGCCCCCAACGGGCCCTCCCAGCGCCGCGTCATCCGCCGCGCCCTCGCGAACGCCGGGCTGACGGCAGCCGACGTGGACGCGGTGGAGGCACACGGCACGGGCACCACCCTCGGCGACCCCATCGAGGCCCAGGCGCTGCTGGCCACCTACGGCCAGGACCGGCCGGAGGACCGTCCGCTGCTGCTCGGTTCGGTGAAGTCCAACATCGGCCACACCCAGGCCGCCGCCGGTGTCGCGGGCGTCATCAAGATGGTCATGGCCATGCGCCACGGCGTCCTGCCCCGCACCCTGCACATCGACGAGCCGTCCACCCACGTGGACTGGACGGTCGGCGCGGTCGAGCTGCTCACCGAGCGCGCCGACTGGCCGGAGACGGGCCGCGTGCGCCGGGCCGGCATCTCGGCCTTCGGCGCCAGCGGCACCAACTCGCACGTCATCATCGAGCAGCCGGAGCCGGTCGTGGTGCCTGCCAGCGCGAGCGCGCCCGAGGACGGCGGCCCGGTCGTGCTGCCCGTCCCCGTCTCGGCGGCCGCCCCCGAGGCCCTCAAGGCCCAGGCCGCCCGCCTGGCCGCCCATCTGACGGGCCGCCCGGGGCTGACCGTCGCCGACCTGGCCCGGGCCCTGGCCACGACCCGGTCGTCCTTCGAGCACCGGGCCACCGTCCTGGCCGCGAGCCGCGACGAGCTGCTGGAGGGCCTGACGGCCCTCGCCGACGGCCAGGCCGACCCGCGCGTCGTCCAGGGCCGCACGGCGGGACGCGCCGGAAAGCTCGCCTTCCTCTTCTCCGGCCAGGGCTCGCAGCGCCCGGGCATGGGCCGCGAGCTGTACGAGCGGTACCCCGTCTTCGCCGAGGCGCTGGACGCGGTGACCGCCCACTTCGACGGTGTGCTGGACCGGCCCCTGCGCGACGTGATGTTCGCCGAGGACGGCACCGCGCTGAACGACACCGGCTTCACCCAGCCCGCGCTTTTCGCCCTCGAAGTCGCGCTGTTCCGGCTGGTGGAGTCGTGGGGAATGCGGCCGGACTACGTGGCCGGTCACTCGATCGGTGAGATCGCCGCCGCGCACATCGCGGGCGTCTTCTCCCTCCAGGACGCGTGTTCCCTCGTCGCGGCCCGTGCGCGGTCGATGAACGCGCTGCCTTCCGGCGGTGCGATGGTGGCCGTCCAGGCCACCGAGGACGAGATCGCGGGGCGGCTGGTCGACGGCGTGTCCATCGCCGCCGTCAACGGCCCGCGGGCGGTCGTCCTGTCGGGCGACGAGACCGCCGTGCTCGCCGTCGCGGAGAAGTTCGCCGCCGACGGCCGCAAGACTAGGCGTTTGCTGGTCAGCCATGCGTTTCACTCCCTGCACATGGACGCCGTACTCGAGGACTTCCGACGGGCCGCCCGCGGCGTGACGTACGCCGCGCCGGCGCTCCCGCTCGTGTCCTGCCTCACCGGCGACCTGGCGACGGGGGAGGAGCTGTGCTCGCCCGAGTACTGGGTGCGGCACGTCCGCGAGGCCGTCCGGTTCGGCGACGGCGTCACCGCCCTCACCGGGCGCGGCGTCACCCGCTTCCTGGAGATCGGCCCCGACGGTGTCCTGACCGCCATGGCCCAGGACACCCTGGACGCCGCCTCCTCCCGGGCGGTGACCGTACCGGCGCTGCGCAAGGGCCGCGACGAGGAGACGTCCGTGCTCACCGCCCTGGCCCGGCTCCACGCCGACGGCCTGAGCCCGCGCTGGACGGCCGTCCTCGGCGCCGCCGACCCGGCGGCGCGCGTGGACCTGCCCACCTACCCGTTCCAGCACCAGCGGTTCTGGCCCGAGCACCGGCCCGCCGCCGCCTCCGGCACGACCGGGGGCGAGGACGAGGCGTTCTGGTCCGCCGTGGGCGGCGAGGACTTCGCCGCGCTGGAGTCGGAGCTGGACGTCGACGGCGACGCGCTCGCCAAGGTCCTGCCCGCGCTCGCCGACTGGCGTCGCCGCCGCGCCGAGCGGTCCACCGTGGACGGCTGGCGCCAGCGCGTCGTCTGGAAGCCCCTGACCGCCGCGCCCACCGGCTGCCCGGCCGGCACCTGGCTCGCCGTCGTACCCGCCGGACAGGCCGACGACCCCTGGGCCACCGGCGTCCTCGCCCGCCTCGGCGACGGGGCCGTACGCCTGGACGTCACCACCGGAACCGGCCGGGACGACCTGGCCGCGCTGCTGAAGGAACAGGCCGCCACCGGACGCGAGTTCACCGGAGTCCTCTCCCTGCTCGCCCTCGCCGCTCCCGGCGACACCGACGGCGTCCCCGAGGGCACCCTGCGCACCACCGCCCTCGTCCAGGCCCTCGGCGACGCCGGGATCGACGCGCCCCTGTGGTGCGTCACCCGCGGCGCGGTCGCCGTCTCGCCCGCCGAGCCGGTACCGGGCCTCGCCCAGGCCGGCGTCTGGGGCCTGGGACGGGTCGCCGCGCTCGAGCACCCGCGCCGCTGGGGCGGCCTGATCGACCTGCCGGAGACCCTCGACGAGCGGTCGGCGGACCGGTTCGCCGGACTCCTCGCCGACTCCGGCGGCGAGGACCAGCTCGCCGTCCGGCCCTCCGCCGTCTTCGGCCGCCGGCTCGTGCCCGTACCGGCCGACGCGCCCGTACGGGAGTGGCGGCCCACCGGCACCGTCCTGATCACCGGCGGCACCGGGGCGCTGGGCGCCCACGTGGCACGCGGCCTCGCCGAGGCCGGCGCGGCACACCTGCTGCTCGTCAGCCGCCGGGGTGCCGACGCCCCCGGCGCCGGGGAACTGCGCGCCGAACTCGCCGCGCTCGGCGCCGAGGTCACCCTCGCCGCCTGCGACGTCGCCGACCGCGCCGCGCTCGCGGCCCTCCTCGCGGACATCCCCGACGAGACCCCCCTGACGGGCGTCGTCCACGCGGCGGGCGTCCTCGACGACGGCGTGATCGACGGCCTGACCCCCGAGCGGTTCGCGGCCGTCCACCGCGCCAAGGCCGCCTCGGCCCTCGCCCTCCACGACCTGACCCGGGGCCTCGACCTCACGGTGTTCGCCCTGTTCTCCTCGGCGTCCGCCACCGTCGGCAACCCCGGCCAGGCCAACTACGCCGCCGCCAACGCCCTCCTCGACGCCCTCGCCGAGCGGCGCCGCGCCGAGGGCCTGGCCGCCACCTCCATCTCCTGGGGCGCCTGGGCCGGCGGCGGCATGGCCGCCGACGCCCGCGCCACCGCCGCCGCCCAGCGCACCGGCATCCGGCCGCTGGACCCGCGCCTCGCGGTCACCGCGCTGCGCCGGGCCGTCATGGAGAACGGGCCGACGGAGGTCGTCGCCGAGGTCGAACCCGCCCGGTTCGTCCGCGCCTTCACCGCCGTCCGGCCCAGCCCCCTCCTCGCGGAGCTCGCCCCCGCCGGCGACCCGGCCCCGGCCGGTCCCGGCGGCGACGACACCGCGCCGGGAGCGGACGGCGCGGCCCTGCGCGAGAAGCTGGCGGGCCAGAGCGCGGCACAGCGCACCGAGACCGTCTTGAACGTCGTACGGACCCGGGCCGCCGCCGTCCTCGGCCACACCGACGCCGACGCCGTCGGCGCCGACCGGGCCTTCCGGGACCTCGGCTTCGACTCGCTCGCCGCCGTCGAACTGCGCAACCAGCTCACGGCCGTGACCGGGCTGACCCTGGCCGCCACGCTCGTCTTCGACCACCCCACCCCCGTCGACCTGGCCGCCCACGTCCTGCGCGAGCTGCTGCCCGGCGCCGGACACGGCGACGACGGCACGGCGGAGGACGGCGGGATCGACGGCGGCATCGGCGACGGCATCGACCAGGCCGGCATCCGGGCCCTGCTCGCCTCCGTCTCCGTGGCCCAACTGCGCGAGATCGGCGTGCTGGAACCCCTGCTGAGGCTCGCCGCCACCACGGCCGCGGCCGACGACGCCACCACCGGGCGGCCGGCGGACCCGGACGGCGGCTACGCGGAATCGATCGACGAGATGGACGTCGACGCCCTCGTCCGGGCGGCGCTGGACGGCACTCCCGGCACCACCGGCTCCAACGACGACGAAGGCTGAGAGAGCGGAACATGACCACGCCCAGCGAAAAAGTAGTCGAAGCTCTCCGGGCCTCCCTCAAGGAGACCGAGCACCTGCGCCGGCAGAACCGCGCCCTGGCGGCCGCCGCCACCGAGCCCGTCGCCATCGTCGCGATGAGCTGCCGCTACCCGGGCGGCGTCCACACCCCGGAGGACCTCTGGGACCTCGTCGCCGCCGGTGGGGACGCCATCTCCGGCTTCCCCACCGACCGGGGCTGGGACCTCGCGGCGCTGCGCGAGGCCGGAGTCGACAAGCGCGGCAACAGCGTCAGCCAGGAAGGCGGCTTCCTCGACTGCGCGGCCGACTTCGACGCCGACTTCTTCGGCATCTCGCCGCGCGAGGCCGTCACCATGGACCCCCAGCAGCGCCTGCTGCTGGAGACGTCCTGGGAGGCGATCGAACGCGCCGGCATCGACCCGGCGACCCTGCGCGGCAGCCGGACCGGCGTGTTCGTCGGCACCAACGGCCAGGACTACGCCTACCTCCTCGTCCGCTCCCTCGCCGACGCCACCGGCGACATCGGCACCGGCATCGCGGCCAGCGCCACCTCCGGCCGGCTCTCCTACACGCTCGGCCTCGAAGGACCGGCGGTCACCGTCGACACGGCCTGCTCCTCCTCCCTCGTGGCCCTCCACTCCGCCATCCACGCCCTGCGGGCCGGCGAGTGCTCCATGGCCCTTGTCGGCGGCGTCAACGTCATGTCGTCACCGGGCTCCCTGATGGAGTTCAGCCGCCAGGGCGGCCTCGCCGCCGACGGCCGCTGCAAGGCCTACGCCGACACCGCCGACGGCACCGGCTGGTCCGAGGGCGTCGGCATGCTCCTCGTCGAACGCCTCTCCGACGCCCGCCGCAACGGCCACCCGGTGCTGGCGGTGGTGCGTGGTTCGGCGGTCAACCAGGACGGCGCGTCCAACGGCTTCACCGCCCCCAGCGGCCCCGCCCAGCAGCGCGTCATCCGCCGCGCCCTGGCCAACGCGGGCCTGACGGCCGCCGAG
>NZ_JBTOLC010000086.1:0-7700 GCF_054551825.1 Streptomyces sp. L500
GCCCGTCGCCTGCGGCGGGACGAGCCCGGCACCGGCGGGCGCGCCCGCCGGCTCCTCCTCGGCCCGCGCCGGACCCCGGCGGCGCCCGGTCGGCGGGGGTGCGGAGCCCTCGCTCTTGGTCCCGGCCTCCGCCGGTTCCGCCGGCTCCGCGTCGGGGCGGCGGGCGCGCTTTCCGGTGCCGGCCGGCTCGTCTCCGTCCCCGGGCGGGGAAGCAGGCGAGGACGAAGGCGAAGGCGTCGGCGCCGCGTCCGGGCTCGTGCCCCGGCCCCGCTGCGTCGGCATCGGCATGACCGTCGTCAGATTCTCCGTGTCCGGCCCGCGCCGCTCCGCGCCCGGCGGGACCGGGCCCGCCTCCGCCGCGACCGGCACCTCCAGGACGTACGCCTTGCCGCCCGACGAACCCGGCACGTCGTGCGTCTGCAGCACTCCGCCGTGGCGCCGGACGATGCCCCGCACCAGGGGACCGTGCACGGGGTCGCCGCCCGGGAAGGGGCCGCGCACCTCGATGCGGACGACCTCCCCGCGCTGTGCCGCCGCGACGACGATCGTCGAGTCGCCGGAGCCCGCTCCCGGGCCGGAGAGCGGGGCCGTCGTGGCGCCCGTGGAGTCGACGCCCGCGACGTCCGCGATCAGATGCGCCAGCGCCTGCGCGAACCGCGCCGCGTCCACCTCGGCCTCGATGGCCGGCGCGTGCACGGCGAACTGGGCGCGCCCCGGGCCGATCAGCTCGACCGCGCCCTCGACGCCCGCCGCGACGACCTCGTCGAGGGCGACCTTCTCCCGGGCGAGCCTGTCCGTTCCCGAGTCCAGCCGCTGGTAGGCGAGGACGTTGTCGACGAGCGTCCGCATCCGGGCGTAGCCGGCGGCGAGATGGTGGAGGATCTGGTTGGCCTCGGGCCACAGCTGGCCCGCCGGGTCGTCGGCCAGGGTGCCGAGTTCGGCGCGGAGGTGGTCGAGCGGTCCGCGCAGCGAGCCGTCGACCAGGTTGAGCAACTGGGCGTGGCGCGCGGCCAGCGCGTCGTAGGGGCGGCGGTCGGTGAAGGTCATCACCGCGCCCACGAGTTGGTCGCCGTCGCGCACCGGCGCGGTCGTGAGGTCGACGGGCACCGGGCGGCCGTCCTTGGCCCACAGCACCTGCCCGCGCACCCGGTGCTTGCGCCCGGAGCGCAGGGTGTCGGCGATGGGCGACTCCTCGTAAGGGAAGGGCGTGCCGTCCCCGCGCGAGTGGTGGATGAGGGGGTGGAGCTCGCGGCCGCCGAGGTCGCTCGCGCGGTAGCCGAGGATCTGCGCGGCGGAGGGGTTGACGAGGACGACCTTGCCGGCGGTGTCGACGCCGACCACGCCCTCCGACGCCGCGCGCAGGATCATTTCGGTCTGGCGCTGCGAACGGGCCAGTTCGGCCTCGGTGTCCATGGTGCCGGTCAGGTCGCGGACGACCAGCATGAGGAGCTCGTCCTCATAGGAAGCGGAAGCGCTCGGCTCGGCGTAGGGGGTGCGGCCGTCGAGGTTGGCACTGGTCACTTCGACGGGGAACTGGGTGCCGTCGGTGCGCCGGGCGATCATGCGGGTGGGCCGGGTGCGGCCGCCGTCCGGTTCGTTCCGGGGGGCCCGCAGGCCGCCGGGGATGCGCCGGGAGTCGAACTCCGGCAGCAGGTCGAGCAGACCGCGCCCGACGAGCCCGGTGCCGGGCACCTGGAAGGTCTCCAGCGCGATGTGGTTGGCGTTGACGACCGTGCCGTTGCAGTTGACGAGCAGCAGCGCGTCGGGGAGGGCGTCGAGTATGGCTGCGAGGCGAGCAGCGCCTCGGGATGGCCTGCTGCTCACGACGACGCTTCCTCCCTGGTTACCGCACCTTGCCGACCGCTCCGGACGGGTTCGCACCGCCTGTGGGGCCTGTCATCGAGGGGAAGTCTACGGGCTGCCGTGGTGGGCGCTACTGCGGATGACGGGTGTGCCGGGAGGTTCCGGTAAGCCTCCCCGGGGCGTCTCGGGCAGGCCGGACATGCCCCTCGTGTCCCTCTTCGTGGGGACCTTCCGGTCAGCCCAGTCGACTTCCTTCGGGGGTTTTCTTCGGCGAGCCCTTCGACTCCCCGAACACAGTGGAGAACCGGTTCCAGCGGGCCATCTCGCAGCCGTTCGCCTTGCTGAAGTCGGCGTTCACCGGCCGTCCCGTCCAGATTCCGCTTACGTGCGCGCGGTCCGGCCCGCCGTAGACCATCGTGCAGTCCGCGCCCCTGGGTACGGGTGCGAAGAGGTCCTTCCCCCAGGTCGTCTGCCCGTCCAGCTGGGCGCAGGCTTCCTTGGCGCGCGGATGGGTGCCGCCCGCCGGGTGGCAGTAGAGCTCGTAGCGGGCGTCGTGGCCGCCGGTGTCGGTCACGGTGATCGTGAGGTGGTCGGCGGAGCGGTCCAGCCCGTCCAGGGGGAGGGGCGCGGCCGAGGCGGCCGGCGCGAGCAGCGCGGGCGCCAGGGCGGCGGCGAGGGCGAGGCGGCGGAGCGGCATTCGGGGGACTCCCGGGGTGTGTGCGAACGCGGGTCCGGGCGGCCGGATCGCCCGGCCGGACCCCTCACCCGCACTAACGCTCCGGAGCGCCCCGCGTTGCGCGCCGCGAACGCCTTTGCCCAAGACACCTGTCGCCCGGTACCGTAGGGGTGCGATTGGTGACCGGCCGCAATGTTGTGTCATCATCTGCACGCACCCCTGGCGCACGCGCGAGGGGGGAGGAGGCGTCGCCTAGTCCGGTCTATGGCGCCGCACTGCTAATGCGGTTTGGGCCTTAAAGCCCATCGAGGGTTCAAATCCCTCCGCCTCCGCAGTAACGAAAGCCCCGGTCGTCCCAGACGGCCGGGGCTTTCGCGTACTCGCCGCCGATCTCCTCCAGCCCTGTCCGGTCCTGCCCCCAACGATCTCGAAAAAGAACGTTTCCGCAGGTCAGAGGGGCTGCGGCCAATGGATTTCGTCTGACGGCGAGGTTCATGTAATGTTGTCCACGCAACGCCGACCGGCAAGAAAACGCCGGGAAGCCGAGCGCTCGTAGCTTAACGGATAGAGCACTTGACTACGGATCAAGAGGTTGCAGGTTCGAATCCTGCCGAGCGCACTGTCGGAAGATTCGTCTTCCGTCCGTCGCGGGGTGGAGCAGCTCGGTAGCTCGCTGGGCTCATAACCCAGAGGTCGCAGGTTCAAATCCTGTCCCCGCTACTCAAGTCCGAAGGCCCGGTACGTTTCGTACCGGGCCTTCGGCGTTCCCTCAGCCGTTCAGCGGCAGGGCCTCGGCGAGCGTGCGCCATTCCGCGCGCGGAAGGACGTCGCGCCGCGGGTCCCGCTCCGGGTCGAGGACGACCTGGACGGCCAGGTGGTCGGCGCCCGACGCCAGGAACTCGTCGACCCGGGCCCTGATCGCCTCGGCGTCGCCGAGGGCGAAGAGCGCGTCGACGAGCCGGTCGCTGCCGCCGCCGGCGAAGTCCTCCTCCGCGAAGCCGAGCCGCAGCAGATTGTTGGTGTAGTTGGGCATCGGCAGGTAGAAGCCCAGATACGCGCGGGCGGTCTCCCGGGCGCGGGCCACGTCGGCGTCGAGGACGACCTTGAGCTCGGGCGCCAGGACCGCGCCCTCACCCAGCAGTTCCCGGGCCCGGGCGGTGTGCTCGGCGGTGACGAGATAGGGGAGGGCGCCCGCCGCGCGCTCCGCCGCCAGCGCCACCATCTTCGGGCCGAGCGCGGCCAGCAGCCGCTGTTCGACCGGGACCGGGACGGGGGCGGTGTCGAGCCCGGTCAGATATTCCTTCATCGCCGAGTAGGGGCGGGCGTAGCCCGAGGCCAGATGGGCGTGGCTGGCGCCCAGGCCCAGCCGGAAGCGCTCGCGCCGGCCCGGCTCCAGGGCGGCGTAGGCAGCGGCGACCTCGGTGGCGGTGTGGTTCCAGATGCTGAGGATGCTGGTGCCGACGGCGGCGCGCTCGGTCGAGGCCAGCACGTGCCCGGCCTGGGCCACGGAGGGGCTGCCGCCGATCCAGAGGGTGCCGTAGCCGAGCTCGTCCAATTCGGCGGCGGCCTCCCGGACTTCGCCGAGCCGGGCGGGATCGTCCACGCGCAGGGCGACGCTCCAGACGCCGACGGTGCCCAGGGACTCGGCCGCGTTGTTCATGCAGTGATCGTTTCCGGATGCCATGGCTCGCGCAACCGGAGGTGCCTTCCGGATATTCCCGGGCCGGTCCCTTCCGATTCTCAGACGATTCACAGAGTGCCGAAAGGGCGCTCTCACCCACCCGTTCCACCATCGGTGGCATGACCATCGCCTCGCCCCACGGGCGTACTCAGCCGCGGCTCGACGACGGAAGCCCCGTACGCGTCCTGGTCGTCGACGCCGAGTCCTCGCTCGCCGACCTGCTCTCCCTCGCGCTGCGCTACGAGGGCTGGGAGGTCCGGGCCGCCGCCGGCGGCGCCGAAGCGGTCCACCGGGCCCGGGAGTTCCGGCCGGACGCCGTGGTCCTGGACATGGCGCTCCCCGACATGGACGCGCTGACGCTGCTGGGCCTGCTGCGGCGCGAACGGCCCGGTGTGCCGGTGCTGTTCCTCACCGGCAGGGACACCGCCGAGGACCGCGTCGCGGGCCTCACCGCCGGCGGGGACGACCACGTGGCCAAGCCGTTCGGCCTGGAGGACGCCGTCGCCCGGCTGCGCGGCCTGCTGCGCCGCTCGCGCGCCGCCGCGCCGCGCGCGGAGTCCGTGCTGACGGTGGGGGATCTGGTCCTCGACGAGGACAGCCGCGAGGTCTCCCGGGGCGGTACGGAGATCCACCTCACCGCCACCGAGTTCGAGCTGCTGCGCTTCCTGATGCGCAACCCCCGCCGGGTGCTCAGCAAGCCGCAGATCCTCGACCGCGTCTGGTCGTACGACTTCGGCGGGCGGGCCAACGTCGTCGAGCTCTACATCTCCTATCTGCGCCGCAAGATCGACGCGGGCCGGCCGCCGATGATCCACACCCGGCGCGGCGCGGGGTACCTCATCAAGCCGGCGGTGGCGGCCTGAGCGCTCGGCTGCGGCGCCGTCGTGGCCGGTCGCGCAGTTCCCCGCGCCCCTTCGGGCGCCGAGGGCTCTCGAAAAAATCGCCTTGTACGGCGTATAGCGGCTCCTGTACGGTGTACGACGAAAGCCAGTCGTACACCGTACAAGGGGGAGCCCATATGACCGCGACCACAGCACGAACGCCGTCACCCGGCACCGGAGCCGACGAGAAGCCGCAGCGCCATCCCACGCGCTGGCTGGTGCTCGGCGTCATATGTCTCGCCCAGCTCACCGTCCTCCTCGACAACACCGTCCTCACGGTCGCGATCCCCTCCCTCACCGAGGAGATGGGCGCCTCGACCGCCGACATCCAGTGGATGATCAACGCCTATTCGCTGGTCCAGGCGGGCCTGCTGCTCACCGCGGGCAGCGCCGCCGACCGCTACGGGCGCAAGAAGCTCCTCGCCGCCGGCCTCGCCCTCTTCGGCCTCGGCTCGCTCGTCGCGTCGCTGTCCGAGAGCACGGGCCAGCTGATCGCCGCCCGCGCCGGCATGGGCATCGGCGGCGCGCTGCTGATGACGACCACCCTGGCCGTCGTCGTGCAGGTCTTCGAGGCGGACGAGCGCCCCAAGGCCATCGGCCTGTGGGGAGCGGTGAGTTCGCTCGGCTTCGCCGGCGGCCCGATCGTCGGCGGCGCGCTGCTCAACCACTACTGGTGGGGCTCGATCTTCCTGATCAACCTGCCGGTCGCCGCGCTCGGCCTGCTGGCGGTGCTCAAGTGGGTGCCCGAGTCCAAGAACCCCTCGGGCGAGCGCCCCGACCTGCTCGGCGCGCTGCTGTCCACGATCGGCATGACCGGCGTCGTCTTCGCCATCATCTCCGGCCCCGCCCACGGCTGGACCTCCGCCCGGGTGCTCGCCTCGGCCCTCGTCGGCCTGGTCACCCTGGCCCTCTTCGCCGTGTGGGAGGCCCGCTGCCCCTACCCGATGCTCGACATGCACTTCTTCCGCGACAGCCGCTTCGTCGGCGCGGTCTCCGGCGGCATCCTCGTCGCCTTCGGCATGGGCGGCTCGTTCTTCCTGCTCGGCCAGCACCTCCAACTGGTCCTCCACTACGACCCGCTGGAGACCGGCCTGCGGATGACGCCGCTGGCACTCGTCATCGTCGTCCTCAACTTCACCGGCGTAGGCGCCCGGCTGCTGCCGAAGATCGGCACCCCGGCCGCCATCGGCGGCGGCATGGGCCTGCTGGCCGCCGGCCTCGCCTCCATCGCGATCCTCGGCGCACACGGCTACGGCGGGATGCTGCTGGGCCTGATCCTCATGGGCGTCGGCATCGCGATCTCCATGCCCGCGATGGCCAACGCCATCATGTCCGCCATCCCGCCGGAGAAGGCCGGCATCGGCGCCGGCGTCAACGGCACGCTCCAGGAGACGGGCAACGGCCTCGGCGTCGCCGTGCTCGGCGCGGTGCTCAACTCCCGCTTCGCCGCACTCGTCCCGGCCGTAGCCGCCGGCGCGGGCTCCCTGCCCGAGGCCCTCGGCCACGCCCGCACCGCGGCGGACCGCACCGCCATCGAGGACGCCTTCGCCTCCGGCGTCCAGACCAGCCAGCTCGTCGGCGCGAGCGCGGTGCTCGCGGGCGGCATCGTCGCGGCGGTCCTGCTGCACCGGGCCGAGAAGCAGGCCCGGCGCCAGCCGGCGCAGTGAGAACCGGAACGGTGTGGACGTAGCATGCGAGGTGTACTGACCAGTGGAAAAAGGGAGAGCCGGGATGGCTAGCGGAGGCCGCGCGGGCGGTTCCCGGGTCAGCGTGTGGCTGACCGACAACCCCCGCCGCAAGGCCGACGGCCAGACCGCCGAGGGCGGGCTCGACCTCGAACGGATCGTCGCCACGACCGTGCGGATGCTCGACACCGAGGGGCTGGCGAAGTTCTCGATGCGCCGCCTCGCGACGGAGCTGGGCGTGACCGCCATGTCGGTCTACTGGTACGTCGACACCAAGGACGACCTCCTGGAGCTCGCCGTCGACCACATCAGCGGCGAGCTGAGCCTGCCCGACCTCACCGACGAGAACGCCGACTGGCGCGACCAGCTCCGCGACCTCGCCGTCCAGTACCGGCGGGTCCTCGCCGACCACCCCTGGGCGCCCCGGCTGCTCGGCCAGTACCTCAACGTCGGGCCCCGCGCCCTGGCCTTCTCCGAGGCCACGCTGACCGTCATGCGCCGCAGCGGGGTGCCCCCCCACGCCATGACCGGCGCGATCTCCGCGCTCTTCCAGTTCGTCTACGGCTTCGCGTCCGTCGAGGGCATGTACCGCGAGCGCTGCCGTGAGCAGGGACTGACCCAGGACGAGTACTACCAGCGGATCATCGAGGCGTTCTCGCAGCGGCCGACGACGGCGGAGCCGTTCGAGGAGGTGACCGAGATCGTGGAGAGGCGCTCGGAGGAGACGGGGGGTGCGACGGAGATGTGGGAGCGGGATTTCTTTTTCGCGATCGACACGGTCATCGCGGGCATCGAGGTCATGCGCGACCGCTCGCGCGGGGCGACCCAGTACTGAGAGGGCGCGCACCGCCTCCCGCGCGGGGTTCCGTGGACTTTCCGGTTGCCCCCGGTGGGTGGTGCCCGCGCCTTCGGCGCGGTTCTACCCCACCCGCCCGCCCGATTGCCCGGCACGGGACCCACGAGGTAGTGACGGA
>NZ_JBTOLC010000087.1:0-6993 GCF_054551825.1 Streptomyces sp. L500
ACCCCACCCCGCCCCCGGCCCACCGAAAACAGTCGCGGCCCCGGCGAGGGCGCGCTCAGGCCGTCCCCTGCCTGTGAGTGCGCGCCCCCGCCGGGGCCGTGGGCCCGTGGACCGTTCTTGCCGTTCCGGTCCGGCCGGGCAACCGGCGGACGGAAGGCGACGCGCCCCGCTCATGGCGCGTGCCCCCGTCGGCCGGGGTTCGTCAGCCGGCCTTCCCGGCCGGCTCGGAGGAGGAGGCGGCGGCGGAAGCCGCCCCAGGCGTGCCCTTCAGCGCGACCTCCTTGATGAAGAGCGTCACGATGAACGCGATCAGCGCACACGGCGCCGCGTAGAGGAAGACGTCCGCGATGCCGTGCCCGTACGCGCTCTCCATGACCGTGCGGAGCGGCGCCGGCAGGGACTTGAGGTCCGGGATGCCGCCGCCCCCCGTACCGCCGTGGCCCATGGCCGCCGCGGCCTTCGGGCCGAGCGCGGTGAGCCCGTCCTTCACATAGTCCGGCACCCGGCTGGCGAGCACCGCGCCCAGCGCGGAGACACCGACCGCACCGCCCAGGGAGCGGAAGAAGGTGACGACGGAGCTCGCGGCGCCGAGATCCTTCGGCTCGACCTGGTTCTGCGCGGCGAGCACGAGGTTCTGCATCATCATGCCGATGCCGAGACCCATGAGCACCATGTAGACGGCGAGGTGCCAGTACGGGGTGTCGTAGCGCATCGTGCCGAGGAGGCCGAGGCCCGCGGTGAGCAGCACACCACCCGTGAGCAGCCACGCCTTCCAGCGACCGGTCTTGGTGATGATCTGACCGGAAACCGTCGACGAGACGAACAGACCGCCGATCATCGGGATCGTCAGCACACCGGACATCGTCGGCGACTCGCCGCGCGCCAGCTGGAAGTACTGCGAGAAGAAGACCGTGCCGGCGAACATCGCCACGCCCACGAAGAGGCTCGCGAGCGAGGACAGCGCGATGGTCTTGTTGCGGAACAGCCGCAGCGGAATGATCGGTTCGCTGGCCTTCGACTCCGTGAGGAGGAAGAGCGCGGCGAGGACGATCGAGCCGCCGACCATCGCGCCGGTCTGCCAGGAGATCCAGTCGTAGTCCTTGCCCTTGCCGGCCCGGGTGACCCAGATCAGCAGCAGGGTGACGGACGCGGTGATGAAGAAGGCGCCCAGCCAGTCGACCTTGACGTCACGCTTGACGACGGGCAGCTTCAGCGTCTTCTGCAGGACGATCAGCGCGATGATCGCGAACGGCACGCCGACGTAGAAGCACCAGCGCCAGCCGAGCCAGCTGGTGTCGGTGATGACACCGCCGAGCAGCGGGCCGCCGACCGTCGCCACGGCGAAGGTCGCGCCGAGGTAGCCGCTGTAACGGCCGCGCTCCCGGGGGGAGATCATCGCGGCCATGACGATCTGGGCCAGGGCGGACAGACCGCCCACGCCTATGCCCTGGACGACGCGGCAGGCGATGAGCATGCCGGTGTTCTGCGATAGACCGGCCACGACCGAGCCGGCCACATAGACCACCAGCGCCAGCTGGACCAGCAGCTTCTTGCTGAAGAGGTCGGAGAGCTTGCCCCAGAGCGGGGTGGACGCGGTCATCGCCAGGAGCGAGGCCGTGACGACCCAGGTGTAGGAGGACTGGCTGCCGTGGAGGTCGTGGATGATCTCGGGCAGCGCGTTGGAGACGATCGTCGAGGAGAGGATCGCGACGAACATGCCGAGCAGCAGCCCGGAGAGCGCTTCCATGATCTGGCGGTGCGTCATGGGCGCCGCGTCGGTGGCGGCGCCGGCCTGCGCCGGAGCTCCTGAGGCGTCCCGCACACCTGCCGGTGAGGACTTGGCCATGGACTTCCTTTCTGGCTTGGTGGTCAGACGGGTGTACGGGTGGTGGATTCGGCGCCGGACGCGGCGCCGGAGTGGTGATACGGCCGCGACCGGCAGTCGCCGAAGCTGTCGCGGAGCCGCTTCATCAGGCCGATGAGGTGGCCGACGTCGTCGTCGGACCAGTCCTGGAGGGCATGGGCGAGCGCGTCCGTGTACCGCGCGGAGACCTCGTCCAGCAGCTCCTGGCCGCTGGCGGTGAGGCTCAGCAGCCGGGACCGCTTGTCGAGCGGGTCCGGGTGCCGTTCGAGCCAGCCGCGCTCGGCGGCGTAGGCGACGTGCCGGCTGGTCACCGAGGCGTCGATGGACAGCAGCTCGCCGAGGCGGCTCATCCGCATCTCACCGTGCTGCTTCAGCAGGGTGAGCATGATGGCCGTGGCCGGGGAGCAGTCCTGCGGCAGGGCGCGGCTCAGCCCGCGCTTCACCGCGCCGATGGCGCTCAGCTGGCGCGCCAGCTCCTGGTACTGCTCCTGTGCGGCCATGGGCCTCGGCTCCCGGGTGCCACTCGCTCGACGGTTAGGTTGCTCTGGGCAACCATAGGGAAGATTGGTTGCTGAAGGCAAATGAAAAAGGGGATTATCGGGTAAAAGGAGAACCAAGGGTTCTTCGGGAGGGCGTAAAGGGGCGGCCCGCCGGGCGCGGCGGCACGGCCTTTCGCTAGGGTCCCGCCCATGGCAGCCAACCCCCAGCAGAACCCCGGTGGCGACTACGACCCCGCGGGCAGCACGCAGATGTTCCGAGCGTTCGTGTCGGAAGAGGGCGGCCCCGCATCGGTGCCGGGTCCGGTCGCCCCCGGCGGCGGGCGGGCGGCGCGGCGGGCCGCGGCGTCCTCGTCCGGGCCGAGTGCCGGGCTGATCATTGGCGTGATCGTCGCGATCGTGCTCGTGGCCGGTGCGGCCTGGCTCGCACTGGGCTGAGTTCGCCCCAGTCCCGCCCTTTCACCGTTTCCCGGGGCTCCGCCCCGGGCCCCGCTCCTCAAACGCCGGAGGGGCTGAGATGGGTCAGCCGGAGGGGCTGAAGGGCATGGGTGAAGGGGACCGTGTCGCGGTCGGCGCCGGTTTTCCCCAGGATGTGGACGAGCAGGGTGACCGTGCCCGAGGCGATCGGCGTGGGGCCGGTGTTGGTGAAGGCGAGGGTGACGCGTTCACACCAGCGCTCGTCGGTGGGTTCGCGGTGCGGGATGCTCACGGTCAGGGCGGGGAGCGGGATGAGCTCCACGCCGCCCTTGGGCGGCACGGGGTGATCGGCCGCTCCTGTCGTGCCGGGTCCGGCGGCCCCCGTGGCGACACGGACCTCGCGGTCACCGCCGCCGCAGCCCGCCGAGGCGAGCGTGCCCACCGCAACCAGGCAGACGAGGCAGACGAGCGTCTTCCGTCGCATCGGCCCAGTGTCACTGACTCGAAGTCAGCGTGTACACACCGCCGGTCAGTCGGCGATGAGACCTTCCCGCAACTGCGCCAGCGTGCGGGTCAGCAGCCGGGAGACGTGCATCTGGGAGATGCCGACCTCCTCGCCGATCTGTGACTGCGTCATATTGGCGAAGAACCGCAGCATGATGATCTGCCGTTCACGCTGGGGCAGCTTCGCCAGCAGGGGCTTCAGTGACTCGCGGTACTCCACGCCCTCGAGCGCCGTGTCCTCGTAGCCCAGCCGGTCGGCCAGGGAGCCCTCGCCGCCGTCGTCCTCCGGGGAGGGGGAGTCCAGCGAGCTCGCCGTGTAGGCGTTGCCCACGGCCAGGCCGTCGACGACGTCCTCCTCGGAGACGCCGAGGCACACGGCCAACTCCGGGACGGTGGGCGAGCGGTCGAGCTTCTGGGCGAGTTCGTCGCTCGCCTTGGTGAGGGCGAGGCGCAGCTCCTGGAGGCGGCGCGGGACCCGCACGGACCAGCTGGTGTCCCGGAAGAAGCGTTTGATCTCACCGACGACCGTGGGCATCGCGAACGTCGGGAATTCGACACCGCGTTCGCAGTCGAAGCGGTCGATCGCCTTGATCAGCCCGATGGTGCCGACCTGGACGATGTCCTCCATGGGCTCGTTGCGGCTGCGGAAGCGGGCCGCGGCGTACCGCACGAGGGGGAGGTTGAGCTCGATGAGGGTGTCGCGGACGTAGGTGCGCTCGACGCTGTCCCGGTCGAGCGCGGCCAGCCGCAGGAACAGGGAGCGGGAGAGGGTGCGGGTGTCGATGGCTTCACAGTCGTCGAGCACGGCGTGCGGTGCGTCGTTGGCGAGCACCTTCGCGCTGCCCAGGTCTACGGACATGCCACCCCCTTGAGGTCGCGGACGGATCACAGCGGCACCCTCGCGCGAGGGGTTCAGCCTCCACCTGAATACCGGAGGCTGCGCTGTGGCAAACGCAGTTCCAGCAGAATGTCACATGTCGGCAACACGCTGTAGCGTCAAGTCGATATATCTTCCCCATGACATCGGGGGAGGGGTCACCCGTGAGGGTTAGGCGTCGATTCGATTTGCGGAACGGAGCCGGGCGAAGCTTCGTGAGAGTAGCCGGGACACATGCATCTGTGACACCCCCAGCTCCGCGCTGATCTGCGACTGCGTCAAATTGCTGTAGTAGCGCAGCAGGAGGATCCGCTGTTCCCGCTCAGGAAGCTGTACGAGCAGATGGCGGACGAGATCACGGTGTTCGACCCCGGCCAGCGCGGGGTCCTCGTAGCCGAGGCGATCCAGCAGGCCGGGCAGGCCGTCGCCCTCCTGGGCGGCCTCCAGGGAGGTGGCGTGATACGAACGGCCGGCCTCGATGCAGGCCAGCACCTCGTCCTCGGCGATCTTCAGCCGGTCGGCGATCTCGGCGGTGGTGGGGGAGCGGCCGTGGAGCACCGTCAGGTCCTCCGTGGCGCCGTTGACCTGCACCCACAGCTCGTGGAGGCGGCGCGGGACGTGCACGGTGCGGACGTTGTCGCGGAAGTACCGCTTGATCTCGCCGACGACGGTCGGCATCGCGAACGTGGGGAACTGGACGCCACGATCGGGGTCGAAGCGGTCGATGGCGTTGATGAGACCGATGGTGCCGACCTGGACCACGTCCTCCATGGGCTCGTTGCGGCTGCGAAAACGCGCCGCGGCGTACCGCACGAGGGGGAGGTTGGCTTCGATCAGGGCGGCGCGTACGCGGGCGTGCTCGGGGGTGCCGGGCTCCAGGGTGACGAACTCCTTGAAGAGCACCTGGGTCAGGGCCCGGGCGTCGGCGCCCCGGCCCTCCCGCGAGCGGGGGCCGCGTACGGCGCCGGGCTCGCCGGGCCGGCCGTCCTCGCCGGGGTCGTGGTCCCCGTCGGGGCCGGTGGGCTCAAGGCCGTCGGGGAGGCTGTCGGGGATACCGCCGGCGTCGGCGACGGGGCCGGCGACAGGGTCGGTGACAGGGGTCGTGACGGGATCGGTGACGGGATCGACGACGCGGTCGATGACGGTGTTGGTTTCGTCGGTGGACTTGTCGCGCCGGAGGGGGGCTTCGGGCGCTGTACGGGCCGGCACGGTCACCACCCCTTCGCGGTCAAAATCGATCAACTCATCCGGCAAAAGCGGTCATAGCATCACAAGACATGTCCGTAGTGTGCAAGCACCGCATAGCACCGTGTTGACGACAAAAAACGCCCCTCACCCGGGGGGTGAGGGGCGCCGGAAGGGCTCTCAGAACGGGTAGTCGGCGATCACCCAGGTCGCGAATTCGCGCCACTGGGCGACGCCCGCCTGGTGGGCGGGGTGGTCCAGATACCGCTGGAGCGCGGCCATGTCCTCGACCGAGCAGTTGATGGCGTAGTCGTAGGCGATCGGCCGGTCGGAGACGTTCCAGGCGCACTCCCAGGAGCGCAGCTCGGGAATGGCGCCGTCCAGCTTCTCGAACGCCTGCACGCCGGCGACGACGCGCGGGTCGTCGCGCTCGACGCCCTCGTTGAGCTTGAACAGGACGAGATGACGGATCACGGGTGCCTTCTTTCAGCTGACGAGCTGGGTCATGAACTCGCCGATGTTCATGGCGGCGTCCGATATCCCCTGGAACCCTATCTGGACGAGCTCGGCCGACCGGGCGGGGGAGTGGATGATCGTGTACGCCACGAAGATGCCGAGACCCCAGAGCACGACCTTCTTTGTCTGCACGATGACGCCCTGCCTCCCCTGCGGTCCCGCCTTGATCGCGAGAGTCTATCCGCGCAAACGTGCGAGGGAATGAATGGCCGAAAATCATGGCGCGTCGCGCTGGGGGCGCGAGGCCGCGGTGTGGACGGATTCACACCCCTCACGCGGACTTTAAGGACTTTGTGCCCTGCAAGCCGGGCCCTTCGGCAGACTTCCGCGCCCGCGCCGGGGCGGAGGATGGACGCGTGGTCCACGGATCTGGCAGGAATCCTGTGGGCCAGGGACGCGACCTCACTGCGGGGTCCGGGCCGTGCGAATCCCCCCGACCGCGGCCCGTACTTGGAGGCCGTGTCCTCGTCGGGGGAAGCGGTTGTCCCCCCGATGCCGCTTCCCCCGTCCCGCGTTCGCCGGAAGCCCCGGCTCCGGGCCCACGACGCGCACCGTGGCCCGGGGCCGGGGCTTCCGCGCCGCCGGCCCGGACACCGCTGGACGAACGCCGGATGCACGCCGGATCACGGCTGGGCCTCAGAGGTGAAATCGGCCCACGGCCGGGGCACCAGAAAGGCACACGATGTGCCCGATGAGGGAGGGCGGTGAGGTTCGCCATGGGCGTGTACGAGCTCGCCTTCACCATGCGGGAACGCGTGGCGGGGGGAGCGGTGGTCATGGAACTGGCCGGTGAGATCGACATCCTGGCCGAGCAGACGCTGGGACAGCGGATGGAGGGCGTCGCGGCGCGGTGCCGTGGGGAACTGGTGCTCGATCTGCGCGCCGTGACCTTTCTGGACGCCAGCGGCGTACGGCTGTTGCTGCGGGTTCGCGCCCGCGCGGCGCGGTGCGGTGCGGGGTTGCGGGTTGTGCGGGGTGGGGCGATGGTTTCGAAGGTCGTTCGGATCGCCGGGGTCGAGGCGGCGTTCGTCTGGCTCGAGGAGTTCCCCCCGACGGCGGTCGGCAGCGTCCCCGCCTGACGGCGGGTTCCGTGGACTTTCCGGGTGCCCCCGGTGGGGTTTCCCGCGCCTTCG
>NZ_JBTOLC010000088.1:0-6414 GCF_054551825.1 Streptomyces sp. L500
CCAACGACGGATCCAACAACCCACAGACCTCATCGAACGACCCCGCGAACACCGGGAACCGCTCATACAACCCCCGCCCCATCCCCAGCCGCTGACTCCCTTGCCCGCTGAACACAAACGCAAGGCCACCGGCAGTCTTCGTGCCCGCTACCGCGTGCGTGGTCGCTCGGCCCTCGGCCATGACGGTGAGGCCGGCGAGGAGCTCGTCCCGGTCGGAGCCGAGGACCACCGCGCGGTGGTCGAAGGCGCTGCGCGTCGACACCAGTGACCAGCCGACGTCAGCCGGTCGCAGCTCCGGCTGTGCCGATACGAACCCGGCCAGCCGGGCCGCCTGCGCTCGCAGGGCCTCCGCGCTCCGGCCCGACAGCACCCACGGCACCATCACCCCACCGGAGACGGGAGTGTCTTCGACCGCCTCGGCCGCCGGAGCCTCCTCGACGATGACGTGGGCGTTCGTCCCGGATATACCGAATGACGACACCCCCGCCCGACGCGGTCGCCCCTCCACCGACTCCCACGACCGGGATTCCGTCAGCAGCTCGACCGCACCCAAGGACCAGTCGACCTGCGGTGTCGGTTCCTCGACGTGGAGCGTCTTCGGCAGCACCCCTGCCCGCATCGCCATGACCATCTTGATCACGCCCGCGACACCTGCGGCGGCCTGGGTGTGCCCGATGTTGGACTTCACCGACCCGAGCCACAACGGCTGGTCGGCGGGCCGGTCCTGGCCGTACACACCCAGCAACGCCTGCGCCTCGATCGGGTCGCCCAGTGCCGTACCCGTACCGTGCGCCTCCACCACGTCCACGTCCGAGGGCGCCAACCGCGCGTTCGCCAACGCCGCACGGATCACCCGGCCCTGCGAGGGGCCGTTCGGCGCCGTCAGGCCGTTCGACGCACCGTCCTGGTTCACCGCCGAACCCCGCACCACCGCCAGCACCCGATGACCCAGTCGCCGAGCGTCCGACAACCGTTCGAGCACCAGCACGCCGACGCCTTCCGCGAAGCCCGCTCCGTCCGCCGTGGACGAGAAGGCCTTCGCCCGGCCGTCGGTGGCCAGGCCGCGCTGGTGGGAGAACGCGGTGAAGACGGTGGGGGTGGCCATGACGGTGGCTCCGCCGGTCAGTGCCAGATCGCATTCGCCAGCGCGCAGGGCCTGCGCGGCGGTGTGCATGCCCACGAGTGAGGAGGAGCAGGCGGTGTCGACCGTGACCGCCGGGCCCTCCAGGCCCAGTGCGTAGGACACCCGGCCGGACATCACGCTGGCCTGACAGGCGGTGGCCAGGTAGTTGGCGTGCTCGCCGCCCGATCCGGCGAACAGCGAGAAGTAGTCCTGGCCGATGGTGCCGAAGTAGACGCCGGTGCGGGTGCCGCGCAGGGACCGGGGGTCCAGCCGCGCCCGCTCGATCGCCTCCCACGAACACTCCAGCAACAACCGCTGCTGCGGATCCATCGCCAACGCCTCACGCGGCGAAATACCGAAGAACTCGGCATCGAACTCCCCCGCGTCGTAGAGGAACCCGCCCTCTCGGACGTATGCCTCGTTGTCGTCGAAGGCGGTGTCCGCCTGCCAGCCGCGGTCGGTGGGCAGGGGGGCCAGCGCGTCCACGCCGTTGTCGATGAGTTCCCAGAACTCTTCGGGGGTGCCGGCCCCGCCGGGGAACCGGCAGCTCATGCCGATGATGGCGATCGGTTCGGCGTCCTTGCGCTCGGCGTCGCGCAGCCGCTGCTTTGTTGTGCGCAGGTCCGTGAGGGTCTTCTTCAGGTACTCACGAAGTTTGTCCTCGGTGGCCCCGCTCGATCCGGCCGTGGTGGTCCCGCTCGATGCGGCTGTCATCAGGACTCCCCCAGTTCGCTGTCGACGAGGGCGAAGATCTCCTCGTCGGTGGCGGTCGACAGGTCTTCGCCCGTTTCCTTCTCCCGTGCCGCCGTCGCCTCCCGCCATTCGGCGAGCAGGGCCTCCAGCTGGATGGTCACGTCGTCGACGCCTTCGGCGTCCGGGGCGAGCTTGCGCAGGTCGCCGCGGAGCCGGCCGACCGCGGCCAGGACCGGTTCGGTCGGGGACGCCGTGTCGGTGGCGAGCAGGCCGCCGAGGTAGGTGGCCAGTGCCTGTGGCGTCGGGTGGTCGAACACCAGGGTCGCGGGCAGCCGCAGTCCGGTGATCGCGGTGAACCTGTTGCGTAGTTCGACAGCGGTCAGGGAGTCGAAGCCGAGGTCGCGGAACGGCCGGTCGAGGGCGATGGCGTCCGCGCCGGCGTGGCCGAGGACGGCCGCCGCGTGGTCGCGCACCAGGCCGGCGAGGAACTCGCCGCGTTCGGCCGGGGACAGCGAGGCGATCTGCTGTCGCAGGCCGGAGTCGTGCACGGCGGCGGTGACCGTACGGCGGGCCGTGGAGTGGACGAGCCTGCGGAACATCGCCGGCACTTCGCCGCCCCGGCCCCGGAGCCTGGCGACGTCCAGGTGCATGGGCAGCAGCAGGGCCTCACCCGCGTCGCGGGCGGCGTCGAACAGCGCCAGGCCGTCCTCCTCGGACATCTCGGCGACGCCGTTGCGGGCGATGCGGGCCAGCTCGGTGGTGCCCAGCTGGCCGGTCATCGTGCTGCGGTCGGTCCACAGGCCCCAGGCGAGGGACTGTCCGGCGAGTCCGGCCGCGCGGCGGTGTTCGACGAGGGCGTCGAGGAAGGCGTTGGCCGCGGCGTAGTTGGACTGGCCGGCGCCGCCGAGCACGCCGCTGGCGGAGGAGAAGAGCACGAAGTCGGTCAGCGGGGCGTCGGCGACCAGGCGGTGGAGGTTCCACGCCGCGTCGACCTTGGGGCGCATCACGGTGTCGAGGCGCTCGGGGCTCTGCTTGTCGATCACTCCGTCGTCCAGGACGCCCGCCGAGTGGACGACCGCGACGATCGGGTGTCGTTCGTCGACCGAGCGCACCACCCGCTCCAGGGCGGCGGCGTCGGCGACGTCGCAGGAGGCCCAGGTGACGGTGGCGCCGAGCTCGGTGAGCTCGCGCGTCAGGTCGGCCCGTTCGGCGCTGCGGCTGAGGAGGAGCAGACGGGTCGCGCCGTGTTCGGTGACCAGGTGCCGGGCGACGAAGCCGCCGAGGGTGCCGGAGGCGCCCGTCACCATCACCGTGCCGTCCGTCCTGAGGGGGCGGGGGACGGTGAGGACGATCTTGCCGACGTGCTTGGCCTGGCTGATGTGCCGGAAGGCCTCGGGCGCGCGGCGTACGTCCCACTGGGTGATCGGCAGCAGCCGGAAGCTCCCGGCCTCGAACAGCCGGATGATCTCGGCGAGCATCTCGCCGGTCCGCTGGGGGCCGGCCTCGACGAGGTCGAAGGCCCGGTAGGCGACGCCGGGGTGTGCCTCGGCGACGTCCTCGGGGCGGCGGATGTCGGTCTTGCCCATGTCCACGAACCGGCCGCCGCCGGGCATCAGCCGCAGGGAGGCGTCGACGAACTCCCGGGCCAGCGAGTTGAGGACGACGTCGACGCCGCGTCCGCCCGAGGTGTCGAGGAACTTCCCCTCGAAGTCGAGGGTGCGGGAGGAGGAGATGTGCGCGTCGTCGAGGCCGAGTTCGCGCAGCGCTCCCCACTTGCGCGGGCTCGCGGTGCCGAAGACCTCGGCGCCCAGGTGGCGGGCGATCTGTACGGCGGCCATGCCGACGCCGCCCGCCGCGGCGTGGATCAATACACGGTCGCCCTCGCCGATGCCGCCGAGGTCGCACAGGCCGTAGTAGGCGGTGAGGAACGCCGCGGGCACCGACGCGGCCTGGGCGAAGGTCCAGTGGTCCGGGATCCGGGCCAGGTAGCGGTGGTCGGTCACCGCGAGGGGGGCGAAGCCCGCGGACAGGATGCCCGTCACGCGGTCGCCGGGCGCCAGGTCCGTGACGGCGGAGCCGACCTCGACCACCATGCCGGCGGCTTCGCGGCCGAGCGTCAGGTCGTCGTCGACCATGCCCAGGGCGGCCACCACGTCGTGGAAGTTCAGGCCTCCCGCGTGCACCGCGACGCGTACCTCGGTGTCCGCCAGGGGCTTCTCGGCATGCGGGTAGACGCCGAGGGTGAGGTTGTCGAAGGTGCCCGGTTCGGTGATCTCCAGGCGCCAGGCCTCCGCGCCGGCGGGCGGGACGAGTTCGGGGCGCGTGGCCCGGACCAGCCGGGGTGCCGTTCCCTTGCCCGCCCGGAGCATGATCCGGGGCTCGTCGGAGGAGACCGCTGCGGCCAGGGCGGCCGAGGAATCGGGGTGGCCGTCGATGTCGACGAGGGTGATGCGCCCGGGGTTCTCGGTCTGCGCGGAGCGGACGAGGCCCCAGACGGGGCTGTGGATCAGGTCCCCCGGCAGGGCGTCACGGGTGGCGACGACCAGGCGGGAGTCGCCGAACCGTTCGTCGGCGAGCCAGTCCTGGATCACTCCCAGGACATGCCCGCTGGCCGCGCGGACCGCCGAGGGCAGGTCCTCGTCGGCCTCGGCCCGGTAGGCGCACGGCAGCACCAGCACGTCGGGCGTTCCCTCGACGGATTCCGGGGTCTCGGCGGTGTCCACCCGCCAGCCGGCGGTCCGCAGGGCCTCGGCGAGGCCGAACGGGTCGTCGCCCAGGACCACGCCGTGGGCGGGGGCCGCGTCTGCGAGGACGGGGACGGCTTCGTCCCAGGCCACCTTGAACAGCGATTCCGGTCGCTTCGCGGCCAGCTGGCCCGCGTCGACGGGGCGGGTGGCGAGGCGGCCGAGCGTGAACACCGGCAGCCCGGTCGAGTCCCACGCCTGCCAGGACATCCCCTGGCCGTCGCCCTGGCCGACCCGCACCCGCAGGGCCTTGGCCCCGGTGGCGAACAGCCGCACGTCCGAGAAGGAGAAGGGCAGCCGGGTCTCGCCGGGGCCGAGCCCGGCGGCGGCCGCCGTGTGCAGCGCGGCGTCGAACAGGCCGGGGTGGATACCGAAGCCGTCCACGGCCACGTCCTCGGGCAGCTCGATCTCGGCGAACAGCTCGTCACCCGCCCGCCAGACCTTGCGGACGCCCTGGAACGCCGGCCCGTAGTGGTATCCGGCGTCGGCGAGCCGCTCGTAGAACCCGTCGGCGTCCACGCGGTCCGCTCCGGCGGGCGGCCACACCGCCACGCTCGGCGGCTGCGGTCCCTCGGCGGCGAGGAACCCCTCCGCGTGCGTGACCCACGTCTGATCGGCACCACGCGAGTGCACGGACACCGACCGCCGGCCGGTCTCGCCGGTGTCGGCGACGACCACCCTGATCTGCACCGGTTCCGCCGCGTCGAGCACCAGCGGCGTCTGCAGCGTCAGTTCCTCGACGCAACCGAAGCCGACCTGATGGCCCGCGTGCAGGGCCTGCTCGACCCACACCACACCCGGGACCAGCACCGATCCCAAGACCTGGTGATCGGCCAGCCACGGGTACGCCGACAGCGACAGCCTGCCGGTCCACACCCACTGCCCGCCCGGCAGTTCCACCGCCGCGGGCAGCAGCTCGTGCCCCGCTTCGACCAGCCCGACCGCGCCCACGTCGCCCGCCTGGGCGCGGGGCGGCTCCAGCCACAGCCGCTCCCGCTGGAACGCGTAGGTGGGCAGCTCCACTCGCCGGCCGCCGGTCAGCATGGACGTCCAGTCGACGGGCAGGCCCCGGGCCCACGCCTCACCGGCGGAGGCGACCATACGGGCCAGGTCGCCCTCGTCGCGGCGCAGCGTGCCGAGCACGGCGGCCCGGGCGCCGGCCTCGTGGACGGTCTCCTCGATGCCGACGGTGAGGACGGGGTGGGGGCTGGCCTCCAGGAAGACGGTGTGCCCCTGGTCCAGGAGGCGCTGGACACCGGCCTGGAACTCGACGGTCCGGCGCAGGTTCCGGTACCAGTACTCCGGGCCCATCTCGGCGGTGTCGATCCGCTCACCGGTGACCGTCGAAACGAACGGGATGTCCGAGGTGCGGGGAGAGATCCCGGCGAGCACCTCCAGCAGCTCGTCGTGGATCAGCTCGACGTGAGCGGAGTGCGAGGCGTAGTCGACGTCGATCCGGCGGGCCCGGATCTCCGCCGCCTCGCAGGAGGCGAGCAGTCCTTCGAGCCCTTCGACGTCGCCGGAAACGACCGTGGAGGACGATCCGTTGACAGCCGCGACGGAAACGCCGGGATAGTCGGCCAAGAGGGGGGCCACCTGCTCTCGGGGCAGGGCGATCGAGACCATCCCGCCCAGGCCGGACAGCTTCTCGCCGATCAGCCGGCTCCGCAGCGCCGCGACCCGGGCGGCGTCCTCAAGCGACAACGCGCCCGCGACCGCCGCGGCGGCGATCTCACCCTGCGAATGCCCGATCACCGCCGACACCGGCACACCCCACGACCGCCACAGCTCGGCCAAGGACACCATCACGGCCCACAGCGCCGGCTGCACCACATCGACGCGGGCCAGCGCCGT
>NZ_JBTOLC010000089.1:0-5894 GCF_054551825.1 Streptomyces sp. L500
TCGTGTATCCACCAGGGGTCAGCCCCGGGTCACCCGGACCGTCCACGCCCCGGTCGCCAGGTGTCCGCGCGCCTCCACCCGCACCCCGTCCGCTTCCAGGGCCTCCCCCGCCCCCAGCGGCGCGTCCGCCAGCGGCGGGTAGACGGACTCGCCCCAGCAGGCGTGCCCGCCCGGATGCCCGTCCAGCACCTGGATGGGCCCGCCGCCCGAGGCGGTGTCGCTGCGCACCCGGTAGACGAGGACCCCCTCGGTGCAGGTGGCCGAGTCATTGCCGGTGGCGCTGCGCGCCTCGACGACGATCGCGCTGGTCACCCCGGTGCGGACCACCACCATCCGGGTGCGGGCGTCCGGGCCCGGGCGCATGGGGGACTCCAGCGGCTGAACGGTGTGCACGGTGGTGCCCGGCCCACTGACGCAGTCGACCTGACGCGGGGCGAGCCAGCCCAGCTTCCACTTGTGCCAGCCGAAGGGCTCCGAGGCGAGCCCGAACTGGCTGCCCATGATGTCCCAGTCGCCCACGTGGGTGTCCCAGTCGCCCTTGCCGTCGGTCGGCCGGTGGTAGAGGTCGGGCAGGTCCAGGACGTGACCGGTCTCGTGCGCGAGGACGTTGCGGTCCGGCGGATGGTGCTCGAAGACCGTGACCACCCGGCGCAGCTCGGTGCCGTCGACGGAGATGGGCTCCTCGAGATTGACGACCTTGGTCGCGTCGGAGTCGACGCCGGGGGCGTCGGGGTCGGCGACCAGATAGACGAGGTTGTAGCGCCGGAAGTCGACCTCCTTGTCGACGGCGGCGATGGCGTCCCGCAGATAGGCGGAGCGCTGCTCCCCGTCCCAGTCGCGCTGTATGTGGTAGTCGCCCGAGGGCCGGGGCATCCGGAACCACTTCTTCAGCGGGTGGACACGCAGGGTGAACCGGCCGTAGGAGGCGCGCTCGAAGAAGCGCGAGGTGCCGGGGAAGTGGTCGGCGGCGAGCCGGTCGGGGGTGACGAAGGGCTTGGAGTCCGGGAAGGACAGGAAGACCATCACGGCGTCGAGCCGCCCGACGGGCCGGGGATAGTCCTGATTCCAGGTGTCGAGGCCCTCGGAGTGGTGGGCCTGACTGCGGGGCAGCGCACAGGGGCCGCCGGGCCCCGTGGCGTGGGCCGGCGCGGCGACCACGGTCGTGGCGATCGCGCACAGGCAGGTGAGCACCGCGCCGAAGCGGCGCAGCCGGGACCGCTCCGCGCGTCGCGGCCGGTCCACTCCCATGGGTGTCAGCGGACGCACCACGTCGACCTCCGGGGACGGAATCGGGAGACCTCACCCACCCTCTTGTTATTTGCGGTGTTATGCCCCGTTTCACTACCCCAGTCGAGTGACTAAGCCGACTTCTGGGTACATCACACTCAGTCACTGACGGTCAATCGACTAGACGCAACCATCCAGCCTCAGGCGTGAGTGTGCGCGGACGCGCATGGACGGACAGAAACGGTCGGACCCAAGCCGACGGCTCCACCCCTCGCGGCCGGGCCGCTGGAACGGTCCCTGCGCGGGCTCTATGCTCGCCACACTTCCAGCACGGAATCCCCCTACAGGCGGCGATTTGCCGTCTTTTCCACCACGCGTACGAGACGTACGACTCCCCGCACGGACCCCGTGCGGAACCACTGTCACGCGGGAGCGAGCGTTGAGCGGAACACTCGACGGCCACGGCGGTCCGCCCGACCCCACGCCGCCAGTCGTCACGCAACGTCATGCCACGTCGGATGACGCCTCGAACGTTTCGGATGCCACGCCGGATTTCGCGTCGGATGTCACGCCGGTCGTCACACCGGACGGTTTCCGCGCCGCCTTCCGGGCCGCACAGCTCGGCATGGCCGTCGTCGGCCGCGACGGCCGCGTACGCACCGCCAACGCCGCCCTGGGCGTGCTGCTGGGCACCGACCCCGACCTGCTGCGGGACTCCTCCGCCGCCGAACTCGCCGGGCTGCGCGAGGACCCCCGCGCGTGGAGCGCCTATCGCGAGGTCCTGCTCGGCCGTCGCGACCGGCTGAACTGCACCCGCCGGCTCAGACGGCCCGGCGGCCGGGAGGTGTGGGCCGAGGTGACCGTCACCGCGCTGCCGGAGACCCGCGACGCCCTGCTGTCGGTCTCCGACATCACCGACCGGCGCGATCTGCGGGCCCGGCTGCGGCATCTGCGGATGCACGACCCGGTGACCGGGCTGCCCAACCGGAGCCTGTTCTTCGAACGCCTGGCCGCCGCCCTGGCGGCCGCCGTGCCCCGCCCGGAGGGCGTACCGCCCCCGGACGCCCCGCACCACCCCGACGCCCCGCCCTACCCCGACGCCAGACCGCACCCGGACGCCAGGCCGCACCCCGACGGCCTGTCGGGCGGCGACCGGCGCCGCGGCGGGCGGATCGGGCTCTGCTACCTCGACCTCGACGGTTTCAAGGCGGTCAACGACACCCTCGGCCACCGGGCCGGGGATCTGCTGCTGGGCGCGGTCGCCCGGCGGCTGACCGAGTGCGCGGCCCCGGACGGGCATCTGGTGGCCCGGCTGGGCGGCGACGAGTTCGCGCTGCTGGTCGAGGAGTCCGCGGGCACCGAGCAGCTGGTCGATCTCGCCGCGGCCGTCCAGGCGGCGCTCACCCGCCCGTTCGAGGTGGCGGGGCAGCGGCTGGCGGTGTCGGCGAGCATCGGCGTCGTCGAGCGCCCGGCCGCGGGGACGCACGCGACCGAGCTGATGCAGGCCGCGGACACCACGCTCTACTGGGCCAAGGCCGACGGCAAGGCCCGCTGGACGCTCTTCGACCCCGAGCGCAACGCCCACCGGATGACCCGGCAGGCGCTGTCCAACACCCTGCGGCCGGCCGTGGAGCGGGGGGAGTTCGTCCTCCAGTACCAGCCGCTCGTGGGGCTCGGCGACGGTGTCGTGCGGGGGGTGGAGGCGCTGGTGCGCTGGCGGCACCCCCAGTACGGGACGCTCGCGCCGAATCGGTTCATCGGACTGGCCGAGGAGACCGGTGCCATCGTGCCGCTCGGCCGCTGGATCCTCGCGACCGCGTGCCGTCAGGCGCGCCGCTGGCAGCTCGACCACCCGGGCGAACCGCTCGTGGTCAGCGTCAATGTGGCGGTACGTCAGGTGTGGGACTCCGACCTGGTCGCGGACGTCGCCGGGATCCTCGCCGAGACGGGGTTGCCGGCGCGGCTGCTGCAGCTGGAGCTCACCGAGTCGGCGGTGATGGGCTCGGCCGGCCGGCCGCTCCAGCAGCTCCAGGCGCTGCGCGACATGGGCGTCGCGATCGCCATCGACGACTTCGGCACCGGCTACTCCAACCTCGCCTACCTCAGCCGGCTGCCCGTCTCCACCCTCAAGCTCGACGGCTCCTTCGTCCACGGCTTCCGGGCCGAGGAACACCCCAACCCCGCCGACGAGACGATCGTCGAGGCGCTGGTGCAACTGGCCCACCGCCTGGGGCTCACGGTGACGGCGGAGTGCGTGGAGAGCGCGGAGCAGGCGGAACGGCTGGGGCGGATCGGCTGCGACACCGGCCAGGGGTGGTTCTACTCCCGCCCCGTGCCGGCGGACCGGATCTCGGCACTCCTCAATACGGGGGTACGTCCGTGAGGCCAGGGGCTCCGCCCCTGGACCCGGACCGCGCTGCCGCGCGGTGTCCTCAAACGCCGGACGGGCTGATTTCAGCCCGTCCGGCGTTTGAGGACAAGCGATTCCCTACGCGCCGGGGAACCCGTACGCGTCGGCTATCAGCTCGTAGCTGCGCAGCCGCGTCTCCGGGGTGTGGGTGTTGGCCGTGATCATCAGCTCGTCCACGCCCGTGCGCTTGGCCAGCGCGTCGAGGCCCTCGCGTACCTCGCCCGGTGTGCCGAAGACCACGTTTCGCAGCCAGTCGGCGACGAACTCCTGCTCGGCGAGGCCGAGGGCGGTGGACTCCGCCTCCTCCGGCGACGGGACCAGGCCCGGCCGGCCGGTGCGCAGGCGGAGCATCGCCATCGCACCGGTGAGGACCTGGCGGCGGGCCTCCTTGGGGTCGTCGGCGGCGAGCGCCTGGACGCCGATCTTGGCGTACGGGCGGTCGAGGACGTCGGAGGGCCGGAAGGACTCGCGGTAGAGCTCCAGCGCGGGGAGCGTGTGGGCCGACGAGAAGTGGTGCGCGAAGGAGAACGGCAGGCCGAGCAGCCCGGCCAGGCGGGCGCTGAAGCCGGATGAGCCCAGCAGCCAGATCGAGGGCCGGTCGGCGCGCTGCACCCCGCCCGGCACCCGCCCCTGGATGGGCCCGGGGACGGCGTGGATGCGGGCGAAGCGGTGGCCGTCGGGGAAGTCGTCGTCCAGGAAGCGGGTCAGCTCGGCCAGTTGCTGGGGGAAGTCGTCCGCACCCTCCGCGAGCCGGTCCTGACGGCGCAGCGCCGCCGCGGTGGCGCCGTCCGTACCGGGCGCGCGCCCCAGTCCCAGATCCACGCGCCCCGGCGCGAGGGCCTCCAGCGTGCCGAACTGCTCGGCGATCACCAACGGCGCGTGGTTGGGCAGCATCACTCCGCCCGAGCCGAGGCGGATGCGCTCGGTGTGGGCGGCCAGGTGGGCCAGGATGACGGCCGGGGAGGAGCTGGCGACGCCGGGCATGGAGTGGTGTTCCGCGACCCAGAAGCGGTGATAGCCGCGCCGCTCGGCGAGCCGGGCCATCTCGACCGTCGCGGTCAGGGCCTGCCGCGCCGTCCGGCCGCTGCCGACGGTCGCGAGATCCAGTACGGACAGGGCAACGGGCGCGCTGCCGAGGGGTTTCGCCCGGATGATGTCGTCCTGCACGTCGGCCACGGTGGCCCGCCTCCCTGGTTGACTGCCTCGGTCCGGAGCGCTCGCGGCGCTCCGACCAGCAGCAACCGGAGAACATCTCCGCTTATTCCGCCGGACGCGGGCGGATCGTCCCGGGACACCGGCATATGCCAAGGTCGCGGCGGGCAGGAACAGGAAACGACCGCCGCCGCGATTCTCGCCAACTCCCTCTCCCGGCGGTCGGTTTCGCCGTTACCGTGGAGGGTGGTACACCCGCAAGTAACCACAAGGGGGAGACCGTGGCGCTCAGCCCCGAGCCGACCGCTCCACTCCACTCGGCGCAGTGCGCGCTGCGCGTACTGGAGACGGTCGCCAAATACGCCGGCGGCGTCAGCCAGGCCCAGATCGCCCGCGAGACGGGGCTGCCCCTGGGGCGGCTCGCCCATCTGCTGGCGATGCTCCACCGCGAGGAGTACGTGGAGCTGACCGGCGACGGCGGCTATGTCACCGGCACATCGCTGCTCCTGCTCAGCACGAGCGGCGACCGCGCGGCCGCCCTGGAGCACAAGCTCCAGCACGCGCTGTCCACGCTGCGCGACACGGTGGGCGCCGCCGTCTACCTCAGCACCTATATCGACGGCGAGATCCGGATCACGCAGTACGCGGACGGACCGCGCACCCCGAAGGTCCACGAGTGGGTCGACTTCCGCTCCGCCGCCCACGCGACGGCGCTCGGGAAGTGCCTGCTCACCCAGCTCGACCACGACGACCGGCGCGACCACCTCGCCCGCCACCAGACCGCCCGGCTCACCTCCAAGACGATCACCAACGAGCGGATCCTCTTCAGCAAGCTGGACGCCCAGCCCTCGACCGTCCCCGTTCTCGACCTCCAGGAGTACGCCGTGGGCACGGTCTGCGCGGCCGTGCCGATGTCCGCCGGACGCTCGGTGGGCTCACTGGCGCTCTCGCTCCCGGTCAGCCACGCCCACCGGCTGCGCGAGGCCGCGGACGCCCTGAACCGGCACGCGGCGCCGATGCTGATCTCCCTGGCCCTCTAGGGGCGGCAGGGGCCGGTGTGACCAGTGGTTCGGAGCACCTCCGGACATCGGGTAGAGTTCTCTCT
>NZ_JBTOLC010000009.1:0-203710 GCF_054551825.1 Streptomyces sp. L500
CGCCGCCGTCAGTGGTTTCGTTGTCGTTCCGCTTTTCCACTTCCCCTTGTCTGTCACTGCGCTCTCACGAGGTCACCTTCATGTCCGGCGTCTCCGGCGTTTCCGTCGTCTGCTCGAACCTGTCCTTCGCCTGGCCCGACGACACCCCCGTCTTCCAGGACCTGTCCTTCACCCTCGGCCCCGGCCGCACCGGTCTCGTCGCGCCCAACGGTGCCGGCAAGAGCACCCTGCTCAAGATCGTCGCCGGTGAACTGCGCCCCGCCACCGGGTCGGTCTCCGTCACCGGCACCCTCGGCTACCTGCCGCAGAGCCTCCCCCTGACCGGCGAGCTCACCGTCGCCGAGGTGCTGGGCGTCGCCGCGATCGTCCGGGCCATCGACGCGGTGGAGTCCGGGGACGCCGACGAGAAGCACTTCACCACCATCGGCGACGACTGGGACATCGAGGAACGCACCCGCGTCCAGCTCGACCGCCTCGGCCTGACCGACGTCACCCTGGACCGCACGCTGAGCACCCTCAGCGGCGGACAGGTGGTCTCCCTCGGCCTCGCCGCCCAGCTGCTGAAGCGCCCCGACGTGCTGCTGCTCGACGAGCCCACCAACAACCTCGACCTCGACGCCCGGCACAAGCTCTACGACGTACTGGCGAACTTCACAGGCTGCCTGCTCCTCGTCAGCCACGACCGCGCCCTGCTCGACCGCATGGAACGCATCGCCGAACTCGACCCGCGCGGCGAACTCCGCTTCTACGGTGGCAACTTCACCGAGTACGAGGACGCCGTCCGCGCCGAGCGGGAGGTCGCGGAGAAGAACGTCCGCAACGCCGAACAGGAGCTCAAGCGGGAGAAGCGCGAGATGCAACAGGCCCGCGAGCGCGCCGAACGCCGGCAGAGCAACGCCGCCCGCAACCTCAAGAGCGCCGGCCTGCCCCGCATCTTCGCCGGCAACATGAAGCGCGGCGCGCAGGAATCCGCCGGACGGGCCGGCCAGATGCACGCCGGCCGCGTCAGCGAGGCGAAGGCCCGGCTGGACGAGGCCGGGCGCGCGCTCCGCGACGAACAACGCATCACGCTGGACCTGCCCGACACCAACGTGCCCGCCGGACGCAACCTGTTCCTCGGCGAACAGCTCCGCGTCCGGCTCGGCGGCAAGGACGTCTTCGCCGGGAACGGCCTCGACCTGACCATCCGGGGCCCGGAACGCATCGCGCTGACCGGCCCCAACGGCGCCGGGAAGAGCACCCTGCTCCGGCTGCTCGACGGCGGCCTGGCCCCGGAGAGCGGCGCGGTCAAGCGGGCCGACGGGCGCGTCGCCTATCTCTCGCAGCGCCTCGACCTGCTCGACCCGGACCGTACGGTCGCCGAGAACTTCGCCGAGTACGCCCCGGAGCGGTCCGAGGCCGAGCGGATGAACCTGCTCGCCCGCTTCCACTTCCGGGGCGCCCGCGCCCATCTGCCCGTCGGGGTGCTCTCCGGCGGCGAGCGGCTGCGCGCCACCCTGGCCTGCGTCCTGTGCGCCGAACCGGCCCCGCACCTGCTGCTCCTGGACGAGCCGACGAACAACCTCGACCTGGTCAGCGCGGGCCAGCTGGAGAGCGCGCTGAACTCCTACCAGGGCGCGTTCGTCGTGGTCAGCCACGACGAACGGTTCCTGTGGGAGATCCGCGTCGACCGGTGGCTGCGGCTGGCCGACGGCGAGCTGACGGAGACGGGGGCTCCCGAGGTGTGAGCCCCCGGCCTCGCTACCAGGTGACCGGCAGCCCCGCCAGCATGATCGCCATGCGGTTGGGGTGCCAGGGCACCTCGTCCACCGGTACCGCCAGGCGGATGCCCGGCAGCCGGTCGAGCAGGACGCCGAAGGCGGTCTCGGACTGCCGGCGGACCAGGTGGGCGCCCGGGCAGTGGTGGCGGCCGTAGCCGAAGCGGAGATGGGGGTTGGGGGAGCGGGTGGGGTCGAAGGTGCCGGGGTCGGGGAAGGCGGCGGGGTCGTAGTTGGTCGCGTCCAGCGAGAGCAGGACGAGGTCGCCCCGCCGTACCTCCGCCGTGTCCAGTTTCGTGTCCTCGGTGACGAAGCGGGGGATGGCGTTGCCCAGGACGACGCTGTGGCGCAGCAGCTCCTCCACGCACTGCGGCATGGTTTCCGGGCGGGCGCGCACGGCGTCCATCGCCTCGGGGCGCTGGAGGAGGGTGAGCGCCGCGACGCCCAGGAAGCTGGCGAAGTCCTCGTAACCGCTGACGAACAGGACGGAGACGATGTTCGACAGCTGCTTGTCGGTGAGCCCCTGCCGCTCCGCGTTCAGGTCGGCGAGGCGGTCGGCGAGGCCGCGGGGCCGGCCGGGGCGGCGGGCGGCCATGTGTTCGTGCATGTAGACCCGGATCTCCTCCCAGTTGCGGGCGAGCTCCTCGTGGGTGGGTGTCACCATGGTCAGGTCGAGGTCGGCCCGTACGGCGAGCCACTCGTGGTCCTCGAAGGGCAGCCCGAGGACCCGGCACATGCACTGGGCGGCGACCCATTCCGCGAAGTGGCGCTGGAGGTCGCCCGGGCTGCCCTGCCGGACCATGGCGTCCAGGCCCTCACGGGTGACCTCGGCGACCCAGTCGGCGGGGAGCTCGGGCTGGTTGCGGCCGAGCGCCTTGAGGACCTCGTCCCGCAGTCCGGCCTGCTGGAGGTGGTTCATGGCGTCCAGCAGCTCGGGTGCCAGGATCGGGGTGTCCTGGGTGGGGCCCTCGGGGTCGGCCAGTACGGACCGGGCGAACTTCCGGTCGCGCAGCACGTGCTGGGCGGTCTCGTAGCCGGTGACCAGCCACGCCTCGCCGCCGGAGTTGGTGCTGACCCTGGCCACCGGGCAGCGGCTCCGCAGCTCGTCGAGTTCGGGGGCGAGACGGACGCCCTCGGTGCTGAAGGGGTAGTGGGGGAGCTCCGCGTTCGGTGCGGTCACTGTCTCGGGCCTTTCTCGTCCGGTCGTCACTTCGTCGGAGGGGTGCGTCACCAGCGCACCGGGAGCCGGGCGGGGGCCCGCAGCGGGGTGGACTCGTCCCAGGGGATCGACTCCGCCGGCACGGCGAGCTCGATGCCGGGCAGCCGCTCCAGCAGCACCTCGATGGCGATGGAGAGCTGCAGCCTGGTCAGGTGCCCGCCGGTGCAGGCGTGCGGCCCGTGGCCGAAGGCGACGTGCGCGTTGGGGGCGCGGGTCAGGTCCAGGCGGTCGGGGTCGGTGAACGCGGCGGGGTCGCGGTTGGCGGAGGCGGGCACCGGGATGACCGCGTCCCCGGCCCGGATGTGCTGCCCGTGGAGGGTGAAGTCCTCCTGGGCGACCAGGATGTTGATGGCGTTCATCAGCGGGACGTGGCGCAGCAGTTCCTCCACCGCCGTGCCCATCCGCTGCGGCGACTCGCGCAGCTCCGTCAGCTGGTCGGGGTGGGTGAGCAGGGTGAACAGCGCGTTGCCGGTGTGCTGGATGTTGGTCTTGTAGCCGGCCATCAGCATGGTGACGACGAAGCTGACCACGTCGTCCCGGGTCATCCCGCCGTCCGGGCGGCGGCTCTCCGCCAGCAGGAGGTGGATGTAGTCCTCGCCCTCGCCCTCCTTCTCCTTGCGGGAGATGAGGTCCTCGGCGTAGTCCTGGAGCGCGTACAGGGCCGCCAGCACCTCGTCCATCGACAGCCCGGCGGCGCCCAGCAGGGTGAGGGTGTGGGGGAGGTAGATCCCGTGGTCCTCGTGCGGGATCCCGGTGGTCTCGCACAGCACGCGCAGCGGCAGCGGATCGACGTAGGCGGCGACCAGGTCGGCCGTGCCGCCGTCGGCGGACGCCACCATGGCGTCGATCAGCTCCCCGGCCATGGCCCGGATCCGGGACTCCATGAACTCCAGGCGGCGCCTGCCGAAGAGCGGCAGCACGGTGCGCCGTACCCGCTCGTGGTGCTCGCCGGTCATCTCCAGGAACGTCGGCAGGCACGGCGGCGGGGCGTCGGGGCCCTCGCGGGGCGGCCAGGCGGAGAGCAGCGGCCGGACGAGCCGGGGGTCGGCGAAGGCGGCCCGCACGTCCTCGTAGCGGCTGAGCAGCCATCCCGTCTCGCCGTTCGGCAACTCCGCCTTGACCACGGGCTGTTCGGCGCGCAGCCGGGCGTAGCCGCACGGCGGGCCGGCGGTGCCCGGCTCCACGGCCGGGACCTGGACGAGCGTGGAGAGGTCCTCGGGCTCGGTCATGCTGTGTGCTCCGTTCCGGGAAGCGACGGGTGTCCGGGGGTGGGGCGCGGGATGTAGCCGGACGAGAAGAAGAACTCCAGGTACCGGTCCAGCAGCGCGGTGTCGACGGGCGGGCAGTCCAGCCCGCTGCCGTCCAGGGCCTCCTCGGCGTTGCGGCGGCCCAGGACCGGGAAGACGCCCTTGAGGTACATCTCCTTGACCGACATGTCGGCGTTGCGGCTGCGGTCCACGCACAGGGAGACGAACGGGGCCGTCGCGCTCTTCGGGTTGCGTGCGACGTGGCGCACCAGCTCGCCCACCCACTGGTCGTAGGGCAGCGTGCGGATCGCGAAGCCCGCCGCGCGCATCCGGTCCAGGACGTCGGAGAGCATGGCCGGGCGCGGGTTGGTGAGGTGGTGGACCCGCCAGCCGGCCGGGCGGCGGGTGGCGATGTGGACCACGGCCTCGGCGAGGTGGTCGACGGGCACGAAGTCCATCGGCAGCTCGATGTCGGGGGCCAGGCCCGTCTCGGCGATCGTCTTGAACAGGGAGCAGATGGCCGTCTCGGTGTTGCACGCGCCGGTCACCCGGTCGCCCGTCACCTCGTACGGCCGGTGCACCGCCACCGGCAGGCCCTGTTCGGCCGCCCGCCGCAGCACCTCCTCGGCGACCCACTTGCTCTCCGCGTAGCCCATGGTGAGCCCGTCGGCGTGCGCCAGCGGCATGTCCTCGTCGACCTTGTCCACCCCGGCCGTGCCGAATCCGGCGACGACGGCGACGGTGGAGATGAAGTGGACGGGCACGCGGCGGGGTGCCGCCAGCTGGACGACCCTGCGGGTGCCCTCGACGTTGGCCGAGCGCAACTCCTCATACGGGTAGAGGAAGTTGACGCGGGCCGCGTTGTGCACGATCAGGTCCAGGCTGCCGGACAGTTCGGCGGCGTGGTCGGGGGAGAGGCCGAGACCGGGTTCGGACAGGTCGGCGGGGAAGCACTCCACTCGCCGCCAGGCGGCCTCGTCGAGGCTCAGCCCGTAGCGGGCGAGGGTGTTGCGCACCCGCCGGTCGGCGTGCGCGGCGCCGGACGCCCGTACGGGGCAGTGGACGCGCGCGGACGTCATGCGCAGCAGCCGGTCGAGCAGGAAGGCGCCGACGAACCCGGAGGCGCCGGTGAGCAGGACGTTCCGGGGGTCCTCGGGGCGCGGGGCCGGGCCCTGGGCGGGCGGCAGCTCGAAGCCGAGCTCGCTCTCGCGCTCGAAGTCGACCGCCGGTTCGTTCCGCGCCGGGCCGCCGGCGCCGCCGCGCAGTTCGCGGACGGCCGTGGCGAAGCCCTCCAGGGTGGGCGCCGCCAGCAGGGCCCTGATGAGGGCGGAGCCCAGCGCGGCGTCGAGGCCCAGCACCGCGAGGGTGCGGGTGACGGTCTCGGAGGCGAGCAGCGAGTCGCCGCCGAGCCGGAAGAAGTCGTCCTGGGGGGTGGGGCGTACCCGGAGCACCTGGTGCCACACCTCGGCGAGGGCGTCGAGCACTCCCTCTACCTTGGACGGGTCGGCCTCGCCGGGCTCCCCGGTTCCCCGGGGCCGGGGTGCGAGGGCCTTCAGCCGGGCGCGGTCGACCTTGCCGCCGCTGGTCACCGGCAGGTGGTCCATGGCCACCAGCGTCGGGACGGTCTGGGGCGGCAGCCACTCGGCGCAGTAGGCGCGGATGCCGGGCAGGTCCAGGGGGCCGCCGGGCGCGGCGGCGGTGACATAGGCGGTCAGGGCGCCGGATTCGAGCTGGACGACGGCCTCGCCGACCTCGGGGTGGGCCCGCAGCCGGGCCTCGATCTCGTCCAGCTCGACGCGCACACCGCGCAGCTTCACCTGGCGGTCCAGCCGTCCCCGGTACTCCAGCAGCCCGTCGGCGTGCCGGACGACCAGGTCGCCGGTCCGGTACAGCGGCCCGTGCGGCTGGTGGGCGGGCAGGTCGACGAACCGCTCGGCGGTCAGGCGGGGATCGCCGAGGTAGCCCAGGGCCAGTCCGTCCCCGCCGACGTACAGCTCCCCTTCCTCGCCCGGTGCCGCGGCCGTGCCGTCGGGGCGCAGGACGTGGCAGACGGTGGCGCCGAAGGGGCGGCCTATGGGGACGTGCGTGGCGTCGGCGGGCAGTTCGCGCACCACGTGCGCGGTGGAGACGACCGAGTTCTCCGTCGGGCCGTAGAAGTTGACGACGGTGGTGCCGGGGCAGGCGGCCAGTACCTCGTTCGCCAGGCGGGGGTCCATCGCCTCGCCGCCGGCGGAGGCGAAGCGCAGGGGCGCCAGGGCCTGGGGGCGGGTGCGGGCGACGAGGTGGAAGACGCTGGTCGTCAGGTAGGCGACGGTCACGCCCCGGGCGCGGAACAGTTCCTCCAGGGCGGTGGGCGAGAGGAGTTCCTCGCGGTCCGCCAGGACCAGGCAGGCGCCGGTCAGCAGCGCGCCCCAGATCTCGATGGTGGAGGCGTCGGAGGACAGTCCGTAGGCGTGCAGCACGCCGTCGCCGGGGCCCGGCGGGGGTAACTCGCCGTCGGAGAGGACGAGACGGGCCACGCCCCGGTGGGGTATCGCCACCGGCTTGGGGCGGCCGGACGAGCCGGAGGTGAACACCACGTAGGCGCAGTCGGCGGGGTCCGCGGCGTGCCGGGTGCCCCGGGGACGGTCGACGGCGTGCTCGACCGTGTCGGACGTGTCGAACTCCACGCGGACGGGCAGCCCGCGCACCGGGTCGGCGCTGCCGGGCAGGACGACGGCCGCGCGCAGCCCGGCGTCCTCGGCCATGGCCCGCAGCCGGGCCGGCGGGAGGTCCTCGTCGAGCGGGACGTAGGCGCAGCCCGCCTTGAGGATGCCCAGCAGCGCGACCAGCGCTTCCAGGGAACGGCTGCCGCACACGCCCACCGGCGTGCCCGGCTCGACGCCCCGGTCGAGCAGGTGGGCGGCCAGCGCGTCGGAGCGGGCGCCGAGTTGCCCGTAGGTCAGGGTGCGGTCCCCGTGCCGGGCGGCGAGGGCCTGTGGCCGGGCCGCCGCCTGTTCCTCGAAGAGCTCGGGAAGGCTCCGGTCACGCGGGTAATCGCGCGTGCCGCTCGCGCCGGCCGCCCCGGGGCGGGCGGTGGGAGCCGGCCGGGCGGAAACGTCGATGTCTGTCATGGAGACCTGTTCGTTCTGTTTCGGGGGGTGTGGGTGTCATGTCGTCCGTGCCGTGTGAGGTGTGTGGTGGGTGGGGGAGTGGGGCTCAGCCGTCGGAGTCGCTCTTGCCCTGTTCGGCGAAGTCGGCGGCGAAAGCGGCGAAGTTCGCGGTGCGCCAGTGCCGCGGGCGCATGCGGAAGGTGATGTCGCCCTGGAGCTGGTGCGCCGTCGCCTTGAGGTAGGCGCGCGCCTCCTCGGGGTCCAGGTAGCGGTGGGCCATGGCCTCGCGCATCTCGGGGTCGGCCGGGTCGGTGACCGAGGTGACGGGCCCTTCGACGCTGACGTACCGGTAGGGGCGGTTGTCGTCCTGGGCGCAGAGGCTGAAGCGGCCCGCCTCCAGCAGGAGCTTGGTCTTCACCATCTCCCGGCCGGTCTGGACCACGACCTCCCCTCCGGGCTCGTAGTGGTACCAGACCGGCACCAGCAGCGGGGCGCGTTCGCCCCGGGGGTCGGTGACGCCCAGCACGCCGACGCGCGGCTCGGCGAGGAAAAGTTCACGTTCGTGGTGCGGCATCGTGGGCAGCATGAAGCGGCTCCCTGTGTCGTAAATCGACCATAATCAAGAGGTTTTGCGGGACTTAACGCCAATAGTCAGGCTATGGCTGGCTGTTCGGCTGAACGAGACTGGACGGTTCTCTTCCGTCTGTCAATCACCAACATCATTTCCGGTCAGCCGACCGGTCGGGGTTACGCCCGGTTCGGCGGGGAGGAGGAAGGACGCGACGAGTGTGATCGCGAGCAGCCCGGCTTCCGCGCCCAGAGTGATCTCCATGGCCCGTGACCAGTCGAGGCGGGCCGCCGTCCCGGAGGCGTCCGTCCCCGTCGCGCCCGTGCCCCGGCCGGCGAGCGCGGAGAAGAAGACCGTGCCCAGCACCGCGCTGCCCAGCGCGCTGCCGAACTGCTGTACCGCCGTCAGCGTCCCGGCGGCCGAGCCCGTCTCGTGCGGCTCCACAGTGCCCAGCACCGTCTCGAAGAACGGGCCCATCACCAGACCCAACCCCAGCCCCACGACCGCCAGCGCGGGCGCGCCCTGCCACACCGTGACGTGCGCGCCCGCCCAGCGCAGCGCGCAGGCGAACGCCCCGGCACCCAGTGCCATCACCACGACGCCGGTCCGCACCAGCGCGCGCCCGTACCGGCGCAGCGACCCCGCGCTGTCCAGCACCTGCACCACCACGAAACCGATGACCGTACCGGCCGACCAAGGCAGCACGGCCAGCCCCGCCTCCAGCGGCGAAGCACCCAGCCCCGACTGGAAATAGAGGCTGAGCGCCAGCGAGAACCCCGCCACCGCGGCGAACAGCGCCGCGCCGGTCACCAGACCGCCCGAGAAGGCCCTCTTGCGGAACAGCCCCGGCACCACCAACGGGTCACCGCCACCGCGTGACACCCGGTCCTCGTACCAGCCGAAAGCCCCGAACAGGGCCACTCCGGCCGTCATCGACACGAACGCCCACATCGGCCACCCCAGTTCGCGCCCCTGGACCAGCGGGAAGACGACCGCCAGCGCGGCGGCCGAGGCGAGCGCGGCACCCACCAGATCCAGCCTGGTCCTCGCCGTGGGGGCCGACGCGGGCAGGAACCGCCACCCGCCGAGGAACGCCAGCCCCCCGAGCGGCAGGTTGACCAGGAAGACCATGCGCCAGCCGGCCCCGAACCAGTCGGCGCCCACCAGCCAGCCGGCCAGCACCGGACCGCCCACATAGGACAGCGCCATCACCGGTCCGTACATCCCCAGCGCCTTGCCCAGCTCCCGGCCGTGAAACATCTCCTTGATGATGCCGAGCCCCTGCGGGATCATCACCGCCCCGAACAGCCCCTGGAGCCCGCGCGCCCCGATCAGGAACCCCGGCGACACGGCCACCGCGCACAGCAGCGAGGCGCCGGTGAATCCCGCCGTGCCGATCAGGAACGTCCGGCGACGCCCCACGACGTCCCCCAGCCGCCCGCCCGTGATCAGCCCGACGGCCATGGCGAGCGCGTAGGCGGCCGCCAGCCACTGGGTGACGCCGGCCCCGCCGCCCAGCTCGGCCCGGACCGACGGCGCCGCGATGGTGGCCACCAGCGAGTCGAGCATGTCCATCGCCTCTCCGGCGAGGATCACCCACAGCGCCGCCCAGCGCCACCTGTAGGGCGGCGGCGCGGGGGAGTCGGACAGGACCACGTCATCGGCGCGGGGGACATCGGACATGGAAAGGATCTTTCCCAGAAGATCGGGAAGCGAGTCCGGCACGGCGACGGTTGGCGGGAAAACGAGCCCGGCCGCGGCCGCATGGGACACGCGGTTCGCTGGGTATGCACGACGGGACGAACTCTCGTCGCTCCGCAGCGAGCAGGAGGAAGACCGCGTTGGACCGTACGACCACCACAGCCGCCGCCCCCACCCCCACGTGGCGCGTCTTCGCCATGATGGACGCGGACGGGGACGGCGTCATCTCGGCGCACGACTACCTCTCCCGCATCGACCGGGTGGTCGAGGCGACCGGACGCTCGGAGGACGACCCGCTCGTCGTCACCGCCCGCGCGAAGGGGCACAAGGCCTGGGAGGTGATGGACGCCGACGCGGACGGCCGGCTGACCTTCGACCAATACGACGCGTGGGTGGACGGCGACAAGTTCGACAACGTCTGCCAGTACGCCCTCGGCTCGCTGTTCGACCTCGTCGACGCTGACGGGGACGGCGCCCTGGACCGGCCCGGGTTCACCACCCTGCGCACCGCGCTCAACAACCCGCCCGGCAACGCCGAGGCCGCGTTCGACGCGCTCGACACCGACGGCGACGGGCGGATCACCCGCGCCGCGTACCTGGCGGCGATCCGCGCCTACGTCGTCGGCGAGGACTCCCCGATGGGCGACGCCCTGTACTGACCCGCGAGCGCCGGCCGCTCCAGGGCACCACCCACCCGAGTTGACCCTCCCCCTACGTCAGGCCCGAGGCTGGACGCCGACGAAAGGGCAGGTGGATGAGTTACTCCGTGGGACAGGTCGCGGCATTCGCCGGGGTGACGGTGCGGACGTTGCACCACTACGACAAGGCGGGGCTGCTCTCGCCCAGCGAGCGCAGCCCCGCCGGGTACCGGCTCTACGGCGACGCCGACCTCGCCCGGCTCCAGCAGATCCTGTTCTACCGCGAGCTCGGCTTCTCCCTCGACGAGATCGCCACGATCCTCGAGGACCCGCAGGCCAACGCCCTGGAGCAGTTGCGGGCCCGGCAGCGGCGGCTCGGGGAGGAGATCGAGAGGCTGCGGCGGCTGGCCGAGGTGGCGGAACGGGCCATCGAGGTGCAGCAGACCGGGGTGGCCCTGACCCCCGAGGAGCGCTTCGAGGTCTTCGGCGAGATCACCTTCGATCTGAGCTACGCCACACAGGCGGAGCTGAAGTGGGCCCACTCCGACGGCCGGCGCGAGGCGATGGCGCGCGCCGCCGCCCACACCAAGGACGACTGGCGGCGGCTCATGGGCGAGGCCGCCGCCTGGCGCGCGGAGCTGCTCGCGGCCTTCGACGAGGGGGAGCCGAGCGACGGCGAGCGGGCCATGGACCTCGCCGAGGAGCACCGGCTGCACATCTCGCGCTGGTTCACCTCCTGCCCCGTCGACATGCACCGGCGCATCGCGGACGACTTCGTCAGCGAGCCGCGCGCCTTCGCCCTGGTCGTACCGCCGTCACAGCAGCGCCCCGGGCTGGCCGCCTACGTGGGCAGGGCGGTCCACGCCAATGCCGCCCGTCACGACGGCGGCCGTACCCCCTCCCTCTCCGAGGAGCATCGATGAGGATCCTGATCGCCGCGGCCGGATCGCGCGGCGACGTCGCCCCCTACACCGGCCTGGGCGCCGAGCTGCGCCGCGCCGGGCACGACGTCACACTGGCCGCCACCGACGCCTACGCCCACCTCGTACGCGCCGCCGGGCTGGAATTCCGCGGCCTCCCCGCCGACACGCGGGGGCGCGGCGCCGGTACGGGCAGACGCGATCTGATGCGCACGGCCGCCGCGTTCGTCACCGAACTGGGCCGGGGATTCGCCGACGTGGTGGGCGACGACACGGACCTGCTGCTGCTCTCGGCCACCACGGCCCCGCTCGGCTGGCACCTCACCGAGGCCACCGGCACCCCGAGCCTCGGCGTGTACCTCCAGCCCACCGCGCCGACCGGCGACTTCCCGCCCGCCGTCACCGGCACCCGCTCACTGGGCCGCCTCGCCAACCGCGCCGCCGGACGCTTCGCCCTCCGCATGGTCGACCGCCTCTACGAGCAGGCGGCCGGCGAACTGCGCGACCGCCTTCAGCTGCCGCCCCTGTCCCCCTCCGCCATGCGCCGCCGGCAGGAACAGGCCGACTGGCCCGTCCTCCACGGTTTCAGCACGGCCCTGGTGCCACGCCCCGCCGACTGGCGGCCCGGGTTGAAGGTCGTGGGGACCTGGTGGCCCCACCACGAGCCCGCCGAACCGCTGCCCACCGAGCTGGAGGACTTCCTCGACGCCGGATCCCCGCCCGTCCTCATCGGCTTCGGGTCCATGGCGAGCGGGGACGGGGAACGGCTCAGCGAGATCGCCGTGCGCGCTCTGCGCCGCGCCGGGCTGCGCGGCATCCTCCAGTCCGGCAGCGCCGGCCTCGCGGCCGACGGCGACGACGTCCTGACCATCGGGGACGTGCCGCACGCCCCGCTGTTCCCACGGCTGGCCGCCGTGGTCCACCACGCCGGGGCCGGCACCTCGGCGGCCGCGCTGCGCGCCGGGGTCCCGGCGGTCACCGTGCCCGTCACCGGCGACCAGCCGTTCTGGGCCGGACGGCTCGCCGCCCTCGGCGCCGCCACGGGGCCGATCCCCTTCCCCTCGCTCACCGCCGAGCGGCTCGCCGACGCGCTCTCCCGGGTGACGAACGAGGGGGCGTATGCGCGGGCCGCGGCGTCGGCTGCGCGGCTCATGGGGAGCGAGGACGGAGCCGGGGAGGCCCTCAAGGCGATCGAGGAGCTGACGGGGTCCGCGTGACGTCGTGTGCGGGCGCGTCGTGGCTGGTCGCGCCCACGCGGCGGTAGCCGCAGATCGACACTGCCCCGCGCCCCTTTGGGGCGCTCAGCAGCCGATCCATTCCCGCCCCTTCGGGCCGCTCAGCAGCCGACCCACTTCGCCAGGGCCGCCGCCGTCCCCGCCGCCGAGTGGCCGCTGGTGGTGAACTCCCGGTCGACGGCGCGGCGGAGTTCCGCCGCGTCCTCGACCGCGTCCTCGATGCGGCCGTCGTCCCAGCCGCGCGCGGCGAGGCGCGCGCGCCGGTCGGTGTCGGAGCAGTCGAGGCGCGCCCAGGCGGCGGCCTCCGGCACGGCCGCCGAGGCGGCCGAGGCCGCGCGCCGCCATTCGTCCGGTGCCAGCGGGCACATGACCAGCACGGGCCGGTCGCCGCGCAGCAGCAGGGCGACGATCTCCGCCCACAGCTTGTTGTAGCCGGGCCACACCCGGCTCGCCGCCGAGGACCTGACGTCCACGCCCAGCAGCTCGCCGATGGGCTCGATCAGCTCGTCGAAGTCGACGGCGACCAGCGGATACGCCGTCAGGTGCGCGATCAGCGTGGACTTCCCCGCGCCCGGGGCGCCGGTCAGGAGGTGGAGCGTCGGCATGCCGGGCATCGTATGCCCGGCATGCCCGCTCCGGCAGCGTCAATCCTCGCCCACCGCCGCGATCCACGTGCGGTACATCCGGCTGAACGGCCCCGACGCGTCGATGAGCCGCGCGGGCGGCCCGTCCTCCACGATGCGGCCGGCGTCCATGACGAGGACGCGGTCGGCGGCCAGGACCGTCGAGAGCCGGTGGGCGATGATGAGGGCCGTGCGGTCGGCGAGCACCTTGGCCATGGCGGCCTGCACGGCGCGTTCGGTGGGGATGTCCAGGCTGGACGTGGCCTCGTCCAGCAGCAGCACGGTGGGGTCGGCCAGGAAGGCGCGGGTGAGGGCCACCATCTGGCGCTGGCCCGACGACAGCCGGCTGCCGCGCTTGCTGACGTCCGTGTCGTAGCCGTCGGGCAGCGCCTCGATGAACGCGTGGGCGCCGACCGCGGCCGCCGCCGCGCGGATGTCGGCGTCGGTCGCGTCGGGCCGGGCCAGCGCGACGTTCTCCGCGACCGTGCCGCTGAACAGGAAGTTCTCCTGGGTCAGCAGTGTCACCTCGCGGCGCAGGTCGCCCTCGGCGAGGTCCCGCAGGTCCACCCCGTCCAGCAGCACCTCGCCGGCCGTCGGGTCGTAGAACCGGGCGAGGAGTTTGGCCAGGGTGGACTTCCCGGCGCCCGTCTCCCCGACGAGGGCGACGGTCTGCCCGGCGGGGACGGTGAGGTCCAGGCGTGGGAGGACGAGCCGGCCCGTCGGGGTGTAGCGGAACTCCACGGCCCGGAGCCGGAGCCGGCCGCGGCCCGGCCGGTCGGCGTCGAGGGCGGCGGGAGCGGCCGGTTCGGGCACGGAGGACCGTACGGCCAGGAAGCCGGAGATCTTCTCCAGGGCCGCGGCGGCCGCCGCGTACTTGTTGGTGAACGTCGCGAGCTCGTCCAGCGGGTCGTAGAACTTGCGGAGGTAGAGGACGAACGCGGTCAGCACGCCGAGCTGGAGGGTGTCGTTCGCCACCCGCCAGCTGCCGATGGCGAGCACCAGGGCCAGGCAGACGTTGCCCACCAGCCGGACGCCCGCCGTGTACCGGGCCACCACGTGGAGGGCGTCGGTGTGGGCGTCGCGGAAGTCGTCGTTGAGCCGGTTCATCCGGTCGGCCGCGCGGGCTTCGGCGCGGAACGCCTGGACGGCCCTGATGCCGCCCAGCGTCTCGCCCAGCTCCACGAGGATCTCCGCGACGGTGTTGCGGGCCCTGCGGTACGCCTGCCGCGACCGCTCGCGGAACCAGCGGGTCATCAGGACGAGGGGGACGGACGTCCCGAGGACCACCAGGGCCAGCGGCAGGTCCAGCCACAGCAGCAGGACGGCGATGCCGCCCACCGACAGCAGCGAGGTCAGCAGGCCGTCCAGGCTCGTCTCCACCAGGTCGCGCACCGCGTCGACGTCCGAGGTGAGCCGGGAGACGACGCGACCGGAGGTGTAGGCGTCGTGGAAGGCCACCGGGAGCCGCTGCGCGTGCTCGAAGATGCGGGTGCGCAGGTCCAGCAGGACGGCCTGGCCGACGCTCCCGCTCAGCCGGAAGAAGCCGTAGCGCGCCCCGGCGGCGACCAGGGCGCACGCGGTGAAGCCGGCCACGCACCACACGAGCGCGCCGGGCCGCCCCGCGACGGCCCCCGGCACCCCGACGTCGATGGCCCGGGCGATCAGCAGCGGCCCGGCCAGCTGGCCGAGGTTCTCGGCCACGAGGGCGGCCAGCGCCAGCAGGGACCGGCGCAGCCAGGGGCGCAGCAGGGAGCCGAGGAGCTTCCGCGAACGGGCGTGGACGCGTGCCTGGGTGGCCTTGTCGAGGACGGGGGCGTCCTCGGCGGAGAGGGCGCCGGTGAAGTCCGGGGCCTGCTCGTCGGGCTTGGCGTACGTGGTGTCGCTCACGGGGTCACCGCCTTGCCGGCCGGCCGCGGATCGGCCCCTACCGCTTGCGCGGCGCCGGGCTCGCCGGGGGTCGCCATCAGGGTGCGGTAGTGGGGGCAGGAGCCCAGGAGCTCCTGGTGGGTGCCGACGGCCAGGACGCGGCCGTCGGCCAGGACGGCGACCCGGTCGGCCATGCGCGCGGTGTTCGGCCGGTGCGCCACCACGAGCGCGGTGGCGTCGCGCAGCACCTCGCGCAGCGCCCGTTCCACCTCCGCCTCGGTGTGGAGGTCGAGTGCGGAGAGCGGGTCGTCGAGCACCAGCAGGGCGGGCCGGGGCAGCACCGCGCGTGCGAGGGCGAGCCGTTGCCGCTGTCCGCCGGACAGCGACATGCCGCGCTCGCCGATCCGGGTGCCCGGCCCGTGGGGGCGGAGCGCGTCGACGAACCCCTCGGCGCCGGCCACCCGCAGCGCCGCGCGGATGTCCGCGTCGGAGGCGGCGGGGACGCCGAGGGCGACGTTCTCGCGCACGGAGGCGGAGGAGAGCAGCGCGTCCTCGAACGCGCAGCCCATCATCGCCCGCAGCTCGGCCAGGGGCATGTCCCGGACGTCCACGCCGTCGACGGTGACGCGGCCCGCGGTGACGTCCGCGAGCCGGGGGACGAGGGCGGCCAGGGTGGTCTTGCCGGATCCCGTCGCGCCGACGAGCGCCATCGTCTCGCCGGGGCGCACCTCCAGATCGACGCCGCGCAGCAGCGGGCGCGGCTGGTCCGGGTACTGGAAGTGGACGTTCTCGAAACGCAGTCGGCCCCGCGCGGGGCGGGCCGGGGAGACGGGCCGGGCGGGGTCGGTGACCGTCGGCGGGCAGTCCCTGATCTCCCAGTAGCGGTCGCAGGCCGCGGCGGCCGTGCTCGTCTCCGACAGCGCCCAGCCGATGCACTCGGTGGGCCAGCGGAGATAGGTGCTGATCGTGATCGCGGCGACGAGCTGACCCAGCGTCAGCCTGCCCTCGGCGATGCCCCAGCCGCCCACCGCGAGCTGACCGGCGATGCCGAGTTCGGGCAGGATGAGCAGGCCGGTCGACAGCCCGCCGAGGATGCGGACGATGCGCAGCTCGGTCGACCGCAGCCGGCGGGCCTGGGCCACGAACTGCCGGGTGCGCTCGGCGGACCGGCCAAACGCCCTGATGACGCGGGTGCCGAGCATCGTCTCCTCGACGATGGTGGTGAGGTCCCCGGACTGGTCCTGCGCCCGGCGGGCCACCTTCTTGTAGCTCGTCTCGTAGAAGTATGTGATCAGCAGTAGTGGCGCCGCGCTGATCAGCCCGACCAGGGCGAGTTCGGGCGCGATGGTGAACAGGATGCCCAGGCCCACCACGAGGGTGAGGGAGTTGACGACGAGGAAGACCGCCGCGAAGGCCAGGTACTTGCGGAGCGTCACCAGGTCGTTGACCGCGCGGGACATCAACTGGCCGGATTGCCACCGGTCGTGGAAGGCGACGGGCAGCCGGAGCAGATGGGCGAAGAGGTCGGCCCGCATCCGGGACTCCACCAGCGCGGTGGGGCGGGCGATGAGCTTGCGGCGGGCCCACAACAGGCCGGCCTCCGCCGTGCCGAGCACGGCGACGAGGGCGATCAGCCAGGGCAGCCGGCCGAAGTCGCCGGAGCCGAGCGGGCCGTCGATGACGCGCTGCACCACCAGGGGAATGCCGAGCCCGCACAGCAGGGCTCCGAATGTGGCGGCGGCCGCCCCGGTGACGGGGAGCCATACCGGCCGTAAATACGGGCCGAGCCGGCGGAGTACGGCGAGAGAGGAAGCGTTCGTCGGGATCGGGGCGCCCTCGACGTTCAATGCGCACACCTCGCAATGACGGGTCGAATGGCCGGGCTTCACCGTTGCCCGGCAGGCCGACCATGTTATCCTGAACCGAATTCGATAGGGCATCACCACACGCAGAGAATCGCCACACGCGGAGAAATCGGGGACCTGCCGTGCCTGAGAATGCTGTGCCCAATAAATACCCCGCACAGCCGATGGAAATTACATCGGACGAAACCTACGCGAAACTCCGGAACGACCTGGAATTCTGGGAGCCCTGGGGCCGGCGGGCGCTGGCCGCGGTCGGCCTCCCCGCCCCGGGGGCCTTACGGGTCCCGGGGGAGAGCACCAACCCCGTACTGATCGCCGACACCGGCGCGGTCGTCAAGCTCTACGGCGAGCACTGGTGCGGCCCGGAGAACTACGCCTCGGAAGCCGAGGCGTATGAAGTGCTGGCGGGCCAAGGTCTGCCGGTTCCCCCGCTGTTGGGGCGAGGCGAGCTGTTCCCCGGCGGTGACGGCTGGCCGTGGCCGTACCTGGTGATGGCCGCGGCCCCCGGGCTGACGTGGCGGGAGGCGACGGCGCGCGCGGACCGGCCGACGCGGCTCGCGCTGGCCCGGCGGTTCGGCGCGGTACTGCGCCGGCTGCATTCCGTTCCGCTGACCGGCGGCGGAGCGCTGCGACCGGATTCCCCGGTCTTCGCCGAACTGCTCGAGGAACGCCGCGCGGCCACCGTCGAGGACCATCGGGAATGGGGTTACCTCTCCCCGCGACTGCTCGACGCGGTCGATGACTTCCTGCCCCCCGTCGACGCCCTGCTCGACGGCGTCGAACCCGTATTCGTGCACGGCGACCTGCATGGCACCAATCTTTTCGTCGATGCGGGGAACGTGTCGGTGACCGGTCTGATCGATTTCACCGACGTATACGCGGGCGACCCCCGGTACAGCCTCGTCCAATTGCACCTCAACGCGTTCCGTGCCGACCGTGGACTGCTCGCCGCGCTGCTCGAAGGGGCGGAATGGCAGGTGACCGACACCTTCGCCGAGGACATGCTCCGGTTCACCTTCCTCCATGACTTCGACGTCCTGGAGGAAGTGCCCCTGGACCTCTCCGGCGTCGACGACATCGGGGAGCTGGCCCGGCTCCTGTGGGACGTACGGTAGCGGAAGCGGAACCCCTCCGTCGGGCGCGCGGCCGTCATGGGCGCGCCCGGCGGAACCGCGACGCGTCCTCGATCATCCCGTCGAGGCCCGGGCGCGCCGGCTTCCAGCCCAGTTCGCGCAGGATCCGTTCGCCGGAGGCGACCAGCACGGCCGGATCGCCCGGGCGCCGAGCCGCCGGCCGGGTGGGTACGCGCCGGCCGGTGACCCGGGCCACCGCGTCGAGCACCTCCCGCACCGAAAAGCCCCTGCCGTTGCCGAGGTTGTAGGCACGGTGCTCGCCCGGGACCGCGCCGGCCAGCGCGGCCAGGTGGGCGTCGGCGATGTCCGCGACGTGGATGAAGTCGCGTACACAGGTGCCGTCGGGGGTCAGGTAGTCGTCGCCGAACACCGCGAACTCCCCGCCCCCGCCCAGCGCGGCGTCCAGGGCCAGCGGGATGATGTGCGTCTCCGGCTCGTGCCGTTCGCCCGAATCGCCCAGCGCGCCCGCCACGTTGAAGTAGCGCAGGCTCACGGAGGCGAGACCGTGGGCCCGGGCGTACGCCTCCAGCGCCAGGTCGACGGCGAGCTTCGACGCGCCGTACGGGTTGGTGGGCACGGTGGGCGCGCTCTCCTCGATCGGCACCCGCTCCGGCTGGCCGTAGACCGCGGCCGTGGAGGAGAAGACGAGCCGTCCCACTCCCGCGCTCAGGACGGCGTCCAGCAGGGTCAGGCTCTCCACCGTGTTGTTGCGCCAGAACCGCTCCGGGTGGCGCACCGAGTCGTCGATGAGGGCCCGCGCGGCGAGGTGCAGCACCGCGTCGAACGGGCCCCGGTGGCCGGTCAGGACGTCCAGCGCCCGGGCCATCGTGCCCCGTACGAGCTCGGCGCCGCGCGGGACCGCGTCGGCGAAGCCGGTGGACAGGTCGTCCAGGACGACGACCCGGTGCCCCTCCTCCAGGAGCCGGCGCGTCACCACGCTGCCGATGAAACCGGCGCCGCCGGTCACCAGGATCTTCACACGCGACCGCCTTTCGAGACGCAACCGTTTTTCGACGACATGAGCAGAAGCCCCACGGCCGTTCGTAAATCCGTTGCGACAAGGTCCGCCGAGGTATTGTCCGGCGGTTTTCCCGGGCCCTGGAGAAGAACCGTTCCGGTGCCGGCCGCCCGGCCCGCCAGAACGTCCGACTCGGAGTCGCCGATCGTCACGGAATCCGCCGGGTCGATGTCAGGGAAATCCCGCATGGCCGCCTTGAGGAGCCCGGGCAGCGGTTTTCGGCAGTCGCATGCGCCCACCTCGTGCGGGCAGACGTAAACGGCGTCCAGGAACGCCCCGTGCGCGCGCAGCAGCGCGGCGAGCCGCGCGTGCACGGCGGTCAGGTCCGCGCTGGTCATGAGGCCCCTGGCCACGCCCCGCTGGTTGGTCACGAGCACCACGCGCCGTCCGCTCGCGTTCAGTTCGCGCACGGCCCCGGCGGCACCCGGCAGCAGGACCAGCTCCGCGGGATCCGTGATGTAACGGCCTTCGGGCGGCTTCGCATTCAAGGTGCCGTCCCGGTCCAGAAAGAAAGTGCGCACTTCTGCGTGACCCGCTTTCACTGTTATGGTCTTTTCGGCTCCCCAAGGGGGCCGGAATGGAGGCAATGCGAGAATGGGCACCGCCGATCGAGCACGACTCCGTATTCTTTTCGTCTCCGCGAACGAGACGGCGCCATGGGGTCCCAGCGAGACGAACTGGGCGCTGGCCGCGCGGCACTGGACGGACCGGGGCGCCGAGGTCCACGCGAGCGTCAAGGGCTGGGACGAGGTCCCCGCCGAGCTGGCCGCCGCCGAGCGGGCCGGGGTCGTCGTCCACCGCCGCTGGGAGCAGCCCCCCTACGACCTGCGCCCCGTCCATCAACTCCCCTGGTCCGAACACCGGTCGAGCACCCTGGACAAGGTCCGCCCCGACCTCGTCGTCGTGTCCCAGGGCGACAACTACGAGGGGCTCGGCTGGATGGAGGAGTGCCGGACGCGCGGCTACCCGTACGTCGCCTACTCCAACTCCGCCGCCGACTTCGAATGGCCGGCGGACGACGTGGCGCAGCGCCTGGCCGTGGCCTACGGCGCGGCCCGCGCGTCGTTCTTCGTGTCCGAGGCCAACCGGGAGATCACCGAACGCCAGGTCGGCACGCGCCTGCCCAACGCCCGGGTGGTCCGCTGCCACTTCAAGGTCGACTACGACGCGGCCCCGCCGTGGCCGGGGGACGCCGAGCCGCTGCGGCTGGCCTGCCCGGCCCGGCTCGACCCCATCAGCAAGGGCCAGGACGTGCTCTTCGAGGTCCTCGCCCGCCCCAAGTGGCGCGAACGCCCCCTGACCGTCTCCCTGTTCGGCTCCGGGAGCCACGCGTGGGTGCTGCGCAACCTGCGCGACCGGTTCGCCCTCGACAACGTCGAGTTCGCCGGGTACACCACGGACGTCGAGGCGATCTGGCGCGAGCACCACGGCCTGGTCCTGTGCTCGCGGGCCGAGGGCCTGCCCACCGTGATCATCGAGGCGATGCTCTGCGGCCGGCCCGCGATCGTCAGCGACGTGGCGGGCAACGCCGAACTCCTCGAGGACGGGGTCACCGGCTTCGTCGCGGCCGCCCCGGCCGCCGCCTGCCTCGACGAGGCCCTCGAACGGGCCTGGCGGGCGCGCGGCGAGTGGCAGGAGATGGGCCGCCGCGCGGCCGTGGCCGTCCGCAAGCAGATCCCGCCGGACCCCATCGCGGTCCTCGTGGACCAGCTGACGGAACTGGCCTCCTGACCCCGCCGTCCCCGGGCGCCCGGCGCCCGGGGACGGACGCCGGCCCGGCCGGGGCGGGCGCCGCCGCCGGGCCATCACACCCCCCTCAGCGTCTCGGCGGCCCGCTCCGGCTCCAGCGGCGTGAAGTACATCCCGCTGCCCAGTTCCCCCGCCGCGATGTACCGGGGCGTCCCCGGAGCCCGCCAGACCACGTTGATCTCCAGATACAGATGCGCCCACGGCCACTCCCCGCCGTCGACGGGCCGCTGGTGGACCCACAGCAGATACGGCGCCGGGCGCCCGAACAGCGCGTCCACGCCGCCCAGGACCCTCGTCAGGAGCGCGGCCAGCTCCCGCCGCCCGGCCGCGCCCGCGCCCGGCAGGTCCGGCAGGTGGACGCGCGGCGCCAGCCGCAGCGCGTACGGGAACAGCGGCGCCTCGGGAACCCACGCCCGCCAGCCGCCCTCCTCCGCCACCACCAGCTCCTTCGCCGGCCCCTCGCACAGCGCGCAGCGGCCCAGCGCGCGGCTGCGCTCCAGCTGTGTCGCGGGGGCGGGCGGGACACCGGGCAGGCCGAAGGCCTGCCCGTGCGGATGGTCCACGGTCGCGCCCGCGTCGGCGCCCCGGTTCTCGAAGAGCAGGACGTACCCCACATCGGGCCGCGCGCCGAGCTCCTCGGTGCACCCGCTCCACAACTCCACCGCGTGGACCGCCTGCTGGATTCCCATCGTCGCCCAGGAGGCGCCGTGCTCGGGCGCGTACAGCAGCACCTCGCACCGGCCCCCGTCCAGCGCGGGCCAGCGGTTGGGGAACCGCCGCACCCGGTACTCCTCCGGCGCCTCCAGCCCGCCCGGGCAGAACGGGCAGTCCGCGCTCCGCGCGCGGGGCCGGGCCTGGCGGCGGCCGTCGACCGCCACCGTGAGGCCGGTCAGCGGATCCGTGCGCAGCTCAGCCACCCCTGCCGCCCTCCCCTCCCGCCCCGTGCTCAGCCGTCGGCACGGATCGCCACCCGGATCACGTCCGGGCCGGGCTGGTCGGCGAGCCGGAACGCCTTGTCCGCCTCCGACAGCCCCAGGACGTGGGTGATGACCCGGTCGGTGCGCACGGCACCGTCCGCGAGCAGGTCCGCCGCCCGGCGCATGAACCGGCCCGGTCCCATCACCCCGATCGTCGACATCAGCTTCAGCGGCCACTGCGCGGCCGGCATCTCGACCCGCTTGCCGACCTTGTAGCCGATCAGCCCGACCCGGCCCCCGGGCCGCACCAGCTCGGTGGCGAGCCGGATCGCGTCCGGTTCGCCGCAGGCGTCCAGGACGACGTCCGGCAGCCCGGCGGGTCCCACGTCCTCGATCCACCGGGCGACCTCCTCGGCGTCCGACAGCGCGGTCCGCGCGCCGAGGGATCCGGCCACGGAGGCGCGCCGTTCGACCGGGTCGACGGCGAGGACGACCCGGCCGCCGGACGCCCGGGCCGCCTGGAGCACGTTCAGGCCGATGCCGCCGCACCCCAGCACGGCGACACTCTCCCCGGCCTCCAGCCGCACCCGGTCCAGCGCGTGGAGGGCCACGGCCAGCGGCTCCGTCTGCGTGGCCGCCAGCAGGTCGAGCTCCGGGGGGAGCCGCACCAGGTTCGTCGCGGGCACGGCGATGAACTCGGCGCAGCCGCCCGGGTCGGTGAACCCGAACTCGCGCAGCTCCGGGCACATCACCACCTGCCCCGCACGGCACCACGGGCAGTGCCCGCAGGTCAGCGCGATGTCCCCGGCCACCGTGTCCCCGGGGGACACCAGGGGGCTGCGGGTCTCGGCGACCGTACCGCTCCACTCGTGGCCGGGTACGGCCGGGAGGGCGGCGCCGTGCCACACGTCGTTGTACAAGGAGACGTCGCTGCCGCAGATCGCGTTGTAGGCGACGCGGACCAGGGCCCACCCCTCGGGGAGCACCGGGTCGGGTACGGTCCCGACGGTCAGGTCGCGGGGGCCGTTGAGCGTTGCTGCACGCATGGGAGACCTCTCAGCCCTGGTGGGAGTGGGGGGTGCTGCCGCTGTTGTCCCGCAGGGACTGGGTGACGAAGTGGAAGATCATGCTGTGCATGGCCTCGGCCATGCCGACGTCCTTGGTGGGGGCGTTGACCTCCGCGTCCGCCAGGTCGCGCAGGATGCCTCCGGTGCCCGCGGTCACCGCGATCACCCGCAGCCCGGCCTCCTTGGCCCACCGGGCCGCGGCCACCACATTGGGGCTGGTGCCCGAGCAGCTGATCACCAGCAGCCGGTCGCCGGGGCGGGCCATCAGCCGCAACGGCTCGACGAACACCCTCTCGTACCCGCAGTCGTTGGCGTAGGCGGTGAGCATGGACAGGTTGTCGGTCAGGGCGATCGCGCGCAGCGGCGGGTTCTGCTCGGCGGAGGTGCCCTTGAGGAGGTCCTGGGCGAGGTGGGAGGCGGCCGAGGCGCTGCCGCCGTTGCCCGCCAGATAGACCGTGGCCCCGTCGCGCCGTACCTCGTCGAGTTCGCTGATCAGTCGGTGCACCTGGTCGCCCATGGCCTGGAGGAGGGGGCCCGCGGTGTCCAGGTACTCGTCCCACGGGCCACGGGCCGGTCGGCCGGCGGCGGTGGAGTCCTGCGTCATCTCTGCGTACCTGCAATCGTGTCGGGGAGCGCCGGGGTGCGGTGGACACCACGGTCGTTAAGGGGTCAGCGGACGAAGTCCTCTTCGACGTCGTGGTCGACGTATCCGGTGCCGCGCAGGTCGCCGGTCTCGCCGTTCCACTCGCTCCAGTCGGCCATGTAGGTCGGCCCGTACCCGAAGGCGGCCAGGAGGCGGTCGCCGGGGGTGCGCTTGCGGCGGGTGCCGTGCATCAGCGCCTCGTTGAGGATCAGCAGGTCGCCGGCGCCGACGAAGACGTCGGTGAGAGTCGGGAAGCCCTCGTCGATCAGCGAGGCGCGCTCGCCGCGCTCGGCGCGGTGGCGCAGCAGGGGGTAGTTGGCCTTGTGCGAGCCCTGGATGTAGCAGAACGAGCCGTCCTCGGGGGAGCGGATGTCGCTGAGGTAGATCAGGGCTTTTACATAGGGGCAGAACAGTTTGCCGTCGTGGTAGGTGTGGGTGATCGACAGGTCGCGGCCCACGGTTCCGCCGTCGAGGTCGAGGAGTTCGGAGTTGCCGCCGTGGAGGTAGAGCACGCTGTCCCGGCCGCGGCGCAGCGCGTAGCCCTCCAGGATGCGCAGCGGCTGGTTGACCACTTCGCGGACCCGGCCGACGATGCGCTCGTCCCGGCCGAGTTTCGCGAAGAGCTCGCTGGTGGTGGGCAGGTCGTCGTAGCGCCGGGTGTTGGCGAAGCCGGGGTCGACGGGGTGGAGCCGGTCGAGTTCCGCGCGGAGGCCGGTGACCTCCGACGGGTCGAAGGCGCCCGGCACGACCAGGAATCCGGTGGTGTCGAAGAGGTACAGCTCTTCCGGTGACAGGGCGGGCACAGGGGTTCCCTTTCCGTCAGTGCCTCGGGGGCAGGGTCACGTCCTCCTCGGCGAGGGCCTTGTCGAGGGCGCGCAGCACGGTGTCGGTGTCGTCGTCGCTCATGCGGGTGTGGAGGGGCAGGCAGATGTGCCGGGCGCACAGGTCCGCGGCCACGGGGTGCTCCCCGGGCGGGAACCGGCCCTCGAACACCGGCTGGGCGTCCAGCGGCATCTCGTAGATCTCGCCACCGAGTTGCACCCCGGCGTCCCGCATCCGCTCCCGCAGCCGCTGCCTGTTCACACCGGGGTCCAGTACGACGACGTACTTGTACCAGCTCGCCGGCGAGTGCCCGGGCAGCAGCGGGCGGACGCCGCGCATCCCGGCCAGGCCGTCGGTGTAGCGCCGGGCGAGCCGGTCGCGGACGGCCAGGAACGCGTCCAGGCGACGGAGCTGGGTGCGGCCGACGGCGGCGTGGAGCTCGCTCATCCGCGCGTTCTCGCCGAGCACGGTGTGGATGCTGCGCCAGGGTTCGGGCTTGCCCAGGTTGCGGTACAGGCGGACGAGCCGGGCGAGTTCGTCGTCGTCGGTGGTGACCATGCCGCCCTCGGCGGAGGTGATGACCTTGGTGGCGAAGAAGGAGAACGCCCCGGCCGCGCCGAACGTCCCGGCGTGGCGCCCGTCCAGGCGGCTGCCGTGGGCGTGGGCGCAGTCCTCGAACAGCCACAGCCCGCGCCGGGCGCACCAGTCGGCGATGTCCTCGACGTCCGGGGTGACGATGCCGCCCATGTGGACGATCAGGACGCCCGTGGTGGCGTCGGTGACGGCCTGTTCCAGCTCGCGGACGCCGGGCGCGAGGGTGGCGGCGTCCACGTCGGTGAGCCGCACCCGCAGCCCGGCGAGCAGGGGCGCGGCGGCCGTGGAGTAGAAGGAGTTGGCCGGTACGAGCACCTCGCCGCCGGCCTCGCCGGCCAGCGCCCGCAGCCCGCAGACCAGCGCGGCCGTGCCGGAGGCGACGGCGACCGCGTGCCGGGCGCCGGTGTAGGCCGCCATCTCCGCCTCGAAGGCCTCGACCTGCGCGCCCTGGGTGAGCTGCCCGGTCTCCAGGCCGGTGCGCACGGCGGCGAGCACCTCGGCGATGTCCTCGGCCGGGAAGTCGGGCTTGACGGGCACCACCCGCGCCTCGGTCATCGGCCGCCCACCTCCGCCGTGCCGCTGCGGTCGGTGCGGTGCTCCAGCTCCATGCGCAGCCCCTCGTCGATGGTGATCCTGGGGGCCCAGCCGAGCTGGGCGCGGGCCTTGGCGGTGGAGACGAAGCGCTGGGAGTAGACGAGCTCACCGCGCCGGGTGGGCTCCTCGCGGTAGGTGATGGGCACCCCGCCGAACAGCGCGGAGACCCGCTCGGCGAGCTCCCCGGTGGTGAGGATCTCGGGCCCCTCCAGGTTGTAGACCTGGCCCGCGGCTATGGGCGCCGTGGCCCGGTGGAAGGCGTCGGCGAGGTCGTGGACGTGGAGGAACGCGCGGCGCTCGGTGCCGTCGCCGAAGACCGTCAGCTCCCGGCCCTCGGCCGCCGCGCGCAGGAACGCGGAGACGACGAGGCCGGGCCACATGCCGGGGCCGTAGATGGGGCTGTAGCGCAGGACGGTGGAGGCGAGGCCGTGGAGCCGGGCGTAGTCGCGGGCCAGCAGCTCCTTGGCGATCATCGATGTGGTGTAGAAGTGGCCCGCGCCCGTGGGCAGGAACGGTTCGTCCTCGTCGATCGCCTCGATCCGCATGGCGTTGTACACCCAGCAGCTGCCCGCGAGGACGACGCGGGAGACACCGGAGGAGGCCGAGGCGTCGAGCACCGCGGTGGTGCCGGTGACGTTGACGTCCATCGCGGTCACCGGGTCGGCCAGCACGGCGCGGGCGTCGGCGACGCCCGCCAGGTGGAGGACCACGTCCGGCCGCCAGGAGGCGAACAGGTCGGTCAGCTCCCGCCGCGCGGTCACGCTCAGCGCCGCACCCGGGAACGGGTCGTCGGGCGTCCACCGCGTGTCGACGACGAGGACCTCGTGGCCCTCCTCGTGGAAGCGACGGGCCACATGGCGGCCGATGAAGCCGGAGCCGCCGGTCACCAGAGCTCGCATCAGGTCCCCTCGGGGGTGTGGTGGGTGGTGGAGGCGGAGGCCGGGCCCGCGGCGGTCCCGCTCAGCCGGGAGCGCCATTCCGCCGCGCTGTCCACGGCGCAGCCGTCGTCCGCGTCGGGGGTGCGGTCCAGCAGCTCCAGGAACGCGCGGTCGGTGAGGTCCTCGGTGGGGTGCCGCTGCGGCAGCCGGAAGTCGCGCCGGGTGCGCTGCTCGTGCGGCATCAGCCGCCCGGCGCTGCCCAGGCAGTTGCGGCAGGCCCGCAGGGGCTCGGGCGACCGGAGGTAGGCCAGCAGCCGGTCCGCGAACCCCGGGTCGTCCGTGATCTCCAGCGCGTCCTCCCACGGGTCCGCGACGTCGTCCAGGACCCGGGGGAGGAACACGGACTGCGGGCACTTGAAGAAGTGGCCCTCGAACACGGTGTGGCAGCGCCACACGTGCGCGATCTGGCACGTCGAGTAGATCCGCCGCACCAGCCGCTCGTCGCCGGTGCCGAACTCCGAGTAGGAGTAGCGGAAGTGCGAGTAGTGGAGGAGGGTCAGGGTGACCCCGTGGTCCGCCGCGAGCTCGCGGACGCGGGCCATCTTCTCCTCGGGGATCTCCTTGCCGGGGTAGACGGAGATCTCCACCTCGTCCACCGCCGCCCAGAAGTCCTCGCGCATGCGCGGCAGCAGCATGCCGTTGGTGCACACGACGATGCGCGGCGCGATGCCGCTGGCGCGCACCGAGTCCAGGATGGTGACGAGCTCCCGGTGGAGCAGGGGCTCGCCGCCCAGGACCTTCACGAACTGGGCCCGGAAGGACTTCGCCAGCAGGGCCAGGTCGCGGGCCGCCGTCTCGGGCGCGATGAAGGACCTGGTGAAGACGGGGGAGAGGTGGCTGCACGAGGCGCAGCCGAGGTTGCAGTGGTGGGCGACGTTGAGCTCGCACCCCTCGGGGGTGACCACCCTTCCGTTCTCGATGTGGTACGTCATCGGACCGCCTCGGGTTCCCCGGAGTCCCGCCAGGAGAAGGTCGGGTCGAAGGGGAGGGAGAAGTTGTTGGAGTAGCCGCCGAGGTAGTAGCGCAGGGTGGCCCTTCCCGTGCAGGACACCGGCTCGGCGCGGGTGCGGAGGTCCATGGCGAGCTTGTCGTCCTCGCCGATGGACTCGGCCTCGTCGTGGGCGTCGTAGACGTCCCGGAAGGGCACCTCCAGGAGCAGCTCGCGGGCCAGCAGCCACTCGCCGGTGTCGACGGAGACGACCGGATCCTCCGTACCCGGCGGGTCGAGGCGGTCCCGCCGCACACAGTCGCCTGGGGACACGACGCCCTTGGCGCGCATCCGCGCCCACTGGGCGCGGCCCTCCACCGGGTCGCGGGCCCAGGGCTCGCGCGGCTCCAGATAGGGGCTGCCGTCGGCGTTGAGCATCCGCAGGTGGGAATGGACCGCGCGGTGGCCGGTCCGCCCGGCGCACTCCAGCAGGCTGCTGAGGTGGTCCGGTTCCCATTCGTTGTCGTCGTCGAGGAAGCCGATCCAGGGGGCGCGGCTCGCGCGGACGGCCATGTTGCGCAGCCGTGCCGAGCGTCCCGGCCCGGAGACGTCACCGGGGCCGCGCCCGGCCAGCAGCCAGCGGACGTTGGCGGGCAGCGGCTCGCGGGAGCGCAGGAACGTATAGGTCTCGTGACAGTCGTCGATCACGACGAGGTGCCGGAAGGGGGCGTCGAGGTCCTGCCGCTGGACGCTGCGCAGGGCGCGCTCCAGCAGGTGGGGCCGGTTTCGGGTGAGGGTGACGACGGTGACCAGCACGGCTGGATCGCCCTTCGCTCGGTGTGCGTTCGTGTGGCCGATGGGGGCGGTGGGAGCGGTGGTGTGGTGGTGGGCGTGGTTCACAGGGGCAGGGCGACGGCCCGGGAGCCGTGCTCGGTGAAGCGGAAGCGCAGTTCCACAAGGCCCGCGCCCGTCATGGCCCGGCGCACCGCCTGCCGCCGGTCGGGGGCGCAGACCAGCAGCAGGAACCCGCCGCCGCCGGACCCCAGCAGCTTCCCGCCGGCGGCGCCGGCCGCCAGCGCCCGGTCGTGGAGGCCCTGGAGCCAGGGGCTGCTGACACGCGTGCCGAGCCGTGACTTCAGCCGCCAGTGCTCCTCGACGAGGGGGCCGACGCCGTCGAGGTCGCCCTTGCGCAGGCAGTCGGCCATGTCGTCGGCGATGCGCCGGATCGCGTGGAGGCGCTCCAGCGCGTCGCCGTGGCCCGCCAGGGTACGGCGGTTCTGCTCGGAGAGGATGTCCCCGGCGTCGCGGCTGATGCCGGTGTAGAAGAGCAGCAGCCGCTCCTCCAGCTCGGCGCGCACGCCCGGGTCGAGGTCGAGGCGTTCGGTCTCCACCTGCCCGGAGGGGGCGAAGCGGAGCAGCCGGACGCCGCCGTGGGCCGCCATGTAGTGGTCCTGTTTGCCGACGGCCCGGCCCAGGTCCTCGATCTCGATCCGGCTCGCCGTCTCCGCGAGCGCGTCCGCCTCCGGGGCGTGGGGGTGGGAGGCGGCGTGGAGCACGGAGACGGCCAGGGCCGCCGAGCCGCCCAGCCCGCTGCCGCTGGGCACGTCGCCGAAAACCGTGACCTGGCGGTCCCGGAGCAGCCCCGCGCGCGTAAGGCAGGCCCGCAGCATGGGGTCGGGGTGCCGCGCCGCCTCCGCCACGGTCTCGCAGGAGTCCGTGGCGGTGCGCAGCCGGCCCCGGAACTCCCGGGGGTGGACGGTGACGCCGACGTAGCGGTCGATGGCACAGGCGATCACCAGTCCGCCGTGGCGGGCGGAGTAGCTGGGGATGTCGGTGCCGCCGCCCGCCAGGGAGATCCGCAGGGGGGCGCGGGCCGTGACGATCTCAGCCATGGGCATCGTGCCCCCGGTCGTGGCCCCCGCCGCACTCGCGGCCCCGGCGCAGCAGTTCGTCCACGGCGGCCCGGACCTCCCGGCGGGGGACGGGGGTGAGGTAGTGCTGGCCGAGGCCGAGCGGGACGCCCAGCGCGCCCAGCAGCACCATCGGCACGTCCGAGGAGGTGTGGGCCTCGTAGCCGCGCTTGTTGTCGAAGCCGATGTGGTGCATCACCGTGTCCGTGTCCAGCCCGGCGGTCAGGCAGCGGCACACGCCGACGCGCTCGATGAGCTCCTCGTGCGTGGCGACGGCGTCCGTGCCCAGCGCGCCGAGCCGGTGGGCGACGTCGGCCGCGACGGCCATGCCGAGGGCCACCGCCTCGCCGTGCTTGACGGGGACGGCCCCCGAGCCGGGCGCGGCGCTGGCGAGTTCGAGGGCGTGGCCGACGGTGTGGCCGTACTCCAGCAGCACGCCCGAGTACTTCTCGTGGGGGTCCTCCAGCAGCAGCCGGCTCTTGACCGCCAGGCTCAGCTCGAAGATCTCCTCCAGGTCGGAGGCGGTGTAGTCGGCCCGGGGGCGCAGCAGCCGGCGCAGGGTGGGGATCTGGCCGGGGTCGATGGCGAGCGCGTTCTTGACGGTCTCACAGGTGCCCGACCGCATGTCGCGCGGGGACCCCATGGCCACCACGCCGAAGTCGACGACGATCAGCTCGGGCGGGTGGTACAGCCCGACGGTGTTCTTGGCGTGCGCGGTGTTGACGGCCTGCTTCGCCGAGATCACCGAGTCACAGGCGGCGATGACGGTGGTGGGGACGTGGACGAGCCGGATGCCCCGGAAGAGCAGCCCGGCCAGCAGCCCGGCGATGTTGCCGGGGATGCCGCCGCCGACGGCCACCACGACGGAGCGGCGGGTGACCTTGAAGTCCAGGGCGAGGTCGATGAACCGGGAGAGCGTGGCCAGGTTCTTGTGCGCCTCGCCGGGCGGGTGGGAGAGCAGCAGGGCGGGCGCGGTCTGCTCGACGACCCCCGCGAGCTTGCTCGCCACCACGCCCTGGACGGTGTCGTCGGTGACGAACACGAAGCGGTCCGCGTCCAGTCCGGTGAGCGCCTGGGCCACGTCGTCGAGGCAGTCGTGCCCGAGCAGCACCCGGACGCGCCGGTCCCCGAGGGAGAAGTGCCGTTCGGTCAGGGGCGGCGGGGAGTCGTGGGAGCCGTGGGGGCCATGAGGGTCGCGGGGGTCGGCCGGGGCCGGGGGAGGGAGCTGGGAGTCCATCACCATCACCTTCGTAAAGCGTCGATGCGCCGCTCGGCGATCCCGGTCGCCTCGTCCGAGAAGTCGTTGCACGCCCAGGCGCGGCCGGTGGCCTCGGCGGCCAGGGCCGTGGCCCCGGTCCCGGCGAAGGGATCGACGACGAGTTCGCCTTCCCGGGTGAGCAGGCGGATGAAGTACTCGGGCAGCGCCACCGGGAAGCGCTCGGCGTGGGCCCGTTCCCGCTCGCCGGACGGATCGCCGGACGCGTCGCCGGGGCCGCGGTCGTCGGCCGCGGAGTCGCCCAGGACGAGGAAGTTGCCGTACGCCCGGGTGAGGTGGTTCTGGAAGCCGCGCACCCCCCGGACGTCCACCGGTACGTCGGGTGTCCTGGCCAGCCAGAACCACGTGCTCACACAGTCGTCGAAGCGCTCCCGGCGCCGGTCGGACCACGCCACGTCGGTGTCCAGGAAGCCGGGGTTGTACCAGTAGAACTCCTGGAGCAGGTGCCAGTCGCCGCCGGCGAGCAGGCCGGCGATCGCGGAGAAGTTCTGCACGGTGCGCACCGGGGCGTCCTTGGCCCAGCAGCAGCCCAGCTCCAGCACGAGACTGCCGTCGGGCCGGAGCACCCGGGCGATCTCCGCCACGAACGGGTCGAGCCACTTGGCGAAGCCGGGGCTGGTGGGGTCGGTGGAGGAGGGCGTGAAGGGGCCGGTGAACCAGGGGGAGGTGACCACCAGCCGGGCGGTGGCGTCGGGCAGGGTGTGCAGGAAATCGACGGCGTCGCCCTGGGTGAGGGTGCCGCTGCCGGTCGCCGTCACCGTGCGCACGGCGGCGGCGCCCGGCGCTGTACGGGAGTTCATGGCGTGCCCTTTCTACGTGGGGCTGCTGCGTGGGGCGGGGCTGCCGGGGACGTGGACCCCGCGCGGCGTCAGACGACGCCGAGCCGGGTCCGGGCCGTCTCCAGCGCCGCGGCCACGAGCTCCATGCGCTCCGGCGGGGCGAGGAACATCCAGTGCGGGAGGACGACGGCGTTCTCCCCCGCGGCCTCGGCGACGGGCAGCTCGAACCGCGCCGGGTCCAGCTCCCGGGCCCGCCGGGGGGCGGCCCCGGCCCTGACCCAGCCCGAACTGAGCGGCTGGTAGAGGTCGTTGCGGTTCAGTGCCGAGTCGACGGGCTCGATGTGCGCCCCGAGCTGCTGGGAGAGCAGCGCGGCGACCTTGTGCTTGGCCCCGTGGCCGAACACCTCGGGACGCAGCCGGACACAGAACTGGTAGGCGGCCTCGGCGGTCAGCGAGGCGGGCCGGACGAGCGGGTACACGCCCTCGATGTCCTTGATCAGCTCCTCCAGTCGCCGCATGGAGGCTCTGCGCCGGTCGTTCTCCTCGTCGAGCCGGCCGAGCCCGTCCAGCGCGACGGCCGCGTTGAACTCGCTCATGCAGTAGTTGTACCCCTGCACGCCGGGCAGCTCCTCCAGCTCCAGCTCACCGGGCGGGGTGCCCGTCCGGTGCCGGCGGCCGTCGGCCCGTTTGCGGTAGAGGCGGGAGTGGATCTCCGGGTCGGAGGTCACCGCGACGCCCCCCTCGCCGGAGGTGAGGAGCTTGGTCTGCTGGAGGCTGAACGCCGCCGCGTCACCGAAGCTCCCCAGGCGACGCCCGTCCCAGGTGGCGCCGTGGACGTGGGAGCAGTCCTCCAGCAGCGCCAGGCCGTGCCGGCGGGTCAGCTCCCCCATGGCGTCGAGGTCCACGGCCGACCCGTACAGATGCACCGCCATGACCACCTTGGTCCTGGGGGTGAGCGCCGCCTCGGCCGCCGCGACGGACATGCACAGGGTGTCCGGATCGACGTCGACGAGCACGGGGGTCGCGCCGACGCGCAGGACGGAGGAGGCGCAGGCCACCCAGGTGATGCCGGGGACGAGCACCTCGTCGCCGGGGCCGACGTCCAGCGCCTCCAGGGCGACGGTCAGCGCCGCCGAGCCGTTGCAGGTGGGGACCGCGTGGGCGGCGCCGAGATACTCGGCGAAGGCCCGCGCGAAGGACTCCTCGAACGACCGCTCGCCGGTGTAGGCGCCGCTGACCGTCCAGCGGCCCGACCGCAGCGCCGCGAGCAGGCGCTCCTCGGTCTGCGGGGTGTACCTGGGCCACGCGGGCCATGAGTGGGTATGTGTCTTCAAGCTGCCGGACCTCCGTGTTCACCGGGCCACGAGCGTGGGGAGTGGGCCGAACGCCAACGGTGTCGCGCGCACGCCGGTCCGCTGAAGCGGAACGGGATTATTGAGAAGCGTACGCATGTGCGTGTGGCAGGCGTCAACGACCAGTAGGTGGTTGGCGCATTGACTCGCCTCGGCTCCGATGGCCCCGGGACGTGCGGGAAGCTTGATTGTCCTGCGTATGGTTGAGGGAGGGGACAGTTGACGCTTGTCTCAACTGGACTACGGCTATTGGACCTTGACCGGAATTGTGCACCGGCGCCGGTGATCCGGCGGGGTGCCGCGGCGGGCGGGGCGCGTCGCCTCGCGGCGATGCCCCGCCCCGCGGCTCAGCGGCCGTACTCCTCGATCAGCCGGGCCAGCTGCCGGGGGCCCGGGACGCCGTCCGCGTCGGCCCCCGTGTCACCGATCATCCGCTGGTAGCGGCGCACCGACTCGGTGTCGGCCTCCGTCCACTCCGGGCCCGGCCCCACCCGGTAGGCGCCGCAGCCGGCCCGCACCAGCATCTCTCCCAGGCGGGTGATGTGCTCGCCGCTGCTCCCCGGGCCGTAGGCCAGGCCGTCGATCACGACCTGGCGGGGGTCGGAGTCGGTCGGCTCCCGCTGTTCCTCTTCCCGGTCCTGCTGTTCCTCTTCCCGGGCCTCCTCGCGGGGCGCGGGGGCGCCGCCGCCGGCCGGGATGTCGGACTCGTCGGCCTGCTCGCCGAAGTGGACGATGCCGGGGCGCCCCTTCCAGTCGGGGTCGGCCACGACGGCTCCCTCGGGGAACTCCGGGACGCCGTACCCATAGACGTAGGAGGACTTGCGCGGCCGGGTCTTGAGGTAGACGCCGTCGCCCTCGGCCGAGCCGGAGTCGTTGGTGTTGCCCTCGATGGTGGTGATCTCGTCGTCGGTGTAGCCGACGCAGATGCCGGTGTGGTTGCCGCCGCCGGGGCCGAAGAAGACCACACTGCCGACGGCCGGGTACTCGCTCCAGCGACCGCGCTCCTGGAACCACTCCACACCCGCCGGGCACCACGCGTAGCGCGGCACTATGTCGCCGTTCCCGCTGCGGTCCGCGACCCAGCTCACGAACATGCCGCACCACGCCTCTTCGTTCATGCCGTACCAGCGGCCGAACTTGTTGTCGTTGTCCCAGTGCCCGTCGGAAAAGCCCTCCTGGTATCCGATCTCTTCCCGGGCGACGCTGATGAATTCCCTGGCTCCGGCCATGGTTTATCTCTCCTGGATTCGGTGAATGCTCGCCGACACGCCCTGACGTGGGGTGACGCGCTGTTGATCACCATGCCACACAAAAAATCGACGAATCGTGAACGTGTCGTCGAGCATTCTCCTATTTCCTGTCGATCGGCCGTTGATCCGCCCTCGGCAACATGAGTGGAGCAGAAACGCAATTCACCGCGACAAAGATCGGTTGGCACAGAGAAAATGTCTCCGCAGAACGGTCAGATATACGTCCTCCGCTCGGCGACCGGCGTGGTCGCCGACGTCGACCACAGCAGCACGGCGCCGGGCACGAGGATCCAGGGCTGGTCGGCCAATGGCTCCCGCGCCCAGAGCTGGGTCTTCTGGGCCAAGGCCGACGGCTCGTGGCTGCTGGAGACGGGCCTGACGCAGGGCACCCACGGCCCCGGCGAGGCGATGGTCCTCGACTACGACTTCTCCAACTGGCGGGCCCACCTGGTCAAGGAGCACGGGCAGGCCAACCAGCTGTGGCGGCTGGAGGACGCCGGTGACGGCTGGGTACGCCTCAAGAGCCTGCGCACGGAGGACGGCGACGCCTACCTGACCGCCGACGGCGCCGGCCGCTTCCTGGGCGTGTGGAAGTCCGACTCCGGCAGCGACGCGCAGCGGTGGCGGCTGGAGAGCGTCTCGTCCTCCGGCCAGGGCGGGCAGGCCGGCGGGCAGCCGCAGCCGCAGCCCCAGCCCCAGCCCGGCGGTGGTGGTTCCGCCGTCGAGCTGATGCTGAGCCTGGTCAACCAGGAGCGGGCGAGGGCGGGCGTGCCGCCGCTGCGGCTCGACGACCGGCTGTCCCTGGCGGCTCAGCGGCACTCGGAGGACCAGGCGCGCAACAACTTCCTCGGCCACAACGGCTCGAACGGCAGTTCGTTCTTCGACCGCTTCCGGGAGGCGGGCGTCCAGAACCTCTTCGGCGGAGCCGAGAACGCGGCGCCCGTGACGGACGTGCGCCAGGCCATGGACATGCTCATGAAGAGCGAAGGTCACCGCAACAACATCCTGGGCCGGGGATACAGCCGCTTCGGCGCCGGCTTCGCCCCCGGCAACGGCGGCCGCTGGACCCAGGCCTTCGCCAACTGACACGCCCGCGAGCACGAGGAGCACACCCCCCATGGGCATCACCTGGATCCCCGGTGCCGAACGCCTGGGCGAAGGCGACATCGGCGGCGACATGGACACCCCCGACGAGCCGGCCCGCGTCGTCTGGCACACCACCGAAAGCGGCGCGGGCGACGCGGAGTTCGACTCCACGGCCGACTACCTGATCGAGATCGGCGCCGAGCCGCACCTCCTCTACGACCCCACGACCGACCGCCTCGGCCAGTTCGGCCCGCTGGACCAGAGCGCCCGCGCCCTGCGCAACGACGGCGACGACCGCACCAACCGCACGGGCCGCGTCTGCGTCCAGGTCGAGGTGCTGGCCCGGGCGGGCGAGCCCTTCACCGGCTACTGGCAGCCGGGCCCGAACTTCGCCGCGCTGCTGGAGGCCGTCCGCTCCTGGGGCGTCCCGGACGTCTGGCCGGCGGGCGACCTCGCCTCCGACGGCTCGGAGGCCACCAGCCGCGACAGCGACACCTGGCACGACGAGGGCGGCCACTACGGGCACGCCAACGTCCCCGGCAACGACCACTGGGACCCGGGCGCCATCTCGCGGTCCGCGCTCCTCGCCGCCGGTCCGGGCGAGGGTCTTGTCGCGCGCGACGACGCCGACGATGCCGATGACGCCACCGACGTCCCCGACGTCAGCCTCGCGAACGTGATCGCCGCCGCCGGGACCGACCCCGACGCCCCGCAGGGCGCGACCACCCACCGCGACGACGTCCTCGTCGTCGAGCGCGCCCTGCGCGCGGAGGGCCTGCTGGCCGCCGAGTGGCTGGACGGCTCCTTCGGCACCAGCACACGGGACGCCTACGCCGAGTGGCAGAGCCGCTGCGGCTACGAGGGCGACGACGCCGACGGCGTCCCCGGCCGGACCACCCTCGAGAAGCTGGGCGCGGAGCACGGCTTCCGCGTCACCGACTGAATCCCCACCAACCCCCCATTATCGAAAGGCACGGAAGCATGCCCGCCACACCGCAGAACGGCCAGGAGTTCACGCTCCGGTCCGGCAACGGCCTGACCGTCGACGTCAACTCCAGCCAGATCACCACCGGCAACCGCGTCCAGGGCTGGAAGCCCAACGGCTCCAAGGCCCAGAGCTGGGTCTTCTGGGCCAAGGAGAACGGCTCGTGGCTGCTGGAGACCGCCCTGACCCGGGGCACGCACGCCCCCGGCCACGGCATGGCGCTCGACTACGACTTCAGCGCCGGGGTCACCCACCTGTTCCCCGAGCACGGCGACGCCAACCAGCGCTGGCTCTTCGAGGACGCCGGCGACGGCTCGTACCGCGTCAAGACCGCGCGCGGCGACGAGGGCGACCGCTATCTGACGGCCATCGGCGAGGGCATCGCGCTGGGGCTGCGGAGCCCGGACGGGCGGGACCCGGGGCAGCGCTGGGAACTGGTGCCCGTCGGCACCTCCCGGCCGCAGCCGCAGCCGGGCCAGGACGTGCGGATCACCCTGGACGCCGGGCAGGCCCCCGACCTGGCCGGCTGGCTGGAGGAGCGGAAGCCGGTCCTGGAGGCGTGGTTCCCCAAGACGGTCGCGCTGATCATAGGTGACGCCCACGCGGCCCCCGCCGGGTACCGGATCGTGTTCGACCGGTCCAACACCGGGGTGGCCTACGCCATGGGCGACATGGTCAGCGTCAACCCCGACTATGTCCGCCGCAACCCGGGCGACACGGGCTTCCTGATCCACGAGCAGGTCCACATCATCCAGCAGAACCGCGTCCTCCCGGGGCACTTCGTGGAGGGTGTCGCCGACTGGGTGCGCAACTACCACTTCGAGAACGGCGGACTCGCCTCCGTCGGGTCGTCCGACAAGTACACCGACGCCTACCGGACGACGGCGTACTTCCTCAACCAGGTCGCCACGCGCTACGACGGCGACATCGTGCGCAAGCTGAACGTCGCCGGGCACGACGGCTCGTACGACGGCGACGACCAGTGGTGGCGCGCCCGCACGGGGAAGACCGCCCAGCAGCTGTGGGACGAGATCCCCAAGCGCTGAGGCCGTACCGCGCCCCGCAAGGGGCGCGGGCGCCTAGTTCTCCACCGTGCGGACCAGCGGAGGGTGGCCGTTCCAGGTGACGAAGAGCGAGCTGGCGCGTGGGCCGGCCGTGAAGTCGACGCGGATCCAGCCGTCCTGCTTCCACACCCGCATCCGCCAGCCCTCGTCCGGGGCGGCGGAGACCAGCGCCGCCGAGGTCTCCCCGAGGGCGAACACCGCCCGGCCGCCCCGCACCGGAAAACTCCGCACCGCGCCGCCGGCGGGGGAGGCCGCGACGGGCGGAGGAGCGGGCGGGGACGGGGACGGCGGGGACGGCGAGGGCCGAACGGCCGAGGCGGCCGGCGGCAGCGGCGGGAGCGGCGGGGGTGACGGGGGCGGGGTGGGGTCCGGGGCCGGGAGGGCGCGGGGCGGCTCGTGGGCCGTGTCCGTCAGCACCGTGCGGACCCCGTACCAGGACAGCGCCATGGCGACCGCCGTCGCCAGCGCCCACGCCAGGAAGTGCAGGATGCCTCGCCTCATCCGGCTCATGCTGCCTCACCCGTATGGCGTACGGTGCGGCCCATGGCAAGACTGCTCGTCGTCGAGGACGATCCGTTCGTGCGCTCCGCGCTCATCCGCCAGTTGACCGAGGCCGCGCACACCGTGCGCAGCGTGGGCACGGCCCTGGAGGCGTTGCGGGAGGTGGCGCAGGTCGGCTTCGACGCCGTCGTCCTCGACCTCGGGCTGCCGGACCTCGACGGGGCGCAGGCGCTGAAGATGCTGCGCGGCATCACCGACGTGCCGGTCATCGTGGCCACCGCGCGGGACGACGAGGCCGAGATCGTCCGCCTGCTCACCGACGGCGCCGACGACTATCTCGTCAAGCCCTTCTCCGGCGCCCACCTGACGGCCCGGATCGCCGCCGTGCTGCGCCGGGCGGGCGGGGGCGGTGGCGGCGGGGCGGGCGAGCCCGAGCCGCCGAGGGTGCTGCGGGTGGGCGGGCTGACGGTCGACCCGTTACGGCGCCACGCCGAACTCGACGGCGTCGTACTCGACCTGACCCGGCGGGAGTTCGACCTGCTGGCCTACCTCGCCGGCCGGCCGGGCGTCGTCGTACCCCGCAGGGAACTCCTCGCCGAGGTGTGGCAGCAGTCCTACGGCGACGACCAGACCATCGACGTGCACCTGTCCTGGCTGCGGCGCAAACTGGGCGAGACCGCCGCCCGGCCGCGCTACCTGCGCACCGTCCGGGGCGTCGGGGTGAAGCTGGAGGCGCCGCCGGCGGCCGTGGAGCACGCGTGAGATGGGCGCTGATCCGGGTCTCGCTCGCCGTCACCGTGATGGTGGTGCTCGCCTTCGCCGTGCCGCTCGGGCTGGTGGTCAGGGAGCTCGCGCGCGACCGGGCGTTCGCCGACGCCGAGCGCCGCGCCGCCCAGATCCGGCCCGCGCTCGCCATCACCACCGACCGAGGCCAGCTCGAACGGGCGGTCGCCAGCTCGCAGGCCGGGGGAGAGGGCCGGCTGGCCGTCCACGTGCCGGGCGGCACCGCCGGCGCGGGGGCCCGTGAGGCGTACCGCATAGGCCGCGGCCGCGCAGCCGCGCGCGATGTGGAGACGGCCCGGAGCGGCCGGTCCGCCGTCGCGCCGGTGCCCGGCGGCTACGTCCTGCTCCAGCCGACGGCCCTCGCGGCGGGCGAGTTCGCGGTGGTGGAGGTGTACGTGCCGCACGAGGCGGTGGGCGCCGGTGTCACCGGCTCCTGGCTGATCCTCGCCGGGGTGGGCCTCGGCCTGGTCGTCGGCTCGGTCGCCGTCGCCGACCGCCTCGGGACGCGCCTGGTGCGCCCGGCCGAGCGGCTCGCCGAGGCGGCCGGCGCGCTCGGGGAGGGGCGGCTGGAGGTGCGCGTCCGCGAGGACGGCCCCGCCGAACTGCGGGCCGCCGCCGCGTCGTTCAACTCCATGGCCGACAAGATCGAACGGCTCCTGGAGGACGAACGGGAGTTGGCCGCCGACCTCTCCCACCGGCTGCGCACCCCGCTCACCGTCCTCCGTCTCAACGCCGCCTCGCTCGGCGACGGCCCGGCCGCCGAACAGACCCGCTCCGCCGTCGCCCAGCTGGAACGCGAGGTCGACCAGCTGATCCGCACGGCCCGGGCGCGGGGCGAGCGGCAGGCGCGGCCCGCGCCCGGCTGCGACGCCTGCGAGGTGATCCGTGACCGGATGGCCTTCTGGTCCGCGCTCGCCGAGGACGAGGGTCGCACGGTACGGCTCGCCGGCGCCGGCGCGACGGCCCGGGTCCCGGTGCCCCGCCCCGAACTCGTCGCCGCGCTCGACGCGTTGCTCGGCAACGTCTTCCGCCACACCCCCGAGGGCACCGCCTTCGCGGTCGACGTCCACCACGGCGAGGACGCCGTGATCGTGCTCGTCTCGGACGCCGGCCCGGGCATCGCCGACCCCGGCGCCGCCCTCCGCCGGGGCCACGGCGCGGGCGGCCCCGGCTCCACCGGCCTCGGCCTGGACATCGTCCGCCGCGTCGCCGAGTCGACCGGCGGGGACATCCGCGTCGGCCGCTCGGTACTCGGCGGCACGGAGGTCCGCATGTGGCTCGCCCTGAACGACGGCCACCCGCGCCGCTCGGCCCGCCGCCGGCGGCGGGGCCGGGGCGCGCGGCCTGAGCGCCGTCTCAGGGGCGCCTTAAGAGGGCCATAAGGATCGGCCGTCACCGCCTCTGGCGGGCGTTTGCGCAGGCCGGCGCGGCTAGCGTGCGGGGCGTTCCGCTTCACGAAGGAGACCCCCCATGCATGTTCGTCGTACGACCGCGCGCCGTGCCGCACGGGTCGGTGTGCTCGCCGCCGGGCCGCTCGCGCTCTCGCTCCTGGCCGGCGGCCCGGCCGACGCCCACGGTTCGATGTCGGACCCGGTGAGCCGGGTGGCGGCCTGTTTCGCGGAAGGGCCCGAGCATCCGCGCTCGGCCGCGTGCAAGGCGCTGGTGGCGGCCGGCGGTACCCAGCCGCTGTACGACTGGAACGAGGTCAACATCGGCACCGCCGCCGGCCGGCACCGGCAGATCATTCCCGACGGCAAACTGTGTAGCGCCGGACGCGCCAAGTACCGGGGGCTGGACCTGCCGCGCGCGGACTGGCCCGGGACGCGGCTCGCGCCCGGCGCGCACACGTTCCGCTACCGGGCGACCGCGCCCCACCGCGGCACGTTCGAGCTGTACATCACGAAGGACGGGTACGACCCGAAGAAGCCGCTGAAGTGGTCGGACCTGGAGGCGAAGCCGTTCGCCAAGGTCACCGACCCGACGCTGCGGAACGGGAGCTACGTCTTCGGCGGGACGCTGCCGAAGCGGTCGGGCCGCCATCTGATCTACAGCGTCTGGCAGCGCTCGGACAGCCCCGAGGCGTTCTACACGTGCTCCGACGTGGACTTCGGCCGGTCCGCGAACGCGAAGACGCCCCTCGCCGCCGCCCCCGGCGAGCAGCAGATCGCCGCCGACGCCCACAAGTCGACCGTCTCCCATGCCGGGCACGGTGGTGACGGTGGGCACGCGGCCGCCGCCCCCGCCCCGCACACCGCCGCGGGGGACGGGAACCCCGGCGCCGCCGCAGCGCCCGCCGCCGTGAAGGCCGCGAACGCTCCCGCCGCCCAGGGCGGGCAGCTCGCCGAGACCGGCGGCGACGACCGCACCGCCCTGATGGCCCTGGCGGGCGCCGGCACCCTGGCGGCCGGCGGCACCGCGATCGTCCTGGCCGCGCGCCGCCGGCAGGCCCGCGACCGGGCCTGACCTCCCGGGCGGCGGGCCGGCGGCGTACCGCCGGGGTGGGCATCGGTGCCGCCCCGGCGGTACGCCGCGTCCCGTCCCGGTGCTCCGGGGACGGGGTCCTGTCGAAGAGACGCCCGGTACGAGATATCTTGATGTCAAGCAATGTTATAGACGTGGAGCGGAGCACCCGGTGACTGACTCGACCATCATCTATACCCACACCGACGAGGCCCCGGCCCTGGCGACGCATTCCTTCCTGCCCGTGGTCAAGGCCTACGCCGCGCAGGCCGGGGTCACTGTGGAGACCCGTGACATCTCCCTGGCGGGCCGGATCATCGCCGGGTTCCCCGAGTACCTCGAGGAGGGCCAGCGCGTCGCCGACGCCCTCGCCGAGCTCGGCGAGCTCGCCAAGACGCCCGGCGCCAACATCATCAAGCTGCCGAACATCTCGGCCTCGATCCCGCAGCTGAAGGCCGCGATCGCCGAGCTCCAGGAGCAGGGCTACGCGCTGCCGGACTACCCGGACGACCCGAAGACCGACGAGGAGCGCGACATCCGCGCCCGCTACGACAAGGTCAAGGGCAGCGCCGTCAACCCGGTCCTGCGCGAGGGCAACTCCGACCGGCGCGCCCCCGCCTCGGTGAAGAACTACGCCAAGACCCACCCCCACCGCATGGGCGCCTGGTCCGCCGAGTCGAAGACGAACGTCGCCACCATGGACGCCGACGACTTCCGCTCCACCGAGAAGTCCGCGATCATCGCCGAGGACGGTGCCCTGCGCATCGAGCTCGCGGGTGACGACGGCTCCACCACCGTCCTGCGCGAGTCCGTGCCGGTGCTCGCCGGCGAGGTCGTCGACGCGTCCGTCATGCGCGTCGCCGCGCTGCGCGAGTTCCTCACCGCCCAGGTGGCCCGCGCCAAGGCCGAGGGCGTGCTGTTCTCGGTGCACCTCAAGGCCACGATGATGAAGGTCTCCGACCCGATCGTCTTCGGCCACGTGGTCCGCGCCTTCTTCCCGAAGACCTTCGCCGCGCACGGCGGCGCCCTGGCCGCGGCCGGCCTCACCCCGAACGACGGCCTCGGCGGCATCTTCAAGGGCCTGGAGGCGCTGCCCGAGGGCGACGCGATCAAGGCGTCCTTCGAGGCCGAGCTCGCCGAGGGCCCGGCCCTGGCGATGGTCGACTCCGACCGCGGCATCACCAACCTCCACGTCCCCAGCGACGTCATCGTCGACGCCTCCATGCCGGCCATGATCCGCACCTCCGGCCACATGTGGGGCCCGGACGGCCAGGAGGCCGACACCCTCGCCGTGCTGCCCGACAGCAGCTACGCGGGCGTCTACCAGGCCGTCATCGAGGACTGCCGCGCCCACGGCGCCTTCGACCCGGCCACGATGGGCAGCGTGCCCAACGTCGGCCTGATGGCCCAGAAGGCCGAGGAGTACGGCAGCCACGACAAGACCTTCGAGATCCCGGTCACCGGCACCGTCCGCCTGGTCGACCAGGCCGGGAACGTCGTCCTGGAGCAGACCGTCTCCGCCGGCGACATCTTCCGCGCCTGCCAGACCAAGGACGCCCCGATCAAGGACTGGGTGAAGCTCGCCGTCACCCGCGCCCGCGCCACCGGCGACCCGGCCGTCTTCTGGCTCGACGCGACCCGCGCCCACGACGCCAACCTGATCGCCAAGGTCGAGCAGTACCTGGCCGAGCACGACACCGAGGGCCTGGACATCCGCGTCCTGTCCCCGGTCGAGGCGACCAAGCTGTCCGTCGAGCGCATCCGCCGCGGCGAGAACACCATCTCCGTCACCGGCAACGTGCTCCGCGACTACCTCACGGACCTGTTCCCGATCCTGGAGCTGGGCACCAGCGCCAAGATGCTGTCGGTCGTCCCGCTGATGGCGGGCGGCGGCCTCTTCGAGACGGGCGCCGGCGGCTCCGCCCCCAAGCACGTCCAGCAGCTGGTCAAGGAGAACTACCTGCGCTGGGACTCGCTCGGCGAGTTCTTCGCGCTGGTCCCCTCCCTGGAGCACTTCGCGAAGACCACGGGCAACCGGCGCGCCCAGGTCCTCGCCGACGCCCTCGACCGCGCCACGGCGACCTTCCTCAACGAGGACAAGTCCCCGACCCGTCGCGTCGGCGGCATCGACAACCGCGGCAGCCACTTCTTCCTGTCCCTGTACTGGGCCCAGGAGCTGGCCGCGCAGACCGACGACGCGGACCTGGCCAAGGCCTTCGCCCCGCTCGCCGAGACGCTCGCCGCGAACGAGCAGAAGATCGTCGACGAGCTGAACTCCGTCCAGGGGCAGCCGGCCGACATCGGCGGCTACTACCAGCCCGACGTGACCAAGGCCGCGGCCGTCATGCGCCCGTCCGCGACCTTCAACGAGGCCATCGCGACCCTGGCCTGACGCGCCCGGCCCGGACGGCTCACCGCCGTCCGGCCGTACGCACGCCACACCGCCCCGACCGGCACCTGCCGGTCGGGGCGGTTTTTCACGCCGTTTCCACGTCGGCTGCTACATCGGCGTCGGCTCAGCGCGGGTTGAAGATCACGCTCTGGAAGCCGACGCCCTGCGGCGCCTGCTGCCCCGGGGCGATCCGGGTCGCGTCCCCCTTGCACTTCTTCTTGGAGTAGACGACGAGCGGCGACTTCGTCTCGTTCCGGGCGGCGCGGGCCTCCTGGCCCATGTCGTAGCACTTGTTGTCCGGCGGGTTCTGGATGGAGTAGGCCTTCCCCTTCGGGCCCACCCAGAGGAACTGGCCGTTCGCGGCGAACGCCGTGCTGCCGGGCAGCGCGACGGCGAGGAGGAGGCCGGCGAGGGCGGCCACTGCGGTGCGGATGAGGCGCATCACGGATCCTTGGTCTCGATTGCGGGACAGGAGGGCGATTGGGCCCAATACGGTCAACGACGCTCGGCGCTTCCCGACACGCGCCGGGGCGCGCCTGACCGCCTCCGGACCGGCCGGTACGTGGCCGGTGGGCGCCCGGCGTGGCCGCGTACCGTTCGCGCGGCGGGGGGCGGCAGGGTAGACATGGGGTATGGCCCGAAGCCAGGGCCGCTCCTGGAGGCCCTCGGGCCGCTGGTTCGCCGTGGCGAGCACCCGCAGCGTCGCCGGACAGATGTTCGTGCTGCAGGTGCTGATCGTCGTGCTGCTCGTCGTGGCCGCGGCGGTCACCCTGCTGCTCCAGGCGCGGAGTGACAGATTCCAGGCGGCGCGCGACCGCTCGCTCGCCGCCGCCGAGGCATTCGCCCACGGCCCCGGCATGGTGTCCACGCTGCGTGGCCCCGACCCGGCCGCCGTGCTCCAGCCGCTGGCCGAGGACGCCCGCCGCGAGGGCGGCGTCGACTTCATCGTGGTCATGAACCGGCAGGGCATCCGCTATTCCCACCCCGACCCCCGGCTCATCGGGAAGAAGTTCGTCGGCACCATCGGGCCCTCCCTCCAGGGCCACGTCACCGTCGAGGAGGTCAACGGCCCCCTCGGAGAGGAGCTCCAGGTCGTCGTCCCGGTGACCGACCGGGGCCGGGTCGTCGGCATGGTGGCGTCCGGGATGAAGGTCAGCCGTGTGAGCAGTGCCGCCGACCGGCTGCTGCCCGTGGTGCTGGTCGCCGGTGCCATCGCGCTGCTGCTGGCCACGGGCGGTACCTGGCTGGTGAGCAGACGGCTGCGACGCCAGACCCATGGCCTGGGCCCGGCCGAGATGACCCGGATGTACGAGCACCACGACGCCGTGCTCCACGCCGTGCGCGAGGGCGTGGTCATCGTCGGCGGGGACGGCCGGGTCATGCTCGCCAATGACGAGGCCCGCCGTCTCCTCGGCCTGCCCGAGGACGTCGAGGGCCGGGCCGTAGACGGCCTCGGCCTCGACCCCCGGATGGCGGAACTGCTGGTCTCCCGCCGGGTCGCCACCGACGAGGTGATCCCCGTCGGGGAGCGGCTGCTGGCCGTCAACAACCGGCCCACCGACCGCGGGGGCGGCCCGCCCGGCAGCGTCGCCACGCTGCGTGACTCCACGGAGCTGCGCGCGCTCGCCGGCAAGGCCGAGGTCGCCCGTGAGCGGCTGCGGCTGCTCTACGACGCGAGCGTGGCCATCGGCACGACCCTGGACGTGCGGACCACCGCCGACGAGCTCACCCAGGTGGCCTCCCCGCGCTTCTCCGACTACGCCACCATCGATCTCGCCGAGCCCGTCCTCCACGGCGAGGAGCCCCGCCCCTCGACGGCCGGCGCCCCGGAGCTGCGCCGGGTCGCGCTCAGCGGCGTCCGGGACGACCACCCCCTGTACGGGGCGGGCGAGGTCCACCGGTTCGCGGCGCCCACCCCGCAGGCCCAGGGCTTCATGAGCGGGCGCCCCGTGCTCGTGGCGGACCTCTCGGAATCCGTGGGCTGGCGCACCCAGGACCCCGCGCGGACCCAGCAGATCCTGGACTACGGCTTCCACTCGCTGATCACCGTGCCGCTGAAGGCGCGCGGCGTGCTGATGGGCATCGTGAACTTCTGGCGCGCCGAGGGCAGCGAGCCCTTCGAGGAGGAGGACCTGTCCCTGGCCGAGGAGCTGGCCGCCCGTGCGGCCGTGTGCATCGACAACGCCCGCCGCTTCACCCGCGAGCACGCGATGGCCGTCACCCTCCAGCACAGCCTGCTGCCGCGCGGCGTCCCCGAGCAGGGCGCCCTCGACATCGCCTACCGCTATCTGCCCGCCCAGGCCGGCGTGGGCGGCGACTGGTTCGACGTCATCCCGCTGCCCGGCGCCAGGGTGGCCCTCGTCGTGGGCGACGTGGTCGGCCACGGACTCCACGCAGCCGCCACCATGGGGCGGCTGCGCACGGCCGTGCAGAACTTCTCCTCCCTCGACCTGCCCCCGGACGAGCTCCTCGGGCACCTCGACGAGCTGGTCGCCCGCATCGACCAGGAGGCGGCCGAGGCGGCGGAGGCCGGCGGGGAGGCCGCGATCGCGGGTGCCACCTGCCTGTACGCCATCTACGACCCCACCTCCGGCACCTGCTCCCTGGCCCGCGCGGGCCACCCCCTGCCGGCCGTGGTCGGCCCCGAGGGCGACGTCACCTTCCCCGAGCTCCCCGCCGGGCCGCCGCTCGGGGTCGGAGGCATGCCCTTCGAGGCCATGGAGCTGACCCTGCCCGAGGGCAGCAGCCTGGTGCTCTACACCGACGGCCTCGTCGAGGACCGCCGCCGCGACTTCGACGCCGGCCTGACCATCCTCGCCCACACCCTGGCCCGGCCCGGCCGCACGCCCCAGCAGACCTGCGAGGCCGTCCTGGAGGCGCTGCTGCCCGCCGAGCAGACCGACGACATCGCCCTCCTCGCCGCGCGCACCCGGATCCTGGAGCCCGGGCAGTCGGCCGAGTGGGAGCTGCCCGCCGACCCGGCCGTCGTGGGCCGCGCCCGCTCCGACGTCACCCGGCAGCTGGAGGAGTGGGGGCTGGAGGAGGCGCTGTTCACCACGGAGCTGATCCTCAGCGAGCTGATCACCAACGCCATCCGGCACGCCTCCGGCCCCATCCGGGTACGGCTGCTGCGCGAGCGGGCCCTGATCTGCGAGGTGTCCGACACCAGCAGCACGGCCCCGCACCTGCGGTACGCGGCGGCGGAGGACGAGGGCGGCCGCGGCCTGTTCCTCGTCGCCCAGCTCGCCGAGCGCTGGGGCACCCGCTACACCCCCGAGGGCAAGGTCATCTGGGCCGAACTGCCGCTGACCTGAGCACTACCCGTACACCAGCGCCGTGTTCTCCAGCGGCGGGGTGCCGAGCACGTGGACGCGCCGCAGATGGCGCGGCGAGCGGCTGGTGAAGGCCTCCCGGCCGTGCAGCAGCGTGTAGTTGTCGGCGACGACCACGTCCCCGTCCCGCCAGGCGTGCGCGTACAGGTGGCGCGGGTCGTGGAGGGCCGCCTGCAGCGTGCGGTGGAACTCGGGCAGGAGCTCCCCGGGCACGCCGGTGAACTCCAGGTCCGGGTGGTTGAGGAAGACCTCGCCCGCCGGGACCGGCTCGTTGTAGCGGATCACCGCACGGCCGCCGGGGCGCGTGGTGACGACCGGCGAGACGCACTCGCCCGCGTACTCCGCGGCCGCCCGGCGGTAGCGGCCGGTGACCCGCTCCCACAGCTCCCGGTGCTCCGGGGCGGCGTCGCGGAGCACGGCCTCGGTCTGCGAGAACGTGGTCCGGCCGCCGTCGCCCTCGCCGGGTGCGGAGACGCACTGGAAGATCTGGAACTCGGCGATCTGCTCGCGGTACATGCCGTCCCAGTGGAGCGGTACGTAGCGGTGGTCGAAGATGTGGTCGTCGGGCTCGTCGTGCTCGACGAGTTCCAGCACGGGCCCGTAGGGCCACATGCCGATCTCGCCCCAGCGGGCGCTCCACCCGGTGAGCGCCCCGGCGTCCTCGAAGGCGTCGAACCCGCGCAGCACCACCAGGTGGTGACGGAGGGTCAGCTCACGCAGCCCGGCTATCGACAGGTCGGTGACATCGGCGCCGGGCGAGGCGGCGTCGACGCGGACCCCGAACGGCTCCAGCGCGGTGACGGGGTGACCGGAGAGGCGGTCGGTGGCGTGGGGAGTGCTGGTCATGACGGGCCCTTCGGTGGATACGGGGGTGGGGTGCCCGGTCAGGCGGCGGAGGCCGCTGGGGCGGGCGCGGCGGCGGTGACGGGCCTGGCGGCGGTGACGGGCGCGGGCTGCGCGTAGTGGCTCGGGCGGCCGTCCACCAGGACCGGCTCGGCGCCCCGCTCCTCGGCCTCGCTCCGCTTGACCAGGACGTACCGGCCGCCGCCGGTGTCCAGCGCCACGCTGTGCCAGGGCGTCAGCCAGTTGTCCGGGGTGTCCACGAGGTGGATGCCGAGCTTCTCCGCGCCGCAGGGCTGCGGGTGGATGGACAGCCGCACGGCTCCGGGGAACCGCTCGGCGAGCAGGTCGCCCCATGCCTTGCTGCGCTGCATCACGGTGTACGCGCGGTTGCGGGCGTCGCGCTGGAGGGCGGCCCTGCTGCCGGTGCGGCCGGGGGTGTCGGCGTCCTCGAACAGGAAGCGCGTCATGGCCCGGTAGAGCGCGACCTCCTCGCCCGCCCGCACCCGCTCCCGGAGCGAGTCGAGGGGCTCGGCGTACCGCTCGGCGAGGAGCTCTCGCATCCGGTCGTGGCCGAGCCCGGCGAACTCGGGGACGTCCTCCAGGTTGAACAGGCCGATGCCGCTCGGCTCCGGAAGCGCGTCGATGAGTCGCTGCATCTCCCGCTGGTAGCCGGTGATGTGGGCGTCCGGGATGCCGACCGCGTCACTGAAGACCCGGCCGTCGGAGCAGATGAGGATCTCGGCCCCCGGCGCGTACACCGCGCGGATCCGCGCGGTCAGCCCGGCGAGGAAGCCCAGCGCCAGCCGCTCCGCCATGTCGGGCAGCGTCCCGAGCACCTTGGCGGTGTTGGGGGACTTGCCGGGAAAGGCCGGCAGCACGAACCGCACCGGCTCGCCGGCCTCGACGTACCGGGTGACGCGGGCGAGATGGGCGTCCCGGCAGTCGGGACAGGGGGTCCGCGCGCAGCCGCCCGTCCGCTGCCCCTTGCGCTGATGACGCAGGACCAGCTCCATGACTCGGCGCGCGATGAGCGCGTCGTCGCCCCTGTCGGCCATCGGTGTCCTCCCAGGATGTACGGATCCACGGATCCGTGTTCGGTGCGGGTGCGAGGTCACCCATCCTGGCAAGAGCTAGAACTTTCAAGTAATCACATTCGGGCATAGGGCAGGGGTTATGAAAGGAGATGCGTCAGCGGTCCAGCGGTGCGAGGGTGGAAAGGCAAGGGAAAGGCGTGATGTCAATGCCTGCCGATTCTGAGATCTTCGCCGAGCTGGACGAGGCCGAGGCGCGTCTTCGAGAGGTGCACGAGAAGGCCCGCCTGCAACTGCCGGGGGACGATGGTGGCGGCGACGGGAGCACTCGCTGCTTCAAGTGCCACTGCCCCTTCTTCGAGCAGCCTGCCTCCGGGCACTCGATCTTGTGCTCTCGTTCCACGTGCCGTCATAGTTTCTTCTCCCATGACGTTTTCTAGGTGAGCTGTGCGGGCCTCGCGGCCCGGGCGGGAGACCTGGAAGGGGGCACGTTCCCGCGCCATAAGATGCGGGTTATGGACCTCGAAGTGCGCCACCTCAAGGTGGTCTGCGCGATAGCCGACGCCGGCAGCATCACCCGCGCGGCCGCCGCGCTCGGTGTCTCCCAGCCCTCCCTCACCGCCCAGATCCGGCGGATCGAACGGGTCCTGGGCGGCGCCCTGTTCGCGCGGTCCAGGCAGGGCGCCGCGCCCACCGCGCTGGGTGAGTTCGTGCTCGCCAGGGCGCGTTCGGTGCTGCCGTCCATCGAGGCGATCCAGCGCGAGTCCGCGCTCCACGCCGGCTCCACCGAGGGCCGCCGGCCCCTGCGGTACGTGGCCACGCCCGGCCCGCTCGCGGTGGGTCTGGTGCGCGAGCTCCAGGAGCTCTTCCCCGGGGCCCTGCCCACCCTGCGCACCGAGCCCAACCTCGCCACCGCCGCCGACCTCGTGGTCAGCGGCCAGCAGGACCTGGCCGCCGTGGCCGAGTACGTCCGGCCGTCCTCCGAGCTGCCACCCGGCCTGGGCTCGGCGACCGTCGCCACCGAACCGGCCTTCGTCCTGCTGCCCCAGGTCCACCCCCTGGCCGCCCGGCCGGAGCTGCGGCTGGCGGAGCTGGCCGAAGCGGAGTGGACCCTTCCGGCCAGTCAGGGCAACGGCCTGTTCGACTCCTTCACCGCCGCCTGCGCCCGCGCGGGCTTCACCCCCAAGGTCCGGCACGACGCCGAGGCCGGGGCGGCCCGCGAACTCATCGCCGACGGCCAGGCGGTGGGCCTGGGCCAGGCCACCTTCCGCGCCACCCCGGGCATCGTCCCGCGCCCCCTGGCGGGCACCCCGCTACGGATCCGCCACCTGCTGCTGTGGCACCGGCAGGGCGCGCTCAGCGCGCACGCCCCCGCCATCGCCGCCCGCGCCGACCGCGTCTACGCCACCGCCGTGCGCCGCAGCCCCCACTACCTCGACTGGCTGGCCGAGAACCCGCCGCTGGAGGAGGGACAGCCGCACTGACGGCGCCCTATCGCGCCGGCTCCGCCAGCCCCGCCAGTGCCGCGAGGACCTCCGGCCAGGCGGCCGAGCGCGGGTCGATCAGCGCGAAGTGCTCCACGCCCGGCAGTTCGACCAGCGACACCGGATCCCCCAGCCGCCGGGCCCGGGCGGTGAACGTCCGGCTCATCGCCACCGGAATCTGTTCGTCCGCCGTGCCGTGCACCAGCGTCACCCGCACCCCGGTGGGCAGCAGCCAGCCCGGATCGGCGGCGGCGTAACGTTCCGGTACGCCCTCGGGCGTCCCGCCGAGCAGTGCCCGGGCCGCGCCCTCGTCGAGGTCCCACAGCGCCGCCAGGGTCGGCGAGGCGCAGCCCGCCAGGCAGAGCACGGCCGCCTCCGGGCGTGCGGCGTGCCACGGCGAGCCCCGCGGCAACCGATGCCGCGACGCCGCCCACAGCGCGAGATGGCCGCCCGCCGAGTGCCCGACCCAGACCTGCCGGCGCGGATCCGCGCCGAGGCGCGCGGCCAGCCCGGGCATCGCGTCCGCCACCGCCGCGATGTCGTCGAACGTGCCCGGCCAGCCCCCGCCGGGCGTCCCGGTGCGCCGGTACTCGGCCGCGGCGACCGCGTACCCCGCCGCGGCCAGGGCGTTGGCCATGGGACGGACGTGCCGGCGGTCGTACGCGGCCCGCCAGAAGCCGCCGTGGACGATCAGCACCAGGGGGGCGCCGTCCCGGGGCGCGGGCCACAGATCGACGACCTGGTCCCGGTGGGTGCCGTAGGCCAGGGTGCGATACGGGCGCGGGGCCTGCCGGAAGAGCACCTCCCGGCTCATGGCGCGCCCCGGCTCACGGCGCACCCGCCGGACCGTCCCATTCATGGCACTTCACCGCATTCCTCCCGGTCGTCGCGGCCGTTGCGGAGCAGGTCACGGCCCATCCGAGGCGGGCCGCGGCCGTGCGGGTGCTACGTTCCCTGGTTGACAGATCCTCAGTACGTCAAGCCGTCGTCCAGGCGGCGTTTTTGTCACTTCAGGAGAACTTGTTTACATGACCGCCATCACCACCGAGCCCGTCCGCGTCCTCGCGATATCCGGAAGCACCCGTACCGCCTCCGTCAACGCCGCCATCCTGCGCGCGGCCGGCGAACTGGCGGGCGCCGAGGTGAAGCTGGAGCTGTGGGACGGCCTCGCCGCCGTCGAGCCCTTCAACGAGGACGACGAGGCCGCGCCGGGCGCCGGTGTGCGCGCCATGCGCGAGGCCATGCTCGCCGCCGACGCGCTGCTGTTCGCCACCCCCGAGTACAACTCCTCCCTGCCCGGCCAGCTGAAGAACGCCCTCGACTGGGCCTCCCGCCCCTACCAGGCCAGCGCGCTCCACGGCAAGACCGCCGCCGTCATCGGCGCCAGCCCCAGCGGCTACGGTGCCAAGTTCGCCCAGGCCGAGCTGCGCAAGGTGCTGACCGCCTGCGGCAGCGACGTCGTCGGCGACGAGCTGTGCGTGGCCAAGGCCCACACCGCCCTCGGCGAGGACGGCCTGCCCGTCGACGAGGAGCTGCGCGCCGCCCTGACCGCCCTGGTCGCGGCCGTCGTCGCCAAGGTCCGCGGCTGACCCTCCGGTCGGCCGGACGCCGCCGGGCCGGGCACCCGCTCCGGTCCCGGCCCGACGGCGTCCGCCGGGCCGAAATGGCGTGAATCGTTCGGTCGCCCCCAGAGGTTGACCGGATCATCGCACGCCGTAACGGGCGTGGTGGGAACATCATCGGGTCGTCGCGGTGCGCGCTGAGTGAAAACTGTCGAGCCGAGTGGGACAAGCGCTCGGTCCGGCGCCGCCGCCCGTGCTTCTCGGCGCAGGTGTGCAGGTGTCACGAAGGCGCGGCCGCCCCCCTCGAGTTCGAAGACCGGGAGCCGATGTGGCACTGGACCAGGCGTCCGTCATCTCCGAGTGGGTCCTGCCCGCCGTCGTCTGCGCGCCCGTCACCTGGATCTGCCTGGTCTTCCGCTTCCGGGAGGACGGCAGGCTGCTGGGGACGGCGCGCTCCTCGGCGCTGGCACTGTGCGTCGTGCTGTGGACCTCCGGAATGGCCGCCCTGGCCAGTGGAGTCCTGCTGCCGCTGACCCCCAGCGTGCCCCCGATGGCCGTGGGCGTCGCCACGGGCTGGGGCGTGAGCCCCCGGGGCCGGGGCGGCGAGCGCAACGGCGGCGGCCCCGCCATGGCCGTCCTCACCCTCGGCAACTCCCTGCTGCTCCACCAACTGGCCTTGCGCCTGCGGGCGGACCGGGCCGACTGGTGCGAGCGGATGGCCGAGGGCTTCCGGGACTGCTGGCACCTCGACTACTACGCTGACGACATCAGGTCCCACCTGCTGCTGCGGGTCGACGTCCAGGGCCGTACGAGCCGGGCCCGGGCGCTGGCCAAACGCGAGATCAACGAGCGGCACAAGGAGGTGCGGGCCGCGGCACAGAAATGGATCACCGTGGAGACGAAGGTCAAGAAGGCCGCCCGGCTCCAGGACCGGCTGCCCGAGCCCGATGAGCTCCGCCAGGTCAAGCGGGCGTTCGGGGAGGCCGAGCAGTATCTGCGGCATCTGCTGGAGCTCGCGCACACCCACGGCAAGCGCAGCGACGGGGTGAAGATCCTCGGCATCAAGGAGCGCTATCTGGTCCCCCCGGGCATGGACGAGGCCCTGGGCGGCGGGCCCGGCGCGCCGGACACGGACCCGCGGGGCGTCTCCCGGCGCTGATGCCCTGATCGCGCCGATGCCCCGACCGTCGGGTCAGCGATGCCGCGAGCGGGTGGCCAGGGGAGAGGCGGGGGCCGTCTCCAGACGGCCGGAAGCGGCGGTGTCGTCCGCCGGGTGGTGCGTGGGGGCGCCGGAGGCGTCCCGGAAGGTGATCTCGACGGTGGCGTCGAGGGATTCGGCTACGGCGGCCAGCGAGCGGAGGGTGAGGTTCTCGTCGCCCGAGAGGATCTGACTGACCCGGCCCGGTGAGACGCCGAGCTGCTCGGCCAGCTCCTTGCGGGTCATGTCCCGTTCGGCGAGGAGGCCGGCCAGCGAGGCCGTCGTCTGCCGGGCGAGCCGGGCTCCCGCCGGCGCCGCGCCGTGTCCGCCTTCGTGACCGCTCCTGCGCCAGGCCATGTCGTCCCCCCACCAGCTGTCTTCCGGGCGTTCCTTGGGTGCAGCATGCCACCTTTAGCCCTGACTAAAAGACCAGTCTGGCGCAAAGGCCCGCGCACGACAACCGGGCGGGACCGGTTCCCGCCCGGTGACCAGGGGATACGCGGTTGACGACAACTTTCGGCCAGATCCGGGGAATTCACCCCGGCGGAGGCGTCGCGGGGGCCGCCGCCGGGCGCGGGCGGAGAGTCTGGCCAACCCCCTTCCCGCCGCCTACGATGCGAACGCTCCCGGTCCTACGGGCCCCGGAAGAGGGCTGGATTGTCATGCGCATGGCTTTCTTGGGTCGTGTCGCGAGTGTCGCGACCCGCACCGCCGCCCGCCCTCCCGGCCGTCCGGCACATGAGTCACCGGCACATGAGTCAGTCGTCACTCCCGCCGCCCCACCGATTGGAGCGCCATGCCCACCGGTCTTCTCACCGCGGGTGCCGTCGCGACCCTCCTCGCGGCCCCGCTGTCCACGCACAACCCCTCCGTCATCACCAACCCGCCGCCGGACAAGATCGTGATCGAGGTCGCCACGGTCAACGGATCGGGATGTCCGGCCGGGACCGCCGCCGTCGCGGTCTCGCCCGACAACACCGCCTTCACCGTGACCTACAGCGACTACCTCGCCCAGGTGGGCGTCGGCTCCAAGCCCACCGACTTCCGCAAGAACTGCCAGCTCAACCTGAACGTCCACGTCCCCCAGGGCTTCACCTACGCGATCGCCGCCGCCGACTACCGCGGCTACGCCAAGCTCGAGTCCGGCGCCTCGGGCACCGAGAAGGCGTCGTACTACTTCCAGGGCTCGCCCGTCACCACCCCGAGCAGCCACACCTTCAAGGGCTCCTACGAGGACAACTGGCAGTCCACCGACTCCGTGCCCATCGCCGCGCTGGTCTGGGCGCCCTGCGGTGAGCTGCGGAACTTCAACATCAACACCGAGCTGCGGGTCAACGCGGGCACCTCCGACCCCACCAAGACCACCAGCTTCATGACCATGGACTCCACGGACGGCAGTCTCAAGACCATCTACCACCTGGCGTGGAAGGAGTGCCCGGCCAGATCCTGACGGGACGCCCCGCCGGGTCCCGTGCCACGCGGGCCCCGGCGGTCGACGTGCCCGAGGCGTCGTGTTCTCGCTCACATCGACTTTGCACCCCGGACACCCACTACGACCTGCGGTTATCGCACTCCGTGCGAAGGTGGTAACTCAAAGGGTATAGACCTGTGGCGGAAACGGGGCGAATGTTGGGGGAATCCCCCGCCCGGCGCCCTCGCGCTCCCTCGAACGTCCCAGAGCCAGAGCCAGATGCCTGCATTCCGACGCGACACCCTGAGTCCCTCGCATACGGCAGACGCCATTCCCAGTGCCCACGAGCCGATCGCCGCGTGGACGACCCGCCCCTGGGGAGTCCTGGGCGAGCGGGGCCACGGCGTCCCCTGGTGCGTGCACAGCCCGCCGGCCCTCGGGGCGGCCCGCCGGACGCGCCCGGGACCGCCGCCCTCCGGGGCGGTCTCCCTGCCCGCCTCGCCCCGCTCCGTCGCGGCCGCCCGCCGCTTCTCCCGGGGCCTGCTGGCCGAGTGGGGCCTCGACGAGCTCGCCGACGACGCCGTCCTGCTCCTCTCAGAGCTGGTCACCAACGCCATCGTGCACGTGCCCGGGGGCGCCGGAGAGGTCCGGCTCGCCCTCAGCCGCACCCCCGCCCAGCTGGTCGTGCAGGTCACCGACGGCGGCGGCCGGCTGCCGCTGTGCGCCGAGGCCGGCCCGGACAGCGAGAACGGGCGCGGCATGTGGCTCGTCGAGCAGCTGGCCGCCGAGTGGGGCCATCACACCTCCGGCGGCGGCAAGACGATCTGGTTCACCCTCCCGCTGCCCGGAGCCGCGCCCCTCCGCTGACCTCCGGCCGCGTGGCCGTGGGCTGCGCGGTGGGCGGGTTCGGGGAGAACATGGAAGACGCTGCGGCGTGACGGCGAGACGTAGGAGGACCGGGACAGGGGCCGGGCGCACACCCGGGCGAGGCCGCCGCACCACCCCGAGCGGGCGGAAGGAGGACCTCGGATGGGTACGACCGACGCGTTCCGGCCGGACCCGGGCCGGGCCAGGGGCACCCCCTACGCGCCCGGCAGCCTGCTGGACGTGCTGAGCGTCGCCGCGGTGGTCCTCGACCAGGACGGCCGGATCGTCCTGTGGAGCCCGCAGGCCGAGGAGCTCTTCGGCTGGACCGCCGCCGAGGCCCTCGGGCGGTACGCCGCCCAGCTCCTGGTCGACGAGGAGAACCTCGACGAGGTCCTGCGCCTGTTCGCCAAGGTCGTGGGCGGCGGCGGCAGCTGGGCCGGGGTCTTCCCCGCCCGGCACAAGGACGGCACCACCCGGCTCCTCGAATTCCGCAACATGCGGCTGGAGGACAAGGACGGCCGGGTCTACGCCCTCGGCATGGCCACCGACCAGGAGATCCTGCGGGACGTCGAACGGGATCTGGCCCTGTCGCTGCGGCTCGTGGCCCAGTCCCCGATCGGGCTCGCGATCCTCGACACCGGGCTCCGGTACGTCATGGTCAACCCGGCCCTGGAACGCATCCACGGCCTGCCCGCCCGGGCCTACGTGGGCCGGCACGTGCGCGAGGCGCTGCCCTTCCTGCCCGACCGCGAGGTCGAGGCGGTGGAACGGGCCATGCGCCGGGTGCTGGCCACCGGCGTCCCCCTGGTGGACCACTTCACCGTGGGTCCCACCGCCGACGCCGCCGCCGGGGAGCGGGCCCGGCTCGTCTCCTGCTACCGGCTGGAGGACCCCGCCGGCCGGCCGATGGGGCTGGCCACCTCGGACGTCGACATCACCGACCGGCACCGGACGGCCACCGAGGCCCGCCGCAGACTGGCCCTGATCGCCGACGCGTCCGTGCTCATCGGCACCACGCTCGACCTCGACCAGACCGCCCGGGAACTGGCCGGGGTCGTCGTCCCCGACCTGGCCGACGTGGCGGCCGTCGACATCCTCGACACCGCCCTCCACGGCCACGTCACCCCGCCGGACGAACGGGCCGCCGTCTTCCGGGCCCTCGCCGTCGCCTCGGCCGGTGGCGGCGACGGCGAGGGCCCGGTCACCGACGCCATCACCGACGCCGTACGGGCCGCCGACCCGCCCGGGGAGATCGCCAAGTACGACCCCGACCGCCTGGTCGCCCAGTGCGTGAACACCGCCCGGCCCGTCCGGCTGAGCCGCGTGGCGCCCGGGGACCTGTCCCGGATCGCCCGCGACGCCCCGTCCGCCGAGCTCCTCGGTCGCGCCGGGCTCCACTCCTACCTGGTCGTACCGCTGATCGCCCGGGGCGAGGTGCTCGGCGCCCTGGACCTCAAGCGGATCACCAACCCCGAGCCCTTCGGCGAGGACGACGTCGTCCTCGCCGGCGAGCTCGCCGCCCGCGCGGCCGTCTGCATCGACAACGCCCGCTGGTACCAGCGTGAACGCGCCACCGTCCTCACCCTCCAGCGGAACCTGCTGCCCCAGCGGCCCCAGAACCTCGTCGGCCTGGAGGTCGCCTACCGCTACCAGCCCGCCGGGGTGGCCGTCCAGGTCGGCGGCGACTGGTTCGACGTCATCCCGCAGGAGGGCGACCGCAGTGCCCTCGTCGTGGGGGACGTCATGGGCAGCGGCATCAACGCCGCCGCGGCCATGGGCCAGCTGCGCACCGCCGCCCGCACCCTCTCCGGCCTCGGCCTCGACCCCGGCCGGGTGCTCCACCACCTCGACCGCACCGCCAGTGGTCTCGACCAGACCATCGCCACCTGCGTCTACGCCGTCTACGACCACCAGGAGGCGTGCTGCCGCGTCGCCAACGCCGGCCATCTGCCCCCGGTCCTGATGCGGCCCGGGCTCCGGCCCGTCCTGCTGGACCTCCCCACGGGCGCGCCGCTGGGCGTGGGCGGCGTCCCCTTCGAGAGCGTCGGCGTGGAGCTCGCCCCCGGCGACCAGCTCGTCCTCTACACCGACGGGCTGGTGGAGACCCGCGACGAGGCCATCGACACCCGCCTCGCGGTCCTCGTCGACCTCCTCGACCGGCACCGGCTCGACCTGGAGGCCATGTGCGACCTGCTGCTCACCGAGCTACGCGAGGACAACGACCAGGACGACGTCGCCCTGCTCATCGCCCGGGTCCGGGGCTCGTCGTAGCGAGGTCCGTCCGGCTACGCGGCCTGGGTAGTTCGGCGCGGCCGAACAGCAGGGCGTAGCCGCTGGGGAGCCGGTGGAGGATGCGGGTGATCAGGTCGGAGCCGGCATGGGCGGCGACGGCGGAGAAGACGGAGCCGGTGTCCCAGCGGGTGGTGGCCAGCGAGGCCCCGGTGCGGGCGGCGAGGTCCTTGACGAAGGCCCAGCCGGTCAGCTGTCGGGTGTCGGGGATCTGCGTGGTCAGCACGCGTGCGGCTTCCAGGGGCAGGCAGCCGGCCAGCTCGACGCGTTCGTCGCCGGTGAGCTGGCGCCCCAGCCCGGCGAGAACCAGACGGACGGCTTCATCGGCCCGCTCGCGGGTGGGGTAGGCGCCTTGGTAGCGGACCTTCTCCAGCATCTGCTCGTACGCCGTCCCGTACGGCCGCTGGTGCTCAAGCGGTACGCGCGCGTCGGAGATCACTGCGGTGCATGCCTTTCGTGGTCCAGGGCGGGGGCGGTGCCGGGGTGCGGCACCGCCCGTCGTGGTCAGATGGGCCGGGGGCGGCCGAAGAGGAGGTCGTAGCCGGCGGGGAGCTGGAGGAGGATCTGGCCCAGCAGGTCCTCGCCGGCCGCGTCGGCGACGGTGGACAGCACGGCGCTGACGTCCCAGGCCGCGGTCTGCTCGGTGGCGCCCTCGATCCACGCGGCGGTCGCGCGGACGAACCGCTCCGGGGACAGCGGCTCGGCGCTCTGCAGAGGGTTGAGCAGGATCAGGGCGAACGTCTCGGGCAGGCGCGCCGCCAACTGGGCGCGGACGTCGCCGACCAGGTGTGCGCCGAGGAGCGCGAGCACCACACGGGCCGCGCGCTCGGCTTCCTCCAGGGTGTTGTATTCGCCGCGTTCCCTCACGTGGCCGAGGAACGCTTCGCGTCGCAGGGTCATCTCAGCCGCCACCCCTTCTCGCTCGGGTTGCGAAGGGGGGTGCGGAGAGCGGGTCGGGGGGAGGACAGGTGCCCGCTCTCCGCACCCGTCCGGCCGGTGTCAGCCGGAGATCTCCTTGTGTCCGGATCCGACGCCGATGGAGATCTTGCGCGGCTTGGCGCGCTCGGCGATCGGGATGCGCAGGGTGAGCACGCCCGCGTCGTAGTCGGCCTTGATGTGCTCGGTGTCGAGGGTGTCGGCGAGCACGATCTGGCGGGAGAAGACGCCCAGCGGCCGCTCGGACAGCTCCATCTGCACGCCGTCGGCCTTCGCCACCGGTCGCCGCTCGGCCCTGACGGTGAGCATGTTCCGCTCGACGTCGATGTCGATCGCGTCCGCGGCGACGCCGGGGAGGTCGAAGGCCACCACGTACTCGTCGCCCTCGCGGTAGGCGTCCATCGGCATCGCCGACGGGCGGGACCACGTGCCCGGGCCCATCAGCTGCTGCGCCAGCCGGTCCAGCTCACGGAAGGGGTCAGTGCGCATCAACATGGTGAAACACCTCCAGTGGGTTCGGGCAGTTGCTGCCAATGCGCCTCACTGACTCCGTTGTAACATGTCATCCAATGGATGACAAACATGATGTCGTCCAGGTGATGACAACAGCGGGAGGTGCTCGTGACCACAGCCGACCAGCCGTCCACGACCGGCGCGGATGCCCACGGCCCGGCGTCGTTCCTCGCCGCCGCGGCCGCCCTGCGCGCCATAGACGACGCCCTGCGCGACGCCCGGCGAGAGCCCCCGGACACGCCCGGAGGCGCCGGTCCCGGGCCGGAGCAGGCGCTGGCCTCCCTGATGCTGCTGCGGCAGGTGCGCGAGCAGCTCGCCGGGTGGGAGACGGGCCTGATCGAGACCGCCCGGGACGCGGGGGCCAGCTGGGCCGATCTCGCCCATCCGCTCGGCGTCGCCAGCCGCCAGGCCGCCGAACGCCGCTACCTGCGCGGCCGCCCCGGCCCCGCGGGCACCACCGGCGAACAGCGCGTGACGGCCACCCGTCAGGCCCGGGCCGCCGAGCGCACCACCGCCACCTGGGCCCGCGCCAACGCCGCCGACCTGCGCCGCCTCGCCGGCCAGATCACCGCCCTCACCGACCTTCCCCCGGCCGCCCGGGGCCCGCTCGGCGAGCTCCACGCGGCCCTCGCCCACGACGACCCCACCGACCTCATCGCCCCCCTGGCCGCCGCCCGCGCCCACCTGGCCGCCGCCCACCCCGACCTCACCGCCCGGATCGACACCCTCACACCCCCCTGAACCGCGAGGGCCCTGTAAACTGGCGATACAGCCCTTGACCTGCAAAAACGCAGGCAGGGAGCCTACCTTTCGGGAGTACCTCGATGTATCGCACCATGATGAAGTCGAAGATCCATCGCGCCACCGTCACCCAGGCCGACCTCCACTACGTGGGTTCGGTGACCATCGACGGGGATCTGATGGAAGCCGCCGACCTGCTGCCCGGCGAGAAGGTCGACATCGTCGACATCGACAACGGCGCCCGCCTGTCGACCTACGTCATCGAGGGCCCGCGCGGCTCCGGGGTGCTCGGCATCAACGGCGCGGCGGCCCGGCTCATCAGCCCCGGCGACCTCGTCATCATCATCGCCTACGGCACGATGGACGACGCCGAGGCCCGTGCCTTCCAGCCGCGCGTCGTCTTCGTCGACGAGCGGAACCGGGCCGTCGACCTGGGCAGCGACCCGGCCGCCGTCCCCGAGGGGTCGGGGCTCTCCCGGGGGGACCGGGTCACGGTCTGAGGGCCGCCCCTACGCCCTGCCGGCGGCCCGGACGATCGCCCGGGCCGTGGTCCGGCCGGCCGCCAGTACGCCAGGGTCCTCGCTCGGACGGCAGCGGCCCGCCGCCGGGTCGTACTCCGTCATGATCACGCCCGCGTGGTCCGTCGCCGGTTCCTCCAGGAGGACCGGCCGGTCGCGCGCGGCCAGGGCGTCCCGCACGTCCCGCGAGCGCTCGGCGGGGATCAGGGTGTCCGCGGTGCCGTGCACCAAGGTGATCGGTACGGCGGACGTCTCCGGGGCGCCGGCCGGGTCGGTCAGGTCGGTCAGCGGGACCGTGCCCGTCGTCCGGTTCGGGAGGTCATAACGCGAGGCGATGCTCACCACGGCCGCCGGGCGCCGGCCGCCGGCGACGTCCGGCCGCAGCGCGACACCCACCGCGGCGGACCCGCCGGCCGACCAGCCCGCCAGCACGAACCGCTCCGGATCGCCCCCGAGCCCCGCCGCCCGCGCACGGGCGAACTCCAGCGACGCCAGCAACTGCGCCCGGCCGCCGTCCGGCTCGTCGGAACGCCAGTCCGGTACGAGGACGAGCACCCCCTCGCGCGCGACCGCCTCGGCCAACGGCCGCATGACGTCCCGCTCGTCGGGCCCGACACCGTGCCAGAGCAGCACGACGGGCGGCGGGGCCGTACCCCACGGGCCGGCGCCCGGCGCGGGGCGGTGGACGTCGATGAGCTTGCCGTGCGGCATGGTGATCGTCTCTACCGTCGCGGCGCTCGTGCCGGGGCGGGTGGTGGCGGTCACGGTGCCTCTCGTGGCGGGGTGGCGCGGTTCGTCGGGAGGCCCTCCAACTCGCGTACGCGCTCGATCACTTCGTTGATGGAGTGGAGGCTCTCCGCCGACAGCCCGGCCGCGCGGAGCGCGACCCGCTGGACCTGCGGTTCGCGCAGCGCCACCAGGAGGCCCAGGTCGGCGTTGACCGTCTCCGTCACCTGGTCGTCGAAGAAATAGGCCGGGGGCACGCCGAAGAACTTCGCCAGCGCCTCCACGTGTCGCAGCGTCGGATTGCTGCGCTGCCCCTTCCGCAACAGCCAGATGTAGCTGCCGGAAATCGACACACCCCCGGCGGTGATCGCACGCGCCACTTCCTCCGTGGTGTACGGCTCCCGGCCGTCCGGCACCACCGTGCGGAAGAGGTGGTTGAGCTTGTCCGCCAGTGTCCGCGCGGCTCTGGCTTCGGAATCGTTCATGATCGCACCTCCCTCCCGCGGTCAATCTAGCTTACGGGCCGATACGGACGGTCAAGTGCCGAGCCGTGCACGGTCATGTGCCCCGGCGCATAACACGGTTGACAGCGAGCGCGCTCGCTGCCTAGCGTCCTCGGTGTCGGCGGATCGACTGGTGTTGGACGGCCCGGCAGGGCGGTCGGTCACCAGTTGGCGGGGGCGGGGCCTTGGGCCCCGTGCCCACCGGGCGCGGTCCGCCGTCGGCCGGAGGTTCTTCTGGAGGGGGTTTCGTGACGGTTTCAGGGCCGGAACAGCGGCACACCGTCGTGCTCCCCCTCACGTCCCTGCTGCCCGCGGCGTCACCGCGGCTGGCGGGGGAGGACCCCCGCCACGTCCAGGCCATCGCCCGGCTGGACAGCCCCCTGCCGCCCATCGTCGTCCACCGCGCCACCTTGCGGGTCGTCGACGGAATGCACCGGCTGCGAGCCGCTCGTCTACGGGGGGATGAGCGGATCGCGGTCCGGTTCTTCGAGGGCAGCGAGGAAGACGCGTTCGTCCACGCTGTCCGGGCGAACACCCGGCCGGGTGGCCTTCCCCTCACCCGGGCGGACCGGTCGGCCGCCGCCGAGCGCATCATCCGGAGCCATCCGCACTGGTCGGACCGGCTGATCGCGTCGGCGGCGGGCCTGGCCGCCAGCACGGTGGCCTCCCTGCGCCGCCGCGCCGGCCACCCCGCCGCCCCCACCACGACCCGCACCGGCCGCGACGGCCGCGTCCGCCCGCTCAACGCGGCGGACGGCCGGCGCCGCGCCGGAGCGCTCATCGCCGCCCGGCCCGAGGCCAGCCTCCGCGAGATCGCCCACGACGCCGGCATCGCCGTCGGCACCGCGCGCGACGTCCGGCTGCGGCTGGCGCTCGGGCAGGACCCGGTGCCCAAGAAACTGCGGGACGCGGAGCGGCGGGACACGGGGGCCGTCCCCTCCATGGGGGCTGTCCCTTCCATGAGAGACGGCGCGTCGGCCGTCGTCGCACCGGTCGCCGTCCCCTCCCCGGCGGGTGACGGTTCGTCCTCCTTGTCCAGGCTCCGCACGGATCCCTCGCTCCGGCTCACCGAAGGCGGCCGCGTCCTGCTGCGCCTGCTCAACGCCCACGCCATGGGCGGCGACCGCTGGCGCCGGCTCCTCGACGCCGTGCCCGCCCACCGTCGGCAGACCGTGGCCCAGGCCGCCCGGCACTGCGCCGCCTCCTGGCTGCGCTTCGCCACCGAACTCGAGCGCCAGGCCGGGTGATGGCACGGTGATGAGCGCTGTCACGGTGACCGGTACGGCGACCCCTGCGGGGGCACAGGGCGGGTTTCCCGGCGCCGCCGCCGCTCCTGTCACCCTCGCCCTGCTGGGTCCCGTCGCCGCCGGCGTCGGCGGGCGGTCCGTGGCCGTCGACGGGCGCAGACAGCGCGTCGTGCTGTCCCTGCTCGCGCTCGCCCGGGGTCGCGTGGTCTCCGTCCGTACCCTCGCCGACGCGATCTGGGGCGAACGGCCGCCCCTGTCCGCGCGCCCTCAGATCGCTTTGTGCGTCCGGGCGTTGCGCGCGGCGTTCCGGGGCGCCGGGCATGGGGAGCCGCTCATCGTCGGTGCGGCCTCGGGCTACCGGCTGTGCGTCGAGCGGGTCGGTGTCGACGTGGTCGACTTCGACGCGCTCGTCGACGCGGCGGCCTGCTCGGCCGCCGCCGGGGCCGGTGGTGCCGAGGAGGCCGGTGAGCTGTATCGGCGTGCCCTCGGTCTGTGGCGTGGGCCGGCGCTGGACGGGGTGGGCGGGCGCGTCACCGAGGGCGAGGCCGCCCGGCTCCACGCGCGGCGCGCGGTCGCCGCGCGGGCGCTGCTCGATGTGGGGGAGACGCTGCTGGCGGACGGGCTCTTCGACGAGGCGGAGGGGGCGTTCGCGGACGCGTTGAGCGCCGGTGAGGCGCTCGACGATCTGCCGCTGGTCGGTGAGGGGGCGCTGGCGCTCGGCCGGTTGTGCCGGATGCTGCGCCGGACGGGGAGGGCCGGGCGGTCTCTCGCGGCGGCTCGCGTCGCGTTCCTGCGGGTGGGGGACGCCGGGGGTATGGGCAGGGTCTCGGCGGAGATCGTGGCGCTGGCGGAGTGCGTGGCGGAGGCGCCGGGGGCGGTCGATCTGGTGCCGCGTCAGGGGCGGCGGGCGTAGGCCGTTCGTCACGCGCCACCACGGTGCCCCGTAGGGGCGCGGGGCCGTGACACCGTGCGGCTCCGCCGTGTGGGCGCGACAAGCCACGGCGTGGCCGCGGATTTCCCGGGTCCCGGGTGGGCGTGTCGGCTGCGGGCCGTCGTCGGCCGATCGCGCAGTTCCCCGCGCCCCTATGGGGCACCGCATGATCCCTACGCCAGTTCCACCGCCGTCGGGTACGACGGTTGCGCGCCCGGGCGCGTCACCGATGCCGCGCCGACCTTGACCGCGAAGCGGGCCGCCTCCTCCAGGGTCGCTCCCCGGGCCAGGCGGAGGGCCAGGGCGCCGGTGAAGGCGTCGCCCGCGCCCGTTGTATCGATCACCTCAACGGGGACGCCCGGGATCCGGATGCATTCCGCTGCCTCCGTGTCCAGGATCAGCGCTCCTTCGCCGCCCAAGGTGATCACCACTGAACGGGCGCCCCGCTCGCGCAACGCGTGCGCCTGGTCGGTCGGGGTCCCGTCGGGCAGGCCCGAGAGGAGTGCGGCCTCGTGTTCGTTGACCACCAGGGGATCGGCTGCCGTCAGGAGGTCCGTGTCCAGGGATTCCGGGGTCGGGGAAGGGTTGAGGACGACCCTCGTGCCCGATGCGGTCGCGGTTTCCACCGCCGTTCTCACCGTCTCCGTGGCGATCTCCAGTTGGAGCGAGACCACCGCCGACGCGGCCACCACCTCCCGCGCCGCGCGTACGTCGGCGGGGGAGAGGCGGGCGTTGGCGCCGGGGGAGACCACGATCGTGTTGTCCCCGTCCGGCCCCACGACGATCATCGCGGTGCCCGTCCGGGCGCCCTTCTCCACCAGTACGTGCCGCAGTTCCGTGCCCGCCGCGTGCTGGGCCTCCAGCAGCAGTCGCCCGAACGGGTCGTCGCCCACCCGGGCCAGCAGTGCCGTGCGGGCGCCGAGTCTGGCGGCCGCCGCGGCCTGGTTGGCGCCCTTGCCGCCCGCGGACTCGACCAGGTCGGTGCCCAGCACCGTCTCGCCCGGGCCCGGGCGGCGGGCCACGCGGACGGTCAGGTCCGCGTTGGCCGAGCCGATCACCAGGACGTCGTAGCTGTACCTGTCGTTCATCTCGTCACCGTCATTCGAAGTCCGCCGCGTTCCCGCGGGTCACCAGCACCACCGGGACCTTCACCCGGTCCGGCAGCCGTTCGCCGTGCGCGGCCCTGACCGCCCACTCCACCGCCTTCTTGCCCAGCAGCCTCGGCTGCTGGGCCACCGTCGCCGTCAGCGTCCCGTCGCGTACGGCCCTGACGCCGTCCGGGGTGCCGTCGAAGGCCACGATCTTGACGTTCTTGTGTCCCAGTGTCTTCGCCGCGCCCAGGGCCATCTCGTCGTTGGCCGCGAACACCCCCGTGATGTCGCGGTGCGCCTGGAGCATGTTGGCCATCACGTCCATGCCCTTGGTGCGGTCGAAGTCGGCCGGCTGCCGGGCCACGACCTCGATGCCCGGGTACGTTCCGATGCCCGCCTCGAAGCCCTTGGCGCGTTCCCGGGCCGCCGACGTGCCCGGGCGCCCCTCCAGGAACGCCACCTTGCCGTGGCCTCCCAGCGCGTCGGCCAGGGCCTTCGCCGCCTGGCGGCCGCCCTCGACGTTGTCGGACGCGATGGTCGTGCCGACCGTGCCGCCGTTGACGCCCCGGTCGATGGAGACCACCGGCACCTCGGCCCGGTTCGCCACGCCCACGGCCGGGACGGCCGCGTCCGAGTCCACCGGGTTGATCACGGCGGCCTTGACGTTCTGGCTGGTGAACGTCTCCATCTGATTGACCTGCTGGACCGGGTCGTTCTGGGCGTCCGTGATGTTGATCTTCAGGCCGCGTGCCCTCGCCTCGGCCTTCGCGCCCTCCTTGATGCCCACGAAGAAAGGGTTGTTCATCGTGGAGAGGGCCAGGCCCAGGTCCGTGTCGCCGCCCCTGTCGCAGCCTGTCAGGGTCGTCAGGAGGACGGCCGCCGCGAGGGCGTACGCGCGGCCCCTCATCACGCGCCCCCTCAGCGCGCGCCCCCTCATCGCGTCGCCCTGCGGCGCAGCGTGTCCAGCAGCACCGCCACCGCGATCACCGCGCCCGTGGCCACCTGCTGCCAGAACGCCGAGACGCTCAGCAGGTTGAGGCCGTTGCGCAGCACCGCGAGGATCAGCGCGCCGACGAGCGTTCCGGACGCCTTGCCGGAGCCGCCCGACAGGCTCGCCCCGCCGATCACCACGGCGGCGATCGCGTCCAGTTCGTACCCCGCGGCCGCCTGCGGCTGGGCCGAGGTGAGCCGGGCGGCGAGGACGACGCCCGCGACGGCGGCGAAGAGCCCGGACAGCGCGTAGACGGTGAGCTTGCGGCGGCGTACGTCGATGCCGGACAGCCGGGCCGCCTCCTCGTTGCCGCCGATCGCGAACATCGCCCGGCCCGCGGGGGTGCGTGTCAGGACCAGCGCCGTCAGCAGGCCCGCCGCGGCCATGACCAGGACGGGCACCGGCAGTCGGCCGGCCAGCGTGTCGCCCAGGTGGGCGAGGGAGGACGGGAAGGCGATCGGGGAGCCGCCGGAGATGACGAGCGCGAGGCCGCGGGCCACCGACAGCATCGCCAGCGTGGCGATGAAGGAGGGCAGCTTTCCGTAGGCGACCAGGGCGCCCGAGACCAGGCCCGCGACCGCGCCCGTCCCGAGGCCCAGCGGCAGGGCCAGCCACACGGGCAGGCCGTGGCCGGTGGCGGCCCAGGCGACGACCGTGGCGGACAGCGCGGCCACCGAGCCGACGGACAGGTCGATGCCCGCCGACACGATCACGAACGTCAGGCCGAAGGCCAGGATCGCCGTGACGGACGCCTGTACCCCGACGTTGAGGAGGTTCCGCCCGGTCAGGAAGTCCCGGGAGAGGACGGTCATCGCCGCGATCAGCGCGAGCAGCCCGCCCAGTGGTCCGTTGCGGAGCACCGCCCGGGTGAACCACTGCCCGGTGCTCCCGGGCGTTCGCAGCACCTCAGCCGACATCGGAGCCCTCCATCGCGCTCTCGTCCTGGATGTTCTGCCGGACCGCCAGTTCCATCACCGCGTTCTGGGTGGCCGTCGCGGCCGGGAGTTCGCCGGCCAGGCGGCCCTGTGCCATCACCAGGACGCGGTCGCTCATGCCCAGGACCTCGGGGAGGTCGCTGGAGATCAGCAGGACGGCGTGGCCCGCCGCCGTCAGTTCGTTGACGAGCCGGTAGATCTCGACCTTCGCGCCGACGTCGATGCCGCGCGTCGGCTCGTCGAGGATCAGCAGCCGGGCGCCCGCCAGCAGCCACTTGCCGATGACGATCTTCTGCTGGTTGCCGCCCGAGAGGGTGCGGGCCGCGCGGTCCAGACCGCTGTGCCGCACCTTCAGCCGGTCGGCGACGCCGGTCGCCGCGCGGCGCCGGGCCCGGCGGTCGACCAGGCCCAGGCGGGTGTCGCGGTCCAGCCGGGCCAGGGTGAGGTTGTCGTCCAGGGAGGCGCCGAGGACCAGGCCCTGGCCCTTGCGGTCCTCGGGGACGAGCCCGATCCCGGCCCGCATCGCCGCCCGGACGTCGCCCGGGGGCAGCCGCTCGCCGTCGATCTCGACCGTGCCCGTGTCGTAGCGGTCCGCGCCGAAGACCGCTCGTGCCACCTCCGTGCGGCCCGCGCCCACCAGTCCCGCCAGGCCCACCACCTCGCCCGCCCGGACGTCGAAGCCGACGTCCGTGAAGGCCCCGCGCCTGGTCAGGCCCCGGACGCGCAGCAGCGGCGCACCGGGCTCCGCGGGGCGTTCGCGGGGGTAGCGGTCGGTGACGTCGCGGCCCACCATCAGCCGGATGAGCTCGTCCTCGGGTGTGGAGGCGGGCACCTCGGCCACCGAGCGGCCGTCGCGCAGGACGGTGACGCGGTCGCCCAGGGCGGTGATCTCCTCCAGGTGGTGGGTGATGAAGACGATGCCCGTCCCCTCGGCGCGCAGCTCGCGCACGATGCCGAAGAGGGTGCGGGTCTCCTCGGCGGTGAGGACGGCGGTGGGCTCGTCCATGATCAGGACGCGGGCGTCCAGGCTCAGGGCCTTGGCGATCTCCACCATCTGCCGCTGGGCGACGCCGAGCCCGGCCACGGGCGTGGTGGGCGGCACGTCGAGGCGGACCCGGCGCAGCAGCGCCGCGGCCCGCGTCCGCAGGGCGCGCCGGTCGATCAGGCCGAGGGCGGTGCGCGGCTGGCGGCCGAGGAAGAGGTTCTCGGCGACGGTGAGGCCGGGGACGAGGGTGAGTTCCTGGTGGATGGTGGCGATGCCGAGGCGTTCGGCGTCCCGGCCGGAGCGGATCGTCACCTCCGCGCCGTCGGCCAGGATCCGGCCGGCGTCGGGGCGGTGGGCTCCGGCGAGCATCTTGATGAGCGTGCTCTTGCCCGCGCCGTTCTCGCCCAGCAGGACGTGCACCTCGCCCGCGCGCACGCTCAAGGACACGCCGTCCAGGGCGCGCACGCCGGGGAAGGACTTCACCACGCCTTCCACGCGCAGCAGTTCGCGTGGCGCGCCGTCGTCGACGCCCGTCATGCCTCGCCCCTCTCGGCCGGCGGTGGGTGGGTCACTCGCCGCAGGAGCGGCGGCGTACGAGCCGGGCGGGCAGCAGGACCGAGCCGGCGGGGCGGCCCGCGATCCGTTCCAGCAGGGTGTGCACGGCGGCCCGGCCGAGGGCCCCGGTCGGCTGGGCGACGGCCGTGAGCGGCGGGTCGAGGTGGGCGAACCAGGGCACGTCGTCGAAGGCAACGAGCGCCATGTCGGCGGGGACGCGCAGGCCGCGCGCCCGGAGCTCGTCCAGGGCGCCGAGCGCCATCAGGTTGTCGGTGGCGAGCACGGCGTCCGGCGGCTCGGCCGTCTCCAGCAGCCGGCGCATCACCTGGCGGCCGCCGGCGGGGCTCGGGTCCGGTGAGGCGCCGACGCGGCCGGCCGGCAGGGCCACGCCGTGCGCGGCGAGGGCCGTACGGAAGCGGGCGAGCCGTTCGTCGCCGGTCGGGGTGCCCGCCGGGGCGACGATCACGGCGGGCCGCCGCCTGCCCAGCGCGGCCAGGTGCGCGGCGAGTTCGGTGAGCGCGGCGCCGCCCTCGGCCCGGACGCAGGGCGCGGCGACGCCGGGGACGGCGCGGTCGAGGAGGACGAGCGGGGTGCCGGCGTCCACCGCCTCGCTCAGCATCGGGGAGCCGGTGCCGGCGGAGCTGACCATCAGCCCGTCGATACGGCGGTCCAGGAGGGTGCGGATGTAGTCGTCCTGCTGCTCGGGGCTCTCGCCCGCGTTGCCGATGATCAGGCTGTAGCCCAGCCGCCGGGCCTCCTGTTCGACGGCGTCGGCGAGTTCGGTGAAGAACGGGTTGCGCAGATCGCTGACGACGAGCCCGAGGGTGCGGGTCCGGGCGGTGCGCAGGGCGCGGGCGACGACGTTGGGGCGGTAGCCGAGCTCCTCGACGGCGGCCAGGACGCGTGCGCGCGTCTCGGCCACGGGGGAACGGCCGTTGAGGACGCGGGAGACGGTGGCCGTGGACACCCCGGCCCGCTCGGCGACGTCCTTGATGTTCGCCACGGTTCCTCCCCCCCGTCCCGACGCGATCGGACCACGTTCCGTGCAATCGATTTCGCGCCCACAGGAAATCGATTGCACGGATCGGGGGTCAAGATGCCGCGGGTGTGACGCCCGTCACCGGGTAGGCGTCACCCGTTCGACCCATGGCCCGGACGGGCGCGGTGAGCCGGGGCGCGGGCGCCCGCGCACCCGGGCGGCATTGCTCTGAGTGACGCACGGGAGCTCCGAGTCGCGAGTGGCGCGAGCCGGGGTCATGCTGGGACGACCGTGGCCGACACCGGCCGGCCCGGCCCCCGGAACCGGCCCGGCCACGGGCGGCCCCCTGGGGCGGTCGCGCCCCCGACGGCGCCCGGCCGGCAGGCACTCCTTGACGCACGAGCGAGGGGACAACTGTGACCATGGCCGAAACCGAGCACCCTCCCCGCGGGCGCCGACCCGACGCGCCCGGCACCGAGGACGCCTTCCGCCGGCTGGCGACCCTCCCCGACGGACCGGAGCGCGACCGGCTCCGGCACGACGTGATCGCCGCCTGGCTGCCCATGGCCGAACGCGTCAGCCTCCGCTTCCGCAAGTGCGGGGAGAGCCCGGCGGACCTGCGCCAGGTGGCCGCGCTGGCCCTCGTCCACGCCGTGGACCGCTACGACCCCGGGCTCGGCTACGCCTTCGAGTCCTTCGCCATCCCCACGATCAGCGGCGAACTCAAACGGCACGTCCGCGACCACGTGTGGTCCCTGCACATCCCGCGCCGGGACCAGGAGCTGCGGGCCGCCGTCCGCGCCGCCCGCGCCCGGCTCGAACAGCAGGGCGCGAGCAGTGCGGTCACCCCCGCCGAACTCGCCGCCGAGACCGGCCTGTCGGAGGAGGAGGTGCTGCGCGGGCTCGACGCGGACGGCGTGCACCACACGCTCTCGCTCGACCACTCCGTCGCCGGCGCCGACGACCTGCCCCTCGCCGACACCCTGGGCCTGGCCGACCGGGCGCTGGACCTCATCGTCGACCGGCAGTCCCTGCGCCCCCTCCTGGACGCGCTGCCCGAGCGCGAACGCTACGTCCTGTACTGGCGCTTCTTCGGCAATCTCACCCAGAAGCAGATCGGGGCGCGCCTGGGCGTCTCCCAGATGCAGATCTCCCGCATCCTCAGCCGCACCTGCGACCGGCTCCGCCGGCAGCTCCTCGCCGCGGCCTGACCCGCCAGGGTCCCCGTTCCCGTCCCATCGCCCCGGTCTCCCCGACGTGCGGGAAGACGTGAGGGAAGGCTCACCGCCATGACGTCAGAGCACTCGCGGCTGACCCCCGACCTGCCGCCGATCGTCGAAATACCCGACCTGCCCGGCGCCGCCGTCGGCACCGAGGCCTCGGTGCCGACGGGGTCCGGACATGGCAGTGGCGCCCATCAGGAGGGAGATGGGCGCCACGAACGCGCGGGGGACGGGTCCGGCGGCTGACTGTGACCCGGGCCCCGGCGCTGCGCGGTCCGGCTGAGACGCGCGCAGAAAGGGGGGTGGTGATCAGCTGTTCACGCAGACGTTGCCGAAGGTCGGGTTCAGCAGGGCGATGATGTCGATCGAGTTCCCGCAGAGGTTGATCGGGACGTGGATCGGGACCTGGATGACGTTGCCCGAGATGACGCCCGGCGAGCCCACGGCCGCACCCTGCGCCCCGGAGTCGGCGGTGGCGACGCCGGCGATACCGGTCACCGCGGTGCCCACGGCGGCGGTCAGGACAGCAGCCTTGGCGATACGCGACATGGCTAAACCTTTCTAAGGGGTGTTGAGAGACGATTGTGACTGCCGTTTCGGTGGGAATTGGGCAAATGTGCTGGATAACCCACCCAATTAACCCGGAAAGATCAATAAGTCGTATGTGATGCACGGCGGTTGGGGGAGTGGATCGCGGCAGTTCGCGAGGGCGGCCGGCCCGCTCGCCCGGGGGCTCCGGGCGGCGCCGGGGCGGGGGAGGGGCGCCGTCGGCGAAGGCCCGGCGCGCGGCCCGGCCACAAGCCCCCGGGGCAGCGGTTTGGCGCTGCCGCACTTGGCTACGTACAGTTTCCTGGAAGACTTGTCGAACAAGCGGACTGGGAAACACAGCGGCCATGACCGTCACTGAAGAGAACCGCGACGGTGCAGGCCACCTGTCGATCACCGATCTCCCGGAGATCACGGACGCCGGCTCGCCCGGCGAGGGCGCGGACGCCGAGGGCGTCGAGGGCATAGCCCCCGAGCGCATGGCCGTCCTCCTGAGCGTGCTCGAGGAGCTCGACCGGCTGCCCGTCGACCACCCCGACGCGATCGCCGTCCGGCGCGCCACCTCCGGCGTCTACCGCACGGTGAAGCAGCGCCGCCGCCAGGAGCGCCGGGCCGCCAAGACCGCCAACGACCGCATGGTCACCGAGGCCACCGCCACCGGCTCCGCCGCCCGGATCGACGACGAGACCGAGGGCATCCTGCCGTCCTCGGTCACCGAGGCCGGCCGGATCGCCGGGATCCTCCAGCGCCCGCGCTCCTGCTACGTCTGCAAGACGCGGTACGTCGAGGTCGACTACTTCTACCACCAGCTCTGCCCGAGCTGCGCGACCGAGAACCGCGCCAAGCGCGACGCCCGCGCCGACCTCGCGGGCAAGCGCGCGCTGCTCACCGGCGGCCGGGCCAAGATCGGCATGTACATCGCGCTGCGGCTGCTGCGCGACGGCGCCCACACCACGATCACCACCCGCTTCCCCAAGGACGCCATCCGCCGCTTCAAGGCGATGGAGGACTCGGCGGACTGGATGCACCGCCTGGAGGTCGTCGGCATCGACCTGCGCGACCCGGCCCAGGCCGTCGCGCTCGCCGAGCAGCTCACCGAGGCCGGCCCGCTGGACATCCTGATCAACAACGCCACCCAGACCGTGCGCCGGCTGCCCAGCGCCTACGCCGCGCTGGTCGAGGGCGAGGGCGCCCCGCTGCCCGCCGGCGAGCTGCCCGCCCACCACGTCATCGGCGCCTTCAACTCCGGCGCGGTCGACGGCCTGGCGGCGCTGCCGCTGGGCACGAGCGGCCTGGACGCCCAGAAGGTCGCCGACCTCGCCCTGGTCGCGGGCAACGCCAGCCTCGAACGGCACCTCGACGGCACCGCCATCGACGCCGGCGGCCTGCTGCCGGACGTCGTCGAGACCAACACCTGGGTGCAGACCATCGACCAGATCTCCCCTGTGGAGCTGCTCGAGACCCAGCTGTGCAACTACACCTCGCCGTTCATCCTGATCAGCGCGCTGCGCCCGGCGATGGCCGAGGCGGCCCGGCGGGCGGCCAGCGGCCGCGCGTACGTCGTCAACGTCTCCGCCATGGAGGGCGTCTTCAGCCGCGGCTACAAGGGCGCGGGCCACCCGAACACCAACGCCGCCAAGGCCGCGATGAACATGGTGACCCGGACCAGCGGCCAGGAGATGTTCGAGACCGACAAGATCCTCATGACCTCCGTCGACACCGGCTGGATCACCGACGAGCGCCCCCACTACGACAAGCTGCGCCTGGCCGAGGAGGGCTTCCACGCCCCCCTCGACCTGGTCGACGGCGCGGCGCGCGTCTACGACCCGATCGTGCGGGGCGAGGCGGGGGAGGACCTGTACGGGTGCTTCCTGAAGGACTACGACAAGGCGAACTGGTAAGGGGTAGCGGCGCGGAACCAGTCGGCTACCGCCCCCCGGGGCCCGACAGCAGCCCCGCCACCCCCGCCAGCGTCGGCGCCAGCGAGTCCGCCGGCAGGCCGCCTCCCTGGGCCACCTCCGCCGTGCCGCCCCCGCGGCCGGCGAGGAGGGTCTTGACCAGGGAGGCGGCCGACAGGCCGGTGGCCGTGGCGGGGGCGTTCAGGGCGAGGGCCAGGACCGCCCGGCCGCCGTCCGTCGGCGCGCCGATCGCCGCCACGCCCGGCCGGTCCGCCGGCAGGCGGTCGCGGACGGCCAGGGCCAGCGCCCTCGCGTCGCCGTCCGTCGTCGCCGTGACCACGAGCGTGCCGTGGACATCGGCCGCCGCGCCCGCGAGCTCCGTCGCGCGATCCAGCGCGGCGCGGCGCCGCAGCTCCTCCGACCGCTGGTCGGCGGCCTTCAGCCGCTCCAGCAGCGTCGCGACGCGGTCCGGCAGCTGCGGGCGCGGGGCCTGGAGCTGCTCCGCCAGCCGCGTCACCAGGTCGCGCTCGCGCGCGAGGTAGCCGAAGCCCTCGAAACCGACCGCGGCCTCCAGCCGGCGCATGCCCGCGCCCACCGAGGACTCGCCCGTGAGGGCCACCACCCCCACCTGCGAGGCGTGCTCCACATGCGTGCCGCCGCACAGCTCGCGCGACCACGGGCCGCCGATCTCCACGACCCGCACCCGCTCGCCGTACGTCTCGCCGAAGAGGGCCAGCGCCCCCAGCTCCTTCGCCTCGGGCAGCGTCATCCAGCGCACGTCCACCGGCAGGTCCCGGCGCAGCGCCCGGTTCGCCGCCTCCTCGACCTCGCTCCGCGCCGCCGGCCCGAGGGCGCCGCGCCACGGGAAGTCCAGGCGGAGATAGCCCGGCCGGTTGTACGAGCCGGACTGCAGGGCCGTCGGGCCGAGGATCTGCCGCAGGGCCGCGTGGAGGACGTGGGTGCCGGAGTGCGCCTGCCGCGCGCCCAGCCGCCACTCCGGGTCGACGGCCGCCCGTACCGTGTCGCCCACCGCCAGCTCGCCCGCCGTCACCCGCACCTGATGGACGATCAGCCCCGGCAGGGGCCGCTGGACGTCCAGGACCTCCGCCTCCACCGACGAGCCCGTCAGCGCGCCCGCGTCGCTGTCCTGGCCGCCCGACTCGGCGTAGAACGGGGTGCGGTCCAGGACGGCCGTGGCGAGCTCCCCGGCCGGGACGGATCGGACCGGGCCGGACGGCCCCAGCAGGGCCAGGACCGTCGCGTCCGTCGTCAGCGCCTCGTACGCCCGCCAGTCCGTCGGCCCGTGCGCGTCCAGCACCGTCCGCAGCGCCGAGGTGTCGAGCGCGCCGCCCGACTTGCGGGCGCGGGCGTCGGCGCGGGCGCGTTCGCGCTGTTCGGCCATGAGGGCGGTGAAGCCCTCGCGGTCGACCTCGACGCCCTGCTCCTCCGCCATCTCCAGGGTGAGGTCGATGGGGAAGCCGTAGGTGTCGTGGAGCAGGAACGCCTTCGGGCCCGGCAGCAGCCGGCCGCCCTGGGCCTTGACCTCGGCGACCGCCGTGTCCAGCACGGTCGTGCCCTGCCGCAGCGTGGCGCGGAAGGCGTCCTCCTCGGCGTACGCCTGCTGGGCGATGCGGCCGAACTCCTCGGCCACCTCCGGATAGCTGTGCTTCATGCAGTCCCGGGCGGCGGGCAGCAGCTCGGGCAGCGCCGGGTCCTGGTACCCCAGCAGCCGTACCGAGCGCACGGCCCGGCGCAGGACGCGCCGCAGCACGTAGCCACGCCCCTCGTTGCCGGGGGCGGTGCCGTCGGCCAGCAGCATCAGGGCCGTGCGGACGTGGTCGGCGACGACGCGCAGCCGTACGTCCGCCCGGTGGTCGGCGCCGTAGCGGACGCCCGTGAGTCCGGCGGCGCGGTCGAGGACGGGCCGGGTCTCGTCGGTCTCGTAGAGGTTGTCGACGCCCTGGAGGAGGGTGGCCATGCGCTCCAGGCCCATGCCGGTGTCGATGTTGCGGCGGGGGAGTTCTCCGAGGATCGGGTAGCCGGTCTTCCCGGCGCCCTCGCCGCGCTCGTACTGCATGAAGACGAGGTTCCAGAACTCCATGTACCGGTCCTCGTCCACGGCCGGGCCGCCCGCGCGGCCGAGGGCGGGACCCCGGTCGTAGTAGAGCTCCGAGCAGGGGCCGCAGGGGCCGGGGACGCCCATGGACCAGAAGTTGTCCTCGTCGCCCCGCCGGACGATCCGCTCCTCCGGCAGCGCGGCCACGCGCCGCCAGATCGCCGCGGCCTCGTCGTCGGAGTGGTGGACGGTGACCCAGACGCGGTCCGGGTCCAGGCCGAAGCCGCTCTCGGAAACGGACAGCTCCCAGGCGTAGGCGATCGCCTCCTCCTTGAAGTAGTCCCCGAAGGAGAAGTTGCCGTTCATCTGGAAGAACGAGCCGTGCCGGGTCGTCTTGCCGACCTCCTCGATGTCGAGGGTCCGCACGCACTTCTGCACGCTCGTCGCGCGCGGCCACGGCGCCGCCGCCTCGCCCGTCAGGTACGGCTTGAAGGGCACCATGCCCGCGTTGACGAAGAGCAGCGTCGGGTCGGGCGTCGGCAGCGGCGCGCTGGGGACGACGGTGTGGCCGCGCGCGGCGAAGAAGTCGAGGAAGCGGCTGCGGATGTCGGCGGTACGCACGGGGCGGCTCCGGACGGGTCGGGCGGCTCGGGGCGGGGCGTTTCAGAGGGCTCGGGCGGCTCGGGCGGCTCGGGCGGTGCGGGCCACGGGGTGGAGGGCCGCGTACGTGAGGGGCGCGGACGGATCGACGGACACATCGAGCGGCGCGGGCTCGGCCCCCGCCCGCACCAGCAGATCGCCGACGGCGGCGATCATCGCGCCGTTGTCGGTGCACAGCCGCAGCGGCGGTACGCGCAGCTCGATGCCCGCAGCATCGCAGCGTTCCCGCGCGAGGGCCCGCACCCGCGAGTTCGCGGCCACGCCGCCCACGACGACGAGCGTGCCCACCCCGTGGTCGGCGCAGGCGCGCACGGCCTTGCGGGTGAGGACGTCGGCGACCGCCTCCTGGAGGGAGGCCGCGCCGTCCGCGACGGGCAGCGGCAGACCCGCCTGCCGGTGCTGCTCGGCCCAGCGGGCGGCGGCCGTCTTCAGCCCGGAGAAGGAGAACGCGTACGGGTCGTCGCGCGGGCCGGTCAGCGGCCGGGGGAGGGGGACCGCGCGCGGGTCGCCCTCGCGCGCCGCCCGGTCGACGGCCGGGCCGCCCGGGTACGGCAGCCCGAAGACCCGCGCGACCTTGTCGAAGCACTCGCCGGCCGCGTCGTCGAGCGTGTCGCCGAGATGGACGATCGGATCGCGGGCCAGATCCCGGACCAGCAGCAGCGAGGTGTGGCCGCCGGAGACGATCAGCACCATGCACGGGTTCGGCAGCGGGCCGTGCTCCAGGGTGTCGGCGGCCACGTGCCCGGCCAGGTGGTGGACGCCGTAGAGGGGCACGCCCAGCGCGTAGGCGATGCCCTTCGCCGCCGCGACGCCGACCTGGAGGGCGCCGGAGAGCCCCGGGCCCGTCGTCACCGCGACCGCGTCGATGTCGCTCATGGCCAGCCCCGCGTCGGCCAGCGCCGCCCGCACCACGGGCGCGGCGGCGTGCACGTGCGCGCGGGCCGCGATCTCCGGCACGACGCCGCCGAAGCGCGCGTGCTCGTCCATGCTGGACGCCACCGCGTGGCCCAGCAGCCTTCCGTCCCGGACGAGACCGGCGCCGGTCTCGTCGCAGGACGACTCGATACCCAGCACCACCGGCGAACGCGCCACGGCGACCCTCCTGCCTGTAAGTAGTAATTGCACAGTCTATGCAACAAGGTCCCGGTCGTGTCCCCGTCACCGCAGGTCAGTAGAGTTCCGGTGCCCCTGATCACCACCTCCTCAAGGGACCTCCTGTGACACCAGCCCCCGTGACGGTCGTCGGCATCGGCGCGGACGGCTGGCCCGGCCTCGCCCCCGCCTCCCGGGAGGCCCTGCGCCACGCCGACGTGATCATCGGCGGCCCGCGCCAGCTCGGCCTGCTGCCCGGGGACTGCGCCGGCGAGCGCGTCGCCTGGCCCTCGCCCCTGCGCCCCGCCGTCCCCGGCCTCCTCGCCGCGCACGAGGGGCGTCGCGTCTGCGTCCTCGCCAGCGGCGACCCCATGTTCTTCGGCATCGGCCGCACCCTCGCCGAAATCGTCGGCGAGCAGCGGCTGAACGTCCTCCCGCACCCCTCCTCCGCCTCCTACGCCTGCGCCCGGCTCGGCTGGGCGCTCCACGACACCGAGGTCGTCAGCCTCGTGGGCCGCCCGCTCGCGGCGCTCACCGCCGCCCTCCACGACGGCCGCCGGCTGCTGCTGCTCAGCGCCGGCGCCGGGACGCCCGCCGAGGTCGCCGCCCTGCTGCGCGAACGGGGCTACGGGCCGAGCGCCCTCACCGTCCTCGAACAGCTCGGCGGCGAGCGCGAACGCCGCGTCGAGGGCACGGCGGACGCGTGGCCCCACCCGCCCGGCGACCCGCTCAACGTCATCGCCGTCGACTGCCGCCGCGCCTCCGGCGCGCCCCGGCTGCCCCTCACCCCCGGCCTGCCCGACGACTCCTACGACCACGACGGCCAGCTGACGAAGCGCCACGTACGCGCCGTGACCCTCGCCACCCTCGCCCCCGCGCCCGGCGAGCTCCTCTGGGACGTCGGCGGCGGCTCCGGCTCCATCGGCATCGAATGGATGCGGGCCCACCCCTCCTGCCGGGCCGTCAGCGTCGAGCGCGACCCGGTGCGGGCCGGGCGCGTCGCCCGCAACGCGGAGGCCCTCGGCGTGCCGGGGCTTCGTGTGGTCACCGGCACCGCGCCGGGCGCGCTCGCCGGGCTGCCCACGCCGGACGCCGTTTTCGTCGGCGGGGGGCTCACCGCGCCCGGGATGCTGGAGGCTTGCTGGGAGGCGCTCCCGAGCGGGGGGCGGCTGGTGGCCAATACGGTGACGCTCGAGTCGGAGGCGCTGCTCACGGAGTGGTACCGCGCCCATGGGGGAGAGCTCACGCGACTGGCTGTCTCCCACGCGGTGCCCGTGGGCGGATTCACCGGGTGGCGGGCGGCGATGCCGGTTACGCAGTGGGCCGTCGTCCGGGCGTGACGTCTTCCGCGCCTTCGGCGCGGGTTTCGCCCACCCTCCCCCAGCTACCGCTGGGAGGTGCCCCCAGCCCGATTACCCGGAACGTCGTCCCCTAGGAGAGACCTCTATGACCGTCTACTTCATCGGTGCCGGGCCCGGTGCCGCCGATCTCATCACCGTGCGCGGCGCGCGGACCCTCGCGCGGTGCGGTGTGTGTCTCTACGCCGGCAGCCTCGTCCCCACCGAGCTCCTCGCCGAGTGCCCGCCCGGTGCCCGGCTCGTCGACACCGCCCACCTCGACCTCGACGAGATCACCGCCGAGTTCGTCCGCGCCCACGAGGCCGGCCAGGACGTGGCCCGGCTGCACTCCGGCGACCCCGCCGTCTTCAGCGCCGTCGCCGAGCAGATCCGCCGCCTCGACGCCCACGGCATCCCCTACGAGATCGTCCCCGGCGTCCCCGCCTTCGCCGCCGCCGCGGCCGCCCTCGGCCGGGAGCTGACCGTTCCCACCGTCGGGCAGACCGTCATCCTCACCCGCGTCGCCCAGCGAGCCACCCCCATGCCCCCCGGCGAGGACCTCGCCACCCTCGGCCGCAGCGGCGCCCTGCTCGTCCTCCACCTCGCCGCCCGCCACGCCGACCGCGTCGTCGAGGAACTCCTCCCGCACTACGGCGCCGACTGCCCGGCAGCCGTCGTCGCCATGGCCAGCCGCCCGGACGAGATCGTGCTGCGCGGTACCCTCGCCGACATCGCGGGGCAGATGAAGGCGGCAGGCGTCGTCCGCACCGCCGTCATCCTCGTCGGCCGCGCCCTCGCCGCCGGGCAGTTCCCCGACAGCTTCCTGTACTCGGCCGAGCGCGACCGGGACCACTGCGGCCGGACGGTCCCGGAGCCGGTCGAGTCCTGACTACCGTTCCGCCGTGCCGCCGGTGACCTCCCAGGCCGCCTCGATCATCCGGAAGACCTCGTCCACCGCGGCCTGTGGCTCCGCCGCCTCGCGGGCCAGCGCATAGGCGTCGACCACGAACCTCGCGATCGCCCGGCAGGCCGTCGGGGACCGCGACAGGGCGGGATCGGCGGCGATGGCCGTCGCCAGTGATTCCGCGTGGCGCAGCCGCATCGACTCCTCGTACTCCCGCAGGGCGGGTGACGCGTCGATCATGCGCCATACCGGTGCGGCGCTGTCCGCCGTGCAGTGCCGCACCAGGGCCCGGACCTCGTGACGCAACGCGGGGACGATCGGCTCGCCCGGCGCCCGGTCGGTGACCGCCCGCGTGAGGCGCTGCTCGAAGCCCTGGTCCTGCGCGAAGACCAGGGCCTCTTTCGAGGCGAAGTGGGAGAAGAGCGTGGTGACGGCCACGTCTGCCTCGGCGGCCACGTCACGGATGCCCACCGCGTCGTATCCGCGTTCGAGGAACAGCCGCAGGGCGGTGTCGGCGATCTTCTGGCGGGTCGCGGCCTTCTTGCGCTCACGGCGTCCGGTCGGCGGAAGCTCGGTCATGCCCGCACGCTATCAGGTGCGAATTCATAACGGGTTCAAAACCCTAACCGTTAGTGTTACGGTCGGCCGCATGAAGAAGGTGAGCTTCGCCGAGTTCGGCGGTCCGGACGTCCTGCGAGTCATAGACGCCGAGGAGCCCCACGCAGGCCCCGGCCGGATACGCGTCGCCGTGCGGGCGGCGGGCGTGAACCCCGTCGACTGGCGGATCCGCGAAGGGCAGGTCCTCGGTGCCCATCCGGTCGAGCTGCCCTCCGGGCTCGGGCTGGACGCGGCCGGGGTGGTGGACGAGGTCGGTGACGGCGTCGAAGGGGTCGAGGTCGGCGACCACGTGTTCGGCGAAGGGTCCAGCACCTACGCCGAGTTCGCCGTGCTGTCGGCCTGGGCCCGGATGCCCGAGGGCCTGACGTTCGAAGAGGCGGCCGGCTACCCCTCCGTGGTGGAGACCGCGCTGCGTATCATCCGCGAGAGCGGTGTGCGGTCCGGGCAGACGCTGCTGGTCAGCGGCGCGTCCGGGGGAGTCGGATCGGCGGTGCTGCAGATCGCCCGCGACCGCGGCATCACGGTGATCGGCACGGCCGGGGCCGCGAACCAGGACTATCTGCGCGGCCTGGGCGCCCTCGCCACGATGTACGGCGAGGGCTGGGTCGAGCGGGTGCGGGAGCTCGGCCACATCGACGCGGCCCTCGATCTGGCGGGCTCGGGCGTGATCCGCGAGCTCGTCGAGCTGACCGGGGACCCGCGGAAGGTGATCTCCATCGCGGATCTCGACGCGCCGAAGCTCGGTGTCCGGTTCTCCGGCGTGGCCGGGAGCGTGCCGGACGCGCTCGCCGAGGCCGTCCGCCTCATCACGCGGGACGCGCTCCACATCCCGGTCGAGAAGTCGTACCCGCTCGCCGAGGCCGCGCTCGCGCACATCGACAGCCAGGCCGGGCACACGCGCGGACGCCGGGTCCTGATCGTCCGGCAGCCGGCCTCGGGCCGCTAGCCGCGCGGTCCCTTAGGCTCCGCGCGCCCCACGATGACACCCGCGCGGTCGATACAGATGACATCGACCGCGACGGGCGCCCCGCGCAGCACGGCCAGCGCCTCGTCGCGGGCGGTCACGGCGACGAGGTCGCCGAGGGGGACGCCCGCGGCCTCGCACAGGCGCAGCGCCTCCAGGCCCGTATTGGCGCTGGTGACGGCGGCCGCGAGGGCGTCGTCACCGCCGCCGTGCCGGGCGAGTTCCGCGAGGAACTCCTTGTTCACCTGCGAGCGGGCCGAGTGGAGATCGAGGTGGCCGGCCGCCAGCTTGGAGAGCTTGGCGAAGCCGCCGGCGACGGTCAGCCGGTCCACCGGGTGGCGGCGGATGTACTTGAGCACCGCGCCCGCGAAGTCGCCCATGTCCAGCAGCGCGTCCTCGGGCAGCCCGTGCACGGCCACCGCGACCTTCTCCGACGTCGACCCCGTACAGCCCGCCACGTGGGTACGGCCCGCCGCGCGAGCCACGTCCACACCGCGCCGGATGCTGTCGATCCACGCCGAGCAGGAATAGGGGACGACGATGCCGGTCGTGCCCAGGATCGAGATCCCGCCGAGGATGCCCAGCCGCGGGTTCCAGGTGGAGCGGGCGATCTCCTCGCCGTGGTCCACGGACACCTCGATCTCCACGTCCCCCGTGCCGCCGTGCCGGGCGGCCACTTCCGCGACGTGGTCGCGCATCATCTGCCGGGGCACCGGGTTGATGGCGGGCTCGCCCACGGCCAGCGGCAGCCCCGGCCGGGTGACCGTGCCCACGCCCGGACCGGCCCGGAAGACCACCCCGGAACCGGGCGGCGACAGCCGGACCGTGGCCCGGATCAGCGCGCCGTGGGTGACGTCCGGGTCGTCACCGGCGTCCTTGACTATGGCGGCCATGGCCCACCCGTCGCCCCGCTCCTCCACCGCGAGCGCGAAGGCGGGCGTCTGCCCCTTGGGCAGCGTGATCCCCACCGGATCGGGGAACTCGCCGGTGAGCAGCGCTGTGTACGCGGCCGTGGTGGCGGCGGTGGCGCAGGCGCCCGTCGTCCAGCCGTGCCGCATCCCGGTGTGCTGGAGCTGCGCGGCGCGGCCCCCGGTGGCCGGGCCGGCCGCCGTGCCGTCAGCCATGCCGGCCACCGCCCGTAGGCTGGGCCGACGTCCGGACGACGACACGGGGCCGGGCGACGACGGAAGGGCAGTGGATCGTGAACGCCGGCGCCGAGCGCCACATCCTCATCCTGGGCGGTACGACCGAGGCGCGACGGCTCGCGGAGGAGCTGGCCGCCGACCCGGCGGTCCGGGTCACCAGTTCGCTCGCGGGGCGCGTCGCCGCGCCGCGGCTGCCGGCGGGGGAGGTGCGGATCGGGGGGTTCGGAGGCCCCGAGGGCCTCGCCCACTGGCTGCGTGAGCAGCAGGTGGCCGCGCTCATCGACGCCACCCATCCTTTCGCCGGCACGATCAGTTTCAACGCGGCGCGGGCCGCCGCCGCGGCCGGGGTGCCCCTGCTGGCCGTCCGCCGGCCCGGCTGGGTGGCGGGGCCGGGCGACGACTGGCGGGACGTCGCCTCCCTGGCCGACGCGGCGCGGGCCCTGCCGGCGCTGGGCGAGCGGGTGTTCCTGACCACGGGCCGGATGGGCCTGGGCGCCTTCGCGCACCTTGAGGATATGTGGTTCCTGGTCCGCTCCGTGGACGCGCCCGAGCCGCCGGCGCCCCCGCGCATGGAAGTCCTCCTCGACCGGGGCCCGTTCACGCTGGACGGCGAGCGGGAACTGCTGCGGCGCCACGCGATCGACGTCCTGGTGACGAAGGACAGCGGCGCGGCGGCGACGGCGGCGAAGCTCACCGCCGCGCGCGAGGCGGGGATTCCGGTGGTGGTCGTCCGCCGGCCGCCGGTGCCGGAGGGAGTGGCGGAGGTCGCCGGTGTGGAGGCGGCCGTGGGGTGGCTGAGGGGGCTCTGCCCCGGACCCCGGACGGACTGAATTCAGCCCGTCCGGCGCTTGAGGACCGGGGGTCCGGGGGCGGAGCCCCTGGAGGAAACGGTGAAAGGGCGGGACTGGGGCCCTTCCACGCGTCAGCCCTCCGGGTAACGCCTCGGCGTCCAGACGATCCGCTCCGCGCCGTCCGCGCCCCGCCGCGCGGTACGCGTCTGCGTGGAGCCGACGATGAGAAGCGTGCGCATGTCGACCTCGGCGGGATCCAGTTCGCCGAGGCGGACGACGCGCACGGACTCCTCGGGGCCGCCCACGTCCCGCGCCATGACCACCGGGGTTTCCGGAGCGCGGTGCTCCAGCAGCACGTCGCGCGCCTTGCCGACCTGCCACAGGCGGCTGCGGGAGCCGGGGTTGTACAGGGCGAGGACCAGGTCGGCCGCGGCCGCCGCGCGCAACCGCCCGGCGATGACCTCCCACGGCTTGAGCCGGTCGGAGAGGGAGACGACGGCGTAGTCGTGGCCCAGCGGGGCGCCCGCCCGGGCGGCCGCCGCGTGGGCGGCGGTCATACCGGGGACCACCCGCACCGGGACCTCGCGGTAGGGGTCCTCGGCGGCGACCTCCAGCACGGCGGAGGCCATCGCGAACACGCCCGGGTCGCCCGAGGACACCACCGCGACGCGACGGCCCTGCCGGGCCAGGTCGAGGGCGAACTCGGCGCGCTCCGACTCCACCTTGTTGTCCGACGCGTGCCGGCACTGCCCTGGCCGCACGGGCACCCGGTCCACGTACGTGGTGTAGCCGACGACGTCCTGTGCCGCCGCCAGCGCACCCCGCGCCTCCGGCGTCAGCCACAACGGCCCCGCCGGGCCGAGCCCGACGACCACGACCTCGCCCCCGCCCGTCTCCTCCGGACGGTCCGGGAGGGCCGCCACCCGGCTCGGCAGCACGGCCAGCGAGAAGTACGGCACCGACTCCGGGTCGACGTCCGCCACCCGGCCCGTGCGCTCCCCGGCCATCGTCGCGCGCTCGACGTACCGCGCCTCCGCCAGCCGCCCGGAGCGCTCCAGCGCGCCCCGCACCGCGGGGAACGTCCGGCCGAGCTTCATCACCACGGCGGAGTCGGCCTGGGCCAGCCGCGCGGTCAGCTCCTCCTCGGGCAGCGTGCCCGGCAGGATCGTCAGCGTCTCCTCGCCCTCCACCAGCGGGCGGCCCAGCCGGGCCGACGCCGCGCTGAACGACGTCACCCCCGGCACGACCTCCGTCGGATAGCGGTGCGCCAGCCGCTTGTGCATGTGCTGGTACGAGCTGTAGAAGAACGGGTCGCCCTCGGCGAGGACCGCCACCACGCGCCCGGCGTCCAGGTGCGCGGCGAGCCGGGCCGCCGCCTCCTCGTAGAACTCCTCCAGCGCGCCCCGGTAGCCGCCGGGGTGGTCGGTGGCCTCCGTCGTCACCGGATAGACCAGCGGTTCCTCGATCTGGCCGGGGCGCAGATGGCGTTCCGCGATGGAACGCGCGATGCTGCGCCCGTGCCGGGCGCTGTGGTAGGCGACGACGTCCGCCGACGCGATGACCTCGACGGCCCGGACGGTCAGCAGCGAGGGGTCGCCGGGCCCCAGCCCCACCCCGTACAGCCGGCCGGTGGGCGTGGGCGCCGACGGGGGAACCGGCGTGGGCACGGTCTTCTCGTTCACTCTTCCTCGCTCGCTATCGCGTTGATCGCGGCCGCGGCCATGGCGCTGCCGCCGCGCCGGCCCCGCACCACCAGATACTCCAGCCCCAGCGGGCTCTCGGCCAGCGCGTCCTTCGACTCCGCCGCGCCGATGAAGCCGACCGGGATGCCCAGCACGGCGGCCGGGCGCGGCGCGCCCTCCTGGATCATCTCCAGGAGGCGGAACAGCGCCGTGGGGGCGTTGCCCACCGCGACCACCGCGCCCCCCATCCTGTCGCGCCACAGCTCCAGCGCCGCCGCGCTGCGGGTCGTGCCCATGCGCCGCGCCAGCTCCGGCACGGCGGGGTCGGCGAGGGTGCACACCACCTCGTTGTCCGCGGGCAGCCGCTTGCGGGTGACGCCGCTGGCGACCATGTTCGCGTCGCACAGGATCGGCGCGCCCGCGAGCAGCGCCTCGCGGGCCCGGGCCACGACCCCCGGCGAGTACGCGAGGTCCTGGACCAGGTCGGTCATGCCGCAGGCGTGGATCATGCGGACCGCGACCCGGCTGACGTCGGGCGGCAGCCCGCCGAGGTCCGCCTCGGCGCGGATGGTGGCGAAGGACTGGCGGTAGATGGACGCGCCGTCCTTGTCGTAGTCGAACACTGTGCCCTCGCTCGCTGGGTGATGCATGTCGCTGGGTTCTGCTCTGTGTTGGGTCGGCCGCCGCCGCGGTGCGCTCAGCCGCGCGGGCCGTCGGTCGTCGTCGTGGCCGGCGTCGTCGTGGGGGTCGGGTTTCGTGCCGCCGTCACGGCCTCCGCCGTGCCTGAACGGGCGGCCACGGCGACCGTCGCCTCTTCCGCCCCGTGCCGCACGGCGACCCGGTAGCCGTCGCCGGTCGCCAGGACGTCGACCCACCGGCCGCCGGGGTGGCCGCAGCGCCGCTCGCACCCGGACCAGTACACGGGCAGCGTCCCGGGCCCGCCAGGGCGCGCGGCCGCCAGGGAGGCGGCCGCGTCGGCCCGTACATCCGCGAGGGACTTGACGCACCCCGGTCGGCCGGTGCAGGCGCCCGCGCCGTGCCAGGGGGAGGCGGCGGAGACGACCAGTCCCGCGTCCCCGAGTCCGGCGAGGCGCGCGGCGGCCACCGGGGCGGTGAGCCCGGGGACGACGACGCCGCGCCAGGGCGTCACCCGGAGTTCACCGTCGCCGTCCTGACCGGCCGTCCGGGCGAGGAGCCGCCACTGGGCGGAGGTCAGCCGGCCCAGGGGCGCGGCCACCGACAGGGCCCACCGCCCCCCGGGACCCTGAACCGCTCCGGGGGCGGCCGGGGCACCGAGGGGGAGCGTGGCGCTCGGCGCGGGCGCGGAGCCGATGCCGGCCGCCGCCAGCCGGTCCGCGAGCCGCTCCGGGCGCGGCCGCAGCGCGGGGGCCAGTTCGTGGACGCGCCACGCCTTGCCGCCGTTCTCGCGCAGCGCCGCCAGGAACTCACGGGCCGCCAGAACCGCCGCGCGCGGCGCGTCCTCGGCGGCGACGCGCAGGGCGTCGGGGCCGGGGCCGAAGCACAGGAGGGCCTGGTGGCCGCCCTCGGTTGCGATCAATGTCACATCGGGTGCGAGGGCGGCGATGTCGCCCCGGCCGTCGTCGAGTCCGAAGAGGAAACGGCCCGAGAGGTCCGTGAGCTCGTCCGACGAGCAGAGCAGGCCGTCGAGTTCCCGCACCCAGGGCCGAATGTCCGTGAAGCCCTTTCCGTCCAGGCCGGACAGGGGGGAGGCCGCGACATTGCGGATGCGGTCGTGCCGGTCCGAGGGCAGCAGCCCGGCCTCGCGCAGCCGGGCGCCCAGGGCGGCGCCGCAGCCGTCGGGAAGGGCGCGCAGCTGGACGTTGCCACGGGAGGTGAGGTCGAGGCGGCCGTCGGACAAGTCGTCGGCGAGGTCGGCGAGTACGTCGGCCTGACGTGCTGTCAGCAGCCCGCCGGGCAGGCGCACGCGGGCCAGCGCCCCGTCATCCGCCGTGTGCAGCCGCAGCGCGCCGGGGCAGGCGTCGCCGCGCTCGCGACCAGGGGGTTCGGGGGGAGTGGACATGGCGGCGAGCATACCGACGGGGGAAGAAGTCAGCCCCTCCGGCGTTTGAGGAGCGGGGGTCCGGGGGCAGAGCCCCCGGAAGGAACGTCCTGGCTACTATGACTCTCGCCAGCGACGGCGACAGGGGAGGAAGCCGGTGTGATCCCGGCACGGTCCCGCCACTGTGTGCCCGGCAGCGCGAGCGCGCGGCCGCGGTGAGTCAGGAACTCCCGCCGTCCTCCCACCGCCCGGGGCGCGGACCCCGAGGAAGGCATGCTGTGATCCTGCTCCTGTCGACGTCCGACACCGACCTGCTCAGCGCCCGAGCGGCCGGCGGTCCGGTCCCCTACCGGCTCGCCAACCCCGCCCGGCTCGCCCTCGACGACCTCCCGGCCCTGCTGGACGGCACCGACCTCGTCGTCGTGCGCCTCCTCGGCGGGCTGCGCGCCTGGGAGGAGGGGCTCGACCAGCTGCTGGCCGGCCCGCGCCCCGTCGTCGTCCTCACCGGCGAACAGGCCCCCGACGCCCAGCTGATGGAGGCGTCCACCGTCCCCGTCGGCATCGCCGCCGAGGCCCACGCCTACCTCGCCCACGGCGGCCCCGCCAACCTCGAACAGCTGGCCCGCTTCCTCTCCGACACCGTGCTGCTCACCGGCCACGGCTTCGAGCCGCCGGCCGCCGCCCCCGCGTGGGGCGCGCTGGAGCGCACGCCCGAGCCCGGCGCGTCCGGCCCGCTCGTCGCCGTGCTCTACTACCGCGCCCACCACATGAGCGGCAACACCGCCTTCATCGAGGCGCTGTGCGAACAGATCGAGCGGGCCGGCGGCCGCGCCCTCCCCCTGTACGTGGCCTCGCTGCGCGCCCCCGAGCCCGAGCTGATCGACGCCCTGCGCGACGCCGACGCGATCGTCACCACCGTCCTCGCCGCCGGCGGCACCCGGCCCGCCGACGCCTCCGCCGGAGGCGACGACGAGTCCTGGGACGCCGGCGCGCTCGCCGCCCTCGACGTGCCCATCCTCCAGGCCCTCTGCCTGACCGGCACCCGGGAGGCATGGGCGGAGAACGACGAGGGGCTCTCCCCGCTCGACTCCGCCACCCAGGTCGCCGTGCCCGAGTTCGACGGCCGCATCATCACCGTCCCCTTCTCCTTCAAGGAGATCGACGCGGACGGCCTGCCCGCGTACGTCCCCGACCCCGAGCGCGCCGCCCGCGTCGCCGGAATCGCCGTGCGCCACGCCCGCCTCCGCCACATCCCCGCCGCCGAGAAGCGGCTGGCGCTCGTCCTCTCCGCGTACCCCACCAAGCACTCCCGCATCGGCAACGCCGTCGGCCTCGACACCCCCGCCAGCGCCGTCGCCCTGCTGCGCCGGCTGCGCGAGGAGGGCTACGACTTCGGCGACGAGGAGGTCCCCGGCCTCGCGTCCGGCGACGGCGACGAGCTCATCTACGCCCTCATCGAGGCGGGCGGCCACGACCAGGACTGGCTGACGGAGGAGCAGCTGGCCCGCAACCCCGTCCGCATCCCGGCCGCCGACTACAAGCGCTGGTACGACCGGCTCCCCGCCGAGCTGCGCGAGGCCGTCGAGGAGCACTGGGGCCCGGCGCCCGGCGAGATGTTCGTCGACCGCAGCCGCAACCCCGAGGGCGACATCGTCCTCGCCGCCCTGCGCCGCGGCAACCTGCTGATCCTCATCCAGCCGCCGCGCGGCTTCGGCGAGAACCCCATCGCCATCTACCACGACCCCGACCTGCCGCCCTCGCACCACTACCTCGCCGCCTACCGCTGGATCGCCGCCTCGCGAGAGGACGGCGGCTTCGGCGCCGACGCGATGGTCCACCTGGGCAAGCACGGCAACCTGGAGTGGCTGCCCGGCAAGAACGCCGGCCTGTCCGCCGCCTGCGGCCCCGACGCGGCCCTCGGCGACCTGCCGCTGGTCTACCCGTTCCTCGTCAACGACCCCGGCGAGGGCACCCAGGCCAAGCGCCGCGCCCACGCCACGCTCGTCGACCACCTCGTGCCGCCCATGGCCCGCGCCGACTCCTACGGCGACATCGCGCGCCTGGAGCAGCTCCTCGACGAGTACGCGCAGATCTCCTCGATGGACCCGGCCAAGCTCCCCGCGATCCGCGCCCAGATCTGGACGCTCATCCAGGCCGCCCGGCTCGACCACGACCTGGGCATGGAGGAGCGCCCGGACGACGACGGCTTCGACGACTTCCTCCTGCACGTCGACGGCTGGCTCTGCGAGGTGAAGGACGCCCAGATCCGCGACGGCCTCCACGTGCTGGGCGGCGCGCCCACGGGTGAGGCGCGGGTGAACCTCGTCCTGTCGATCCTCCGTGCCCGCCAGATCTGGGGCGGCACGACGGCCCTGCCGGGCCTCCGCGAAGCCCTGGGCCTGGACGAGTCGGCGGCGACCCGCACGACGGCCGACGAGGCGGAGGCGGAAGCCCGCGCGCTGGTCGAGGCGATGGAGGCGGCGAACTGGGACCCGGCCGCCATCCCGACCGTTGTGGGCAATCGTCCCGCAGGGCGATGGGGGTCCCCCCTGCTCGAGCGAAGCCGAGAGCTTGGGGGAGGGCGGGCACAACCCACGGTGCCGGGCACCGATCCGGTGTCGGCCGTCCTGGACTTCGCGGCCCGCGAGGTCGTCCCGCGCCTGGCCGGTACCACGGCCGAACTCGACAACGCCGTCAAGGCGTTGGCGGGCGGCTTCGTCCCGGCAGGCCCCTCCGGCTCCCCGCTCCGCGGGCTGGTCAACGTCCTCCCCACCGGCCGCAACTTCTACTCCGTCGACCCCAAGGCCGTCCCCAGCCGCCTCGCCTGGGAGACCGGCCAGGCCCTCGCGGACTCCCTCCTGGAGCGCTACCGCACGGACAACGGCGAGTGGCCGGAGTCCGTGGGCCTGTCCCTGTGGGGCACGAGCGCGATGCGCACGGCGGGCGACGACGTGGCCGAGGCGCTGGCGCTGCTGGGCGTCCGCCCGGTCTGGGACGAGGCGTCGCGCCGCGTCACGGGCCTGGAACCCATCCCGCCGGAGGAGCTGGGCCGCCCCCGCGTCGACGTCACGCTGCGCATCAGCGGCTTCTTCCGCGACGCGTTCCCGCACGTCATCGGCCTGCTGGACGACGCCGTACGGCTCGCCGCCGGCCTCGACGAGCCGCACGACCGGAACTTCGTCCGCGCCCACGCCCAGGCCGACCTCGCCGCCCACGGCGACGAACGCCGCGCCACCACCCGGATCTTCGGCTCCCGCCCGGGCACGTACGGCGCGGGCCTGCTCCAGCTCATCGACAGCCGCGACTGGCGCACCGACGCGGACCTGGCCGAGGTCTACACGGTCTGGGGCGGCTACGCCTACGGCCGGGGCCTGGAGGGCCGCCCGGCCCGCGAGGAGATGGAGACGGCCTACAAGCGCATCGCGGTCGCGGCGAAGAACACCGACACCCGCGAGCACGACATCGCCGACTCCGACGACTACTTCCAGTACCACGGCGGCATGGTCGCCACGGTGAAGGCCCTCAAGGGCACGGCCCCCGCCGCGTACATCGGCGACTCCACCCGCCCCGAGACGGTCCGCACCCGCACCCTCGTCGAGGAGACGTCCCGCGTCTTCCGCGCCCGGGTGGTCAACCCCCGCTGGATCGAGGCGATGCGCCGCCACGGCTACAAGGGCGCCTTCGAACTCGCCGCCACCGTCGACTACCTCTTCGGCTACGACGCCACCACGGGCGTCGTCCCCGACTGGATGTACGACAAGCTCGCCCAGACCTACGCCCTGGACCCGGAGAACCGGGCCTTCCTGGAGGAGGCCAACCCCTGGGCCCTCCACGGCATCGCCGAGCGACTCCTGGAGGCCGAGAGCCGCGGCATGTGGGCCAAGCCGGACGCGGAGACGCTGGAGGCGCTGCGGCAGCTGTTCCTGGAGACGGAAGGGAACCTGGAGGGCGGCGACGACTGAGCCGGCGGGCCGGAGCAGGCCGGTTCCGGCCCGGAGCACCCGGGCCGGAACCGCGCGCCGACCGTGCGCTCAGCCGACGGGCGCGCCGAACCACTCGGGCAGGTGGGCGAGCAGGTCGTCCTGGTCGTCACCGGCCCATGCCACGTGGCCGTCCGGCCGCAGCAGCACGGCGGGCGCGTCCAGTTCCTCGCTGACGTCGACGACGTGGTCGACCCGGTCCGCCCAGCCCGCCACCGAGAGCCGGCCGGTCTGGTCGAGCAGCAGACCGCGGCCGCCGCGCGTCAGCTCGTACAGGCGGCCGTTCTTCAGCCGCACGTCCCGCATCCGCTTGCCGAGCAGCTCGTGGCCCTCGCCGAAGTCGTAGCGGACCCCGACCGCCGTGATCTTCTCGATCAGGTACCGGTTCACCTCCTCGAAGTCCATCAGCTCCGACACCAGCCGCCGCACGGACCGGCCGCCCGCGTCGGTGGACATCAGCAGCATCTGCGCGCGGGTGTTGTCCAGCACGTCGGCGCCCACCGGGTGGCGTTCGGCGTGGTAGGTGTCCAGCAGCCCCTCGGGGGCCCAGCCGGCCACCTCGGCGGCGAGCTTCCAGCCGAGGTTGAACGCGTCCTGGACGCCGAGGTTGAGGCCCTGCCCGCCGGTCGGCGGGTGGATGTGCGCGGCGTCGCCGGCCAGCAGCACCCGGCCCGCGCGGTAGCGCTCGGCCTGCCGGGTGGCGTCGCCGAACCGGGAGAGCCAGCGCGGCGAGTGCACACCGAAGTCGGTCCCGGCGGTCGCCCGCAGCCGCAGCTGGAACTCCTCCAGGGTCGGCGGGACCGTCCGGTCCTCGGCCACCCCCTCGGCGGGCACGATGACGCGGAACGTCCCGTCCCCCAGCGGCATGGCGCCGAACCGCTGCTGGGTCTTGCGGACTTCGGCCATCACGGCCGTCAGCTCCTCCATCGGCGTGGTGAGCTCCATCTCGCCTATCAGCGTCTCCACCCTGCTGGGCTCGCCGGGGAAGGCGATGCCGGCGAGCTTGCGGACCGTGCTGCGGCCGCCGTCGCAGCCGACGAGGTAACGGGAGCGCAGCCGTGTGCCTCCCCCGCCGGCTACGCCCTCATTGGCGGGGGTGCCCCCATTCGCCAGTTCGACCGTCACCCCTTCGTCGTCCTGGCTCAGCCCGACGAGCTCGCAGCCGCGCCGGATCTCGGCGCCGGCCGCGGTGGCGTGCTCCTCCAGCAGGCGGTCGGTGACGGTCTGCGGGATGCCGAGGACGTACGGATGCGCGGTGTCCATCCCCGCCGGCCACGGCTTGCCGATGCCGGCGAAGAAGCCGCCGACCCCTTCGTGCTTCGTGCCGTTCGCGAGGAACGTCTCCAGCAGGCCCCGCTGGTCCATCACCTCGATGCTGCGCACGTGGAGGCCCATCGCCCGGACCATCGCGGCGGGCCGCGGTTCCTTCTCCAGCACGACCACGCGCACGCCGTGCAGCCGCAGCTCACTCGCCAGCATCAGGCCGGTCGGTCCGCTGCCCACAACGATCACGTCGATCATCACACATCTCATTTCCGCAGATCCTGGCTTCGCCGGGTGATTGTGCGGTATGACCGGGGCCTTGCGGCAAGGCCCCCGGTGCGCTATATGTTGAGCATGGCGAGGAATGGTTGCGTTCCTCGCCTTTGTCATGCGCCGGGTGCGCCGGTACGCCGGCGACGGCCCCTCCGCGGGGCACTAGGATCCTTTGGATGATCATCAGAAAACGGCTGGCGGCCGGGGCCTGCGCCCTGCTCGCCGCCCTGGCCCTGGGCGTCACACCGGCGAACGCCGCCGACGGGCCCTCGAAGGATTCCCCGAAGGTCGAGCTGGTCCTCGACGTCAGCGGTTCGATGCGCGCGACGGACATCGACGGGCAGTCGCGCATGACGGCCGCCAAGGAGGCGTTCAACGAGGTCATCGACGGGACGCCGGAGAGCGTCCGGCTCGGCATCCGCACGCTCGGCGCCTCCTACGCCGGTGAGGACAAGACGCTCGGCTGCCGCGACAGCCAGCAGCTGTACCGCGTCGGCAAGGTGGACAGAGCGGACGCCAAGGAGGCCGTGTCCAAGCTCCAGCCCACCGGCTGGACGCCCATCGGACTCGCCCTGCGCGGCGCCGACCAGGACCTGGGGACGGACGGCGGATCCCGCCGGATCGTGCTCATCACCGACGGCGAGGACTCCTGCGGCCTGCCCGACCCCTGCGACGTGGCGCGCGAACTCGCCGCCAAGGGCACGCACCTGACCATCGACACCCTCGGTCTCGCCTCGGACGACAAGACCCGCGAGCAGCTCAGCTGCATCGCCGAGGCCACCGGCGGCACGTACACCACCGTGCACCACCGCAAGGAGCTCTCCGGGCGCATCAAGCAGCTCGTCAAGCGGGCCGACACCCCCGTCGAGACGCCCAAGGCCGTCTCGGGCACCGAGGAGTGCCGGACCGCGCCCGAGATCGGCGCCGGCATCTGGACCGACCGCGAGACCTTCGCCCAGCACCGCGTCTACAAGGTCAAGGTCAAGCCCGGCCAGGAACTGCGCGTCGCGGCCAGCGTGGGCGCCGACCGCCCCGTCGACCGCGACTACGGCGTGCTCGTCCGCGCGATGGGCGAGAACGGGCAGGAGCTCGTGCGCGGCAGCGACGCGGGCAGCGGCCGCACCGACGTGATGGCCTCCGGACTGCGCTACCCCGTCGCCGAGGACGACGACGACAAGGCGCCGCGGACCGTCTGCCTGGAGGTCTCCAACTCCTTCTCCGCGCCCGCCTCCGTCAAGCGCGACCCCGGACTGCCGGTGGAACTGGCCGTCGACGTGGTCAAGGGGCCCGACGACCCCTCCGACCTGGCCGCCTTCGGCCTCGGCCGGGGCTGGGTGCTGCTCCTCGTCCTGGGCCTGACCGGACTGCTCGCCGGCCTGCTGTTCGGCTGGCTGGCCCGCTGGCGCATCGCCGTGTGGAGGGAGAACTGATGCGGAAGAAACGCATGTTGACCGCCGTCCTGCTCGCGGGAGCGGCCCTGCTCGCCCCGGCCGGGACGGCCGTCGCCGACGACACCCCCAGTGAGGCCGGCACCGCCTTCCGCACCGCCGTCGCCATCGAACAGGGGCAGAAGGCCACGGCCAACGGCTCCACCGGCGACTACCTGTACTGGCAGTTCCCGGCGGGCGCCGGGCAGCGGCCCACGGTGAAGGCCACCGTCACCCTGCCCGACACGGCCACCCGGACCGGCGCCGCCACCTGGCGGCTCGACGTCTACGACGGACTGCGCCGCCGCCAGGCCTGCACCGCCGGCGAGCAGGCCGCGACGGCGGGCCAGCAGGCCGCCACCGTGGCCCTGACCTGCACGCTGCGCACGGTCCGGCCCTGGTCCGAGCGCTGGTCCAACGACCCGCTGCCGGGCGCGTACTACGTGCGGCTCACCGTCACCGACGCGCCCGACCGCGACCTCGGACTTCCGGTGAAGGCCGAGGTCGAGGCCACGTCCGAGGACATGGGCGGCGCGCACGCCGAGGGCGGCTCGCTCGGCAAGCCGCTGCACGCGACGGCCCTCGCCGAGCCCGACGGCGGCTGGAACGGCAGCTGGTGGTCCGGCCGTTGGGGCTGGACGGTCGGCGGCGCCGCACTCTGCGCCCTGGCGGCCATAGGCGGCTACACCCTGACCCGCCACCCCCGACGGCGGTAACCAGGGCCCCGTAAGGGGCGCGGGGCCGGGCCGATATGCGGCTACCGCCGCGCGGGCGCGACCAGCCCCCACCGGCCCGCAGTGGACCGGTACACCCGGCGGTGCCCCCGGACGCGAAAGGCGTCCGGCGGCACCGCCGCCCGCTTCGCCGGCGTCAGCGCCCGCCGCCAGGCTCGGCCGGCGCCGCCCCCTCGACCGCGTCCGCGAACAGGTCGACCAGATCGTCGCCGAAGTACGAGCTGTAGGAGATGTCGGGGGTGTCACCACCGGTGTGATAGCCGCCGATGACGCCGATCACGTCGTACCCGTCGTCGTCGCGCACCAGGAACGGCCCGCCCGAGGTGCCGCCGACGTACCCCGCGCAGGCGATCTCCAGGAAGTCGCCGGGAGCGGCCGGATCCGTACTGGTGTAACGGTGCGTGGAGGACGTGCAGTCGAGCGGCTTGGGGTAGACGGCGTCGCTGCTGCCCGGGTAGCCGATCAGCCGGACCACGTCGTGCGCGTACCCCGGCCGGACGCCCAGGCCGAAGCCGCCGACGGCCCGCTGGACGGGAGTCCCGTCGGCGCGGTCGCCCAGCCGCACCACCGCGTAGTCCCAGCGCGCCCCGCCGTCCGTGCCCAGGTCGTAGTAGCGCTGGTCGAGGTAGATGTCCTCGACGGGGAAGACGCCGTGCGGCTTGAGGCCGTCGTGGTACTGCGGCACGAACGAGAACTGCTTCTTGGGGTCCGGCGAGCGCAGGCAGTGGGCGGCGCTGACCACGAGATCGCGGTGTGGGCTGCGGACGACCGTCCCGCCGCAGAACCGGCCGGTGTTGTGCCCGTCGGTCCAGAAGAACGTCCCCACCTGCGGCAATCCATCGAAAGGATGACTGGGCGGCACGGGCCCGGCGACACCGGCCGGGGCGCCCGCCCGTCTGCCGCCGTCCACGGCCGGGACGGCCGCCCGCATCCGCGCGGGCGTCCAGTAGGCGTCGGCCGCCGCGGCCGACGCACGGTGCCCGGCGGGCCGGGCGCCCGCCGCCAGCGCCGGGCCCGGCAGGGCGACGGACGCCGCCACCGTCATCAGGCCGGACAGCAGCGCCACGACGCCGCGGCGTATGGCGAACGGTCTGGATCCGGGTCTGTCCATGAGCGGTTCCTCCCTGATGCGCGTAAGGCACGAAGGGCACGTACGAGGTGAGCGTGTCATCGTCCTACGGCGGGGGCGCGAGGGGTGAGTCGCCGACGCGACAGGATTCACCGGGACGCCGGACAGACGCCGGACAGTCGCCGGACAGACGCCGCGCAGTGAACCCGGACACGTCGGGCACGACTGTCGGAGCGTGGCGGTAGCCTGTCGCGGACGGGCGGACGTCCGGTCCACCCGCTCACGAGGGACACGAGGGGGGAGTCGACTGATGGTCGATCCGGTGTCGTTGGGGGCGATCACGAGCGCGGTCACGGCCGCGGCGGGATCCGTCGGTACGGAAGCGGGACGGCAGGCCTGGGGCTCGCTGGTGGGAATGGTCCGCCGGGCGTTCGGCAGGGGCCGAGCCGGTGAGGACGAGGAGGGCACGGTGGCCCTGCCGGTCGACCCCCGGGACGAGCAGCAGGTCCAGTCGCTGGCAGCGCTGATCTTCGGGCGCGTCTATCAGGACGCCGCCTTCGCCGAGGAGTTCCGGCAGTGGGCCGAGGAGGCCCGGTCGGCGACGCTGTCCGTGGACAACAGCACGGTCAACAACACCTTCTCGGGAGGCCACGCCACCAACCTCTACCAGGGCAGGGACTTCACCATTGGCCGGTGAGCCGACGGCGGGCGGGGCGACGGCGGGTGAGACCAGTAATCACTTCGCGGGGCGGGCCGAGACGGTCATCCAGGCCCGGAAGGTGACGTACCACCACCATCACGCGCCCGAGCCGCCGCCCGTCACCGTCCCGCACCAAGTGCCGCCGAGCACGCCCCGGTTCGTCAACCGGGTGGACGAGCTGGCCGACATGGACGGCTGGCTGGACCCGGACGCGGGCGGGCCGCCCCGCATCGCCGTGCTCAGCGGGCTGCCCGGCGTCGGCAAGAGCACCACCGCCCGGCGCTGGGCCGAGACCGCGCGCGGCCGCTACCCCGGCGGCGAGCTCTACGTCGACTTCGCCGAACTGCGCGGCCCCACGGGCGGCGGCGCCGACGTCTCCGCCGGGCTCGCCCGCTGCCTGCGCGCCCTCGGCGTCGAGGACCGCTACCTCCCCGCCACCCTCGGTGAACTCGCCGGGCTCTACCGCAGCCGCACCGCCGAACAGGGCGTCCTCGTCGTCCTCGACGACGTCACCCACCCCGCCCACGTCAGCGCGCTCCTCCCGGCCGCGCCCGGCAGCGCCGTGCTCGCCACCAGCGGCCGCCGCCTCGGCGAACTGGTCCTCGACGGCGCCCGCCTGCTGCCCCTCGACCCCCTGGACGCCGACAGCGGCAGCAGACTCCTCGCCGAGCTCTGCGGCCCGGCACGGATCGCCGCCGAACCCGAGGCGGCCGCCCGGCTCGTCGAGGGCTGCGGCGGCCTGCCCGTCGCCCTCCACCTCGCCGCCGCCCGGCTGCTGACCCACCGACGCCTCACCGTGGCGGCCCTCGCCGCCGAACTGGAGGCGGAGAGCGGCGGCCTCGCGGCCCTCTCCCTGGACCCCGCGAACGGCATGTCCGCGCTCCTCGGCATCGCCTGCCGCGACCTGCCCGCCGACGCGCTGCGTCTCTACCGCCGTCTCGGCCTGCTGCCCGGCCGCGGCTTCGACGCGGAGACCGCCGCCGCGGCCGACGGCAGCGACCCCGCCACCGCGCGGCGGCTCCTCGACGTCCTCGACGCCGCCAGCCTCCTGGAGGACGCCGTGCGCGACCGCCACCGGCTGCACGACCTCGTCCGGCGGCACGCCCGCGACCGCGCCGAGTCCGACGAACCCGCCGCCGAACGGGAAGCGGCCCTCGGCCGGATCGTCGACCACTACACCGTCCGCGCCGCCTTCGCCGACCGGGCCGTCATGGGGAACCGGCTGCGCATCACCGACCACGACGAGCTCCTCACCGGCCACGAGGACCCCTTCACCGGGCCCGGCGCGCGCGACACCGCCCTCGACTGGCTGGAGGCCGAACGCGCCGACGCCCTCGCCGTACTGCGGGCCGCCGCCGCCCACGGCCTCGACCGCCGCGCCTGGCAGCTCGCCGAGTCCCTCACCGCGCTCTACCTCCACCACCGGCACCTCGCCGACTGGATCGAGTCCGGCACCCTCGGCGCCGCGGCCGCCGCCCGCACAGGCGACCGGGCCGCCGAGGCCCGCCTGCGCAGCCTCCTCTCCCGCCCCCTCATGGACACCGGCGCCCACGACCGGGCCCGCGAGGAACTCGAAACCGCCACCGTCCTCGCCGACGCCTCCGGCCACCCCGTGCTGCGCGCGTCCGTACGAGAGTTCTCCGGCCGCTACTGGGACCGCTACGACCCGGCCCGCGCCGTACGGGTCTACGAGGACTCCCTCGCCCTCAACGTCGCGGCGGACGAGCCGCGCGGAGCCGCGTTGGCGCGCTTCTTCATGGGCGGAGCGCTCATCGCCTCCGGCGACCGCGAGGCCGGTCTCGCCGCCCTGACGGCGTCGTACGAGGCGCTGAGCGCGCTCGGCGACGTACGCATGGCGGGGCGGGCGTTGGCGGCGCTGGGCCGCCACGCGGGGAGCGCGGAGGCGCTGGAGCGGGCGGCGGAGATGCTGCGCGAGACGCGGGCGGGGCATTACGAGGCGGAGGTGAGGGAGGAGCTGGCGGGCCTGCTGGAGCGGTCCGGGGACGCGCAGGCCGCGCGGGGACACCTGTCACGGGCGGTGGAGCTGCTCGCGGCCGGGGGCAGCCCCCGGGCGGGGGAGCTGCGGGAGCGGCTGTCGGCCCTTTAGGCGGTTGTTCGGGCCGGGTGTCGCCCTGCGTCATGGCCGGGTCCGGGCCCCCGCGGAAACCGCCAGCCCCCGAAGCAGGTCGATCGCGCCGTCCTGCGCGAGATCCTCGGCGAACTCGGGCAAGGGTGTCCGGCCGCGCAGATGTCTGCGCACCAGCGCCAGTGGCAGGTCGACGGCGGCCAGTACGACGCGCTCGACGTCCGCGGCCGCGGTGGCGCCGAGCTGGACGGCCAACGCCGACAACCTCTCGCGAACCCGCCGGTTGCTGTCCGCCAAGCGGCGCGCATGTGGTTCGGGCCACTCGTCCTGGCTGAAGGCGTCGGGTCCGTGCAGCAGCACGGCGGCCTGCTCGGGATGCGTCCGGCTCCACGCGACGACGTGGCGTGCGGCCGCGCCGCCCGCTTCGTGCGGCTGCGGATGGGAGTCGAGCGCGGCGAGATAGCCGGCCTGGAACTCGTCGACCGTGCGCAGCCACAACTCGGCCAGCAGGACGGCCCGCTGCGGGAAGCGGTGGTAGACGGAGCCGCTGGGAGCGCCGCACTCGCGGGCGACCGCCGACATGGTGACCGCGGCCGGCCCGTGGGCGGCGGCCAGGCGCAGGGCGGCGTCGAGGAGGTCTGATTCGTCATAGCGGGGTGGCCGGGCCATGAAATGGAGAGTACCCTCTATTTCAATTGGAGAGTGATCTCTAATATCTCTGGAAAGGGGCACGCCATGGCCGTGCTGAACGTCCACGAGCGCCGGCTCCCGGCATCGCCCGAGCAGGTCGGTGCCCTGATCGACGGTCTGGCGGGCGCCGACGACCCGCTGTGGCCGAGCCCGGCCTGGCCGCGGATGGTGCTGGACCGGGGCCTGCGCGTCGGCTCGCGGGGCGGTCACGGCCCGATCGGCTACACCGTCGCGGCCTACGTGCCCGGCCAGTGGGTCAGGTTCCGGTTCTCGGCCCCGCGCGGCTTCGAGGGCATCCACGAGTTCACCGTCCAGCCCGCCGAGGCGGGCGGCGCCGTACTCCGCCACACCATCGTGGTGCGGCTGCACGGCAGCGCCCGGCTCTGGTGGCCGTTGGCCTTCCGCTGGTTGCACGACGCGCTCCTGGAGGAGTGCCTGGACCGGGCGGCGCACGCCTTCGAACCGGCGAACAGCGCACGTGCGCGGAGGACTCCGTGGGTGCGGCTGCTGCGCCACCTCACCGCGCAGACGCCCGCTCGGGGGCGCCGCGACCGGAATGAACGATGACGCGAAGGATGTCCGACGGCCCCGCGCCGGGCGGTGCGGGCAGCACGGTCACCTGGGTGGCGGTCGCGGGGGCCGTCGGGGCTCTCCCGTACGTGGCGATGAAGCTCTACTGGTCGTGGGGTGGCACCGCGGGCAAGCCCCGCGGGCTGAACCTCGCCGACGAATTCGCCAGGAACGGGGCTCCCTGGCCTCTCGTGTGGCTGGAGCGGCACGGCATCGACTTCACCGCCGTCGGCATCGTCCTGGGCATCACGCTGCTCGGCGCACTCATCCGGCCATGGGGTCAGGTGTTCCCGCGCTGGGTGCCCGCGCTCCGGGGCCGACGGGTCCCGCGACGGCTGTTGCTGGCGCCCGGCTGGGCGGCCGCGGTGACCCTCACGCCGTACGGGAGCCTCGGTCTGGCGGTCATCGTGACCGGCGGCCTCCCCACGGCGAACCTGGCCGGCATGTCCCCCGCGGTGTTCGTCGTCGGGTTCCTCAACTTCTTCGCGATCGGTGTGTCCCTCGGCATCTGCTCCCTGTCCTATCAGCGCCGGACCAGGGCCGCCCATGCGCGTCATGCACAGGGGAAAGGGCGGGGCCGGGGCGCAACCACCACGTCCTCCTCCCGCGCCCCCACCCGCACCGTGAACACCCCGTCCAACTCCCGCCCCGCCCGCAACAGCCCGTAGACGACGGCCGCGTGCACCCCCGGCTCCAACGCCGCGCCCGTCGCCCGCGTCTCCACCACCCGCCCGTCCCACAGCGCACTCACACACCCACCCGCGAACCCCGCCGTCGCCAGCCGGCACCCCGGCCACCGGGCGAGCGTCTCGCGGGCCCGGGCCGAGGCCGTCGCAGCCCCCGGGGCCGGCCCGGACGTGATCACGGACGCGCTGCCCAGCAGCCGCAGGTCCTGCTCGTCCTCGTCGCACGCGAGGTGGACGAACACACCGTCACCCTCCTCCGGTTCGGCCGCCACGACCGGCAGCCTGTCCACCGCCACCATCCCCTCGGCAGTCACCTCCGTACGCACCCACAGGGCCGTCACCCGCCCGCCCTCGGCCCGCGGCTCGGGCGCCGCGTACAGGGGCGGTGGGCCGGAGGCCGCCGGTTCAGGCAGGTGGAGGAGCTCGTAGACCAGCGACCGGAGCCGCTCCAGCGCCCGCCCGGGGTCGATGAAGGCGCCGGACGTCACCTTGACCACGCGCTCCGCGTCGTGCTCGGCCACGGCCCGCTCCAGTTGGGGGCCGAACGGCGCGTACGGGTCGAGGCGCGGGACGACGCGTCCCAGCTCGCCCATCGGCGTCCCCGGCACCGACTCCTCGCCGAACGCGGCGAGGAGCAGCGGCGTGCCGAGGGCCGCGCCGTAGAAGGTCACGGAGCCGTGGTCGCCGACGAGGACGTCCGCCGCGACGAGCGCGGCCTGCCAGCCGCGCTGCGGCGGCACGATCAGCAGCCCGGCGTCCAGGGCCGCCGCCTCCACCTGGCGGACGTGCCAGGAGCCGTGCGCCGACCAGACGTTGGGGTGGACGACGGCGGCGACGCGGTGGTCGTCGGGGGAGAGGGCGGCCGCCAGCCGGGCGGGCAGCCCGGGGTCGGTGCCGAGCAGGGACTGCGGGCCCCACGTGGAGCTGAGCAGCACCAGCCGCTGTCCGTCCCGGACCCCCAGCGCCGCGCGGTAGCGGTCGCGCAGCGGCCGGGACGCCAGGATCTGGTCGTGGCAGGGGTCGCCGATCAGCCGGGCGCGGGCCGCGAGGGCCGGGTGGTGCTCGGCGAGCTGGGTGATCTGGTCGGGGTGGGAGACGGTGTGCCAGGCGCGCTCGTCGTCCATGACCCCGGAGAGGCGCCGGCCGGTGCCGCGCGCGTCCGGTACGAGCTTGTGGAAGCCCACGCCGTGCGGCAGGACGAGGACGGGGCAGGCGGCGGGGACGGGCGTCAGGTCGATGTTCTCGCTGGCGGAGACGACGAGGTGGCATTCCGTACGGGCCAGTTGACCCCAGGGCATGATCCGGACGCCGGCGGCGCGGAGGAGGTCGTGGACGCCGTCGCCGAAGGCCGAGGTGGGGTCGAAGGCGAAGACGACGTCGAGGCGGGGGTCGGAGCGGCAGAGCGCCGGGAGGGTGTCGAGGAGGCGGACGGTGGAGGTGACGGTGCGGGCCGCCGCCACCAGGAGCCGGCGGCCCGGGAACGTCCGCCACCGCCGGGCGTCCGGCCCCACCGGAACGCGCAGATCACCCGGTTCGCCCGGAGAGCCCGGCTCCCGGCTCCCGGCTCCCGGCTCCCGGCTCCCGGCTCCCGGCTCCCGGCTCCCTATGCTCCCGCCGCCCTTACCGCCTGCCATGCCGCCCCCGCAACCTTTTCGCGCCACTGCGCCCCCACATCCGCTGATGCCCCCACCGTAGGCGAACCCACCCCGGCCCGAGCCACCTCAACCCGTGGTTAAGTCCGTCACCCGCTCGTAACCGCCGACGGACTAGTGCTCGGCGCTTCGGGCATGACAGGATGCCCATCGAAGTCTCCAAGGGCTCACCACGGACTTAACTGGCCGTGAAAGGCAGTAATGAGTCGTATGTCGTACCGGGCCCTGCGGCCGCGGTGCGACGCAACACGCGTGAAGGAACGGGGCAGATGGCAAACGGGGGGGACAGGCCGGCATCGGCTGGTGACGTGGGCAGCCCGCTCGCGCAGCGGCTCAACTACCTGTTCGCGAACATGCACCCGCCCGGCGCGCCGTACACCAACGGCCACGTGGCCGAGGAGATCAGCCGCGGGGAGGAGTACGGCGACGTCACGCTCACCGAGCAGTATCTGTCGATGCTGCGCAACGGAAAGCGCGCCAACCCCAGCCCGGACGTCCTGCGGGCGCTGGCGAAGTTCTTCGCCGTGCCGGTCGGGTACCTGATGGGCGATCTGTCGGACTCCCAGGCCGAGCGCGTGGAGGAGGAGGTCCGCTTCCTCGTCGCGATGAGGGACCAGCGCGTCCGGGCCATCGCCCTGCGCTCGGTGGGCCTGCCCCCCGAGGTGCAGGACAGCCTGACCACGATCATCAGCCAGTTCCGGCAGCAGATGAACCTTCCGTCCGACCCGCCCGACGCGGGGGGTGGAAAGCGACCGTGACCGTGACAGCGGAGGACGGCCTCTTCACCAACTGGCGGCGTACCGAGGACGAGGACGGTGCAAGCATGCGCGTGGGACGGATACGTCGCCGGTGCAAGCAGCTCATCCAGGAGCTCGCCCTGCCCGCGTCGACCGATCTCCAGGGCATGTGCGGCGCCGTCGCGCGCCATGTGGGCCGGCCCATCCATCTGGTGCCCATGAGCCTGGACGGCGTGGTCTCCGGCATGACGGCCACCACGGACGACGCGTACTGGGTCATCTACGAGCAGAAGACCTCCCCGTGGCACCAGGTCCACATCGTGCTCCACGAGATCGGCCACCTGCTGCTCGGTCACGACCAGGACCCCGCCGTCACCGAGGACGCCCTCAAGGTGTGGACGCCCTCGGTCGACGTGGCCACCGCCATGCGGCGCATGGGGCTGACCATGGGCCTGGCCCGGCACCACTGCTACGACAACCTCACCGAGCGCGAGACGGAGATCCTCGGCACCCTCCTCATGGCCAAGGTGGTGCCTCCGCCGCCGGGCCAGGACGTCCTGCTGGAGGGGCAGGCCGCCGAGCTCGCCGCGTCGCTGGGGCCCGCGCTCCAGCACGTCCGGCAGAAGATCCAGGACGGGTCCGCCGACGGAAGGGGCGCCGGTGTTTGACGCCTTCGACGCCCTCTACCTGAGCTTCAGCGCCGTCACCTGGGCCATCGTCGGCTACAAGGCCCGGGCCTGGTTCCGCGACCGCGGCAACGTCGACCTGGGCCTGACCGCCCTGATGACCTCCGGCGTGCCGATCGTCTTCCTGTTCTCCGCGCCCAGCGTCTACCGCGCCTTCGACCGGCTGACGGGCGTCGCGAACCTGGCGATGGTCTTCCTCTACTCGGCCGTCGTGCTGTTCGCCTCCGGCGCCACCGTGCTGCTGCTGCGCTGGACCAGCCGGGGCGACGAGGGGTCCCACTCCCGCGCCGCCGCGCGCAGCCGCCTCGCGGTGTGGGCGGTGGGGCTGACCTGGGCCGTGGCCATCGGTTGCTTCCTCGTCGGCCGCCCGGACGACGTGGAGCACCCGCGCGACTTCAGCACCGCCTACGCCGACGCCCCGGGCGTCGTCGCGTTCCTGGTGCTCTATCTGCTGATCTTCGGCGTGAGCCTCGCCGGGCTCGGTACGCTCTGCCCCCGCTACGCCGCCCAACTGGGCCGCTCCTGGCTCGCCAAGGGGCTGCGGACCCTGGCGGCGGGCTGCTGGCTGGGCCTGGTGTACTGCGCCTGCAAGCTCGCCGGGTTCGTCCTGAGCTGGGCCGGCCACGAGCAGTACTGGCTGTCCAACGGGGTGGCGCCGATGACGGCCTCGGTGGCCGCGCTCCTGGTGCTGCTCGGCTTCTCGCTGCCGGCCGTCGGCCCCCGGGCCGCCGCCTGGCGCCGGCTGCGCCGGCTGGAGCCGCTGTGGCGGGAGGTCACCGCCCACGCCCCGGAGGTCACCATCCCCGAGTCCCGCTGGACGGCCCGCTGGCCGCTCGCGGACCTGGAGTGGCGGGCCAACCGGCAGATGGCCGAGATCCGTGACATCCAGCGCGGCGTCCGCCGGCACGTCGAGCCCGTCACCCTGGAGATCGCCCGGGAGAAGGCCGGCGCCGCCGCCCTCGACGAGCACCGCACCGCCGCCGTGGTGGAGGCCGCCGCGCTCCGCAGGGGCCTGGGCAACCAGACCGTGGGGCACGTGGCCCGGCCGTCCGCCGACAGCGTGGTGATGACGGTGAGCGCCGACCCGGCGGAGGAGCACGAGCACTTGGCGCGCGTCGCCGACGTCTTCCACGATCCGCTGGTCGACGCGGTGCTCACCGAACTACGGGAGATCAGCGCGGCACGCCGTCCCTGACGGCGCGCGGCCCATGGACGAGGCGGCCCTGGACGGGGGTCAAGGCCGCCTACGACACAGGCCGGCGCCGGATCCCGGTGGATCGAACGATCCGCCGGGATCCGGCGCCGCTTGTGCGATGACCGGCCTGCCTTTCCCCGGTGTCCCGATCGAGATCTCCGGCATTCCGATCCAGGACAAAAGGACCGGACGGTCCGGTCTAGAGTCGGATCCCATGCGACCGACCGACACCCCACCTTCGACGGCCGACCTGATATCCGACCCCTACGGCACCTACGCCCGGCTCCGCGAGAGCGGCCCCGTGCACCGGTTCGAGGGCCCCGACGGCAAGCCCGCCTGGCTGGTCACCCGTTACGACGACGTACGGGCCGCCCTCGCCGACCCCCGGTTCTCCCTCGACCGGAGCAACGCCCTCCCCGGCAACTACAGCGGCTTCTCCCTGCCCCCGGCGCTCGACGCCAACCTGCTGAACATGGACCCGCCCGACCACACCCGGCTGCGCCGGCTGGTGGTGAAGGCGTTCACCCCGGGCCGGGTGGAGAAGCTGCGCGGCCCGGTGCGGGCGTTCGCCGATGAACTGCTGGACGCCGTCGAGCCGGCGGGGCGGGCGGATCTGCTGGCGTCCTTCGCGGGCCCGCTGCCGGTCCACGTGATCTGTCATCTGCTCGGCGTCCCCCAGGCGGACCAGGTGGACTTCCGGGCCTGGACGGACGCGATGATCACCCCCGACCGTTCGCGGCCCCATCTGATGAAGGAGGCGGTCGCCTCCCTGATGGCCTTCTTCACCGCGCTCATCGAGACCAAGCGCGCCGAGCCCGGCGACGACCTGCTCTCGGACCTGATCGCGGTGCAGGAGGCCGGGGACACCCTCTCCCGGGACGAGCTGACGTCCCTGGCGTTCCTCATCGTGTTCGGCGGCTACGAGAACGTCACCCACCTCATCGGCAACACGGTGCTCGCCCTGCTGGACCGTCCGGAACTGCTGCGGGCGGTGCGTAAGGATCCGGACGGTCTCGCGGCGGTCGTGGACGAGGTCAGCCGGTGGGACGGACCCGTTCCGCTGGCGATCCGGCGCTTCCCGGTGGAGGACGTGGAGATCGGCGGAGTGACGGTCCAGGCGGGTGAGACGGTGCTGCTGTCGCTGGCCTCGGCCAATCGCGACCCGGCCCGGTTCCCCGACCCCGACCGCTTCGACCTGGGACGGGACCGCTCGGGGAACCTCGCGCTGGGCCACGGCATCCACTACTGCCTGGGTGCCGCGCTGGGCCGGATGGAGACGGAGACCGCGCTCGCCGCGTTGCTGGAGCGCTTCGAAAATCTGGAACTCGACGTTCCGAGGGACGAGCTGACCTGGCGTCCGGCCATCCGCGCACGTGGCCTGAAATCGCTCCCCGTCCGGTGGTCTTCGGTCGGCCGAACAGGTTTTTGATGCATAACCCATCCTTGATGAGGTAGAACTGTCCTCGAGCCCGCCCGGTGTGCATCCCCCGTCGCACCGGGCGGGCCTTCGTCGTCACGTCACCTCGTCGACGCGGATCCGCTCAGGCGCTGCCGGGCGGGAACTTGAGCAGCGTCACCGCCGCCAGCATCTGGAGGCTCACCGCCGCCACCGCCCTGTGGGTGGGCAGATGGTGCTGACCCCGGATCAGCAGCGTGGCGAGCGCGTAGCCGAAGGCCGCCGTCACCGACGCGGCGGCGCGCACCGGCACCGAACCCGCGGGCAGCCAGGTGTCGAGTATCAGCCGGGGCAGATCGCTCGCCCAGAACAGCACCACGAACAGGCTCGCCGTGGGGGCGAACTTGCCGTTGCCGCCCAGCCGGCGGGCGATGGCGTGGGTGGCGGCGCCCAGCAGCAGGCTGGCGAGCATCATCACCAGCGAGCCGATGGCCATGGCCTCCAGCGCCAGCAGGGGGCTGACCCCCCACTGCACCCAGAAGGAGTCGTTGGCCAGCGTCCCCAGCGCCCCGCACAGCAGGGACAGGAAGGCCGCCGCTCCCCAGACGCTCCGGTCCCGCGCCTCGTCGAGGACTTCGACGGGCCGGTACCAGAGCCCGAATATGAGGCGGTGCCAGAGCAGCTTGCGCTGCCGGGCATCGGGGGCGCGTGGGGGAGGGGCAGTGGTCACAGGCATGGGTGCCGTTTTATCACCGTTCGGCCGGACCGCAGGAGTCCGGGCGGCCCGGCCGGTGGAGCCGACGCCCCGTCAGGCCGGGGTGGGCGCCACACCTCCGGGGCCCGTACCGGGGTCCGTGCCGGGGCCCGTGCCGGGGTCCGGATCGTCGTCCCCCGCGTCGACGACGGGCCTGTCCTCGACGGCGGTCACGGGCGCCGCGAGCCCCCGCGCCGAGGCCCCGCCCGGCAGATAGTCCTCGCTGATCTCCCGTGGCCCGAACGGCCACACCTTCTCCTTCGCCGCCCACAGCGTGAACGCCACGCACCCGGCGCCCACCCAGGCCAGCGACCACTCGATGGGATGGCGGCCGGGGGAGCCGCGGTCCGCGAAGCCGTAGATCACCAGCCAGCCCGCCAGCGCCACCAGGCTCGGCAGCGGATAGAGCCACATCCGGTACGGGCGCGGCAGCGCCGGCTGCCGGCGCCGCAGCACGGTCACGGCCAGCACCTGCGACAGCGCCTGGAGGATCACCATGACCGCCATCAGCAACTGGATGATCGTCGCCAGGTCGGTGTGACGGCCGATCAGGAAGCCCACGGCCGAGACGACGCCCATCGTCGTCAGCGGCAGCACGGGGAAGCGCAGCCGGGGGTGGAGGGCGCCGAAGCGGCGGAAGAAGACGTTCTCCCGCGCGGCGTCCACGGGGATGCGCGAGCCGCCGAGGAGCCCGGTGAAGACGGACGCGAAGGCCGTGATGAGGATCAGCACGGTGACGACGTCCGCCGCGCCCTTGCCCCAGGTCTGCTCCAGCACCGCCGAGGCCACGGAGGACCCGGCCGTGGAGTTCGGGTCCAGCATCTCCCGCCAGTCGACGACGCCCAGGGTGCCGATCTGCAGCAGCAGGTAGATGGCCATGATGCCGAGGATCGAGTAGATGATGGACCGCGGCATGGTCCGTCCGGGGTCCTTGATCTCGGCGCCCATGTAGGCGACGGTGCTGTAGCCCCCGTAGTCGTAGATGCCGATGGTCAGGCCCGCCGCGAAGCCCAGCCAGAACTGACCCGTCGTGAGGTCGAAGGCGCCCGCCGGGTAGGTGAAGGCCCGGTCCGGGCTGAAGTGGGTGAACGCGGCCACGATGACCAGGACGACGGAGACGATCATCACGCCCCACAGCACCGCGGTGATCCGCGCGATGCTCTCCACCCGCCGCCACAGCAGCCCGACGACCACCACGACGAACGCCAGGCCCGTCAGATCGCCCTGGGTCTGTGTCATCCCCGGCCAGAGATAGCCCAGGTACTGGACGAACCCGATCACACCCGTGGCCATGGCCAGCGGGATGAAGAGCATCGCCGTCCACACGAACAGGAACGGCACGAGTCTCCCGGTCCGGTACTGGAACGCCTGCCGCAGATAGACGTAGCTGCCGCCCGCGCCGGGCATCGCCGCGCCCAGTTCGGCCCACACCAGCCCGTCGGCCAGGGCCAGCACCGCCCCCGCGACGAAGCCGATGACCGCGTGCGGCCCGCCGAAGGAGGCCACCATCAAGGGGATGGTGACGAACGGTCCTATGCCGCACATCTGGCTCATGTTGATGGCGGTGGCCTGGAACAGCCCGATGCGGCGGACGAACGCCGCCCGCTCCTCCGGCACCACCGGCTCCCCCGGTTCCCCGGGCCTCCGCTCGACGTCCCCTGCCGTGTCCGCCATTGGCGCTCAGCCCTCTCGCGTCCGTCCCTGGAGTCTTCCTGCACTCGTACACCGGGCCGACCCGCGCGTCCATCACCTGCGAAGTGTCGGTACCTGCTGCGAAGAGATGGCAAGTGCCACATTTTTGCCCCGGGGCTCGGCCGGGACGTTATGGTTGCCCGGCCGTGGTGTTCGGGAAGACCGGTGAGGCCCTCGTGGGCCGATTCCGGAGCGGCCCTCGCCACTGTGATCGGGGAGTGACCGTCCTCTTCCGCGTGCCCCGGCACGCGGAGCCACTGGCAGCGTCCGGCTGCCGGGAAGGCGGGACGGTAACGCCATCACCCGTAAGCCAGGAGACCGGCCACGGCATTCTCGAAATGATCCACGAGGTGCTGGAGCGTTCACCCCAAGATGTCCATATCCACAGAACCGTCCGCGGGTCCGTCCGCGGAACCGTCCGCGCCCGCCTTCCGCTGGCGCCGCGAGGACACCGTGCGGACCGCCGGCCTGCTGGCCGTCGTCGTCGCCCTCCACGTCGTCGCCTTCGGCGTGCTCTTCCTGCTGGTCGTGCCGAACCACTACACCGTCGGCTCCAAGGTCTTCGGCGTCGGCCTCGGCGTCACCGCCTACACCCTCGGCATGCGGCACGCCTTCGACGCCGACCACATCGCCGCCATCGACAACACCACCCGCAAGCTGATGGCGGACGGCAAACGCCCGGTCTCCGTCGGCTTCTGGTTCGCCCTCGGCCACTCCAGCGTCGTCGTCCTGCTGACGCTGCTGGTCTCCGGCGGCACCCGGCTGGCCGGGACGCTGATGAACGAGGAGTCCACCACCCATCAGACCCTCGGTGTCGTCGGCACCACGGTCTCCGGCGGCTTCCTCTACCTCATCGCCGTCCTCAATCTCATCGCCCTCGCCGGCATCATGAGGGTCTTCCGCGCCATGCGCGAGGGCCGTTACGACGAGGCGGAGCTGGAGAAGCAGCTCGACTCGCGCGGCTTCATGAACCGCGTCCTCGGCCGTTTCACCCGTTCCATCAGCCGCCCCGGCCAGATGTTCCCGCTGGGCTTCCTCTTCGGCCTGGGCTTCGACACCGCCACCGAGGTCACGCTGATGGTCATGGCGGGCAGCGGTGCCGCCGCCGGGCTGCCCTGGTACGCGATCATGTGCCTGCCGCTGCTGTTCGCCGCCGGCATGAGCCTGTTCGACACGCTCGACGGCACGTTCATGAACTTCGCCTACCAGTGGGCGTTCTCCAACCCCGTCAGAAAGGTCTACTACAACCTCACCATCACCGGGCTCTCCATCGCCGTCGCCTTCCTCATCGGCACCATCGAGCTGGTGGGCGTGCTCCACGAGAAGCTCGATCTGGACGACGCGGTGACCGGCTGGATCGCCGGGCTGAACCTCGACAACGTCGGTTTCGTCATCGTCGGACTGTTCGTGCTGGTCTGGGCCCTCGCCCTCGGCTACTGGCGCTTCGCCAAGGTCGAGCAGCGCTGGGCCGCGCGGACGGCTGCCGCCGGGGTCACGGGCGCTCACAGCCCTGGTTCGCGCACGCCTTCCGGGCGCTGATCACCGGCGGGCTGTTCCCGGCCGACTCCTCCCGCACCACCACGAGGGCCGGGCCGCCGCAGGTCAGGCACGTCCGGGTCGAGGGATCCCGCTCCCGCTCGATCGCCGCGGCGATCCTGCGCAGGGGGTCGGCGTCGACATCTGACTCGCCTCCGGTGTCGGACATGGGCCATCCCGCTCCACGGTCGTCGCTGCTCGCTCTGCCGGCGGGTGCATCGTGACGCACGACCCCTGATCACGTCAGCGTGTTGGGCCGTGATCACCCTTCACGGGGTGGCGCGGGCCGACGGGCTGACGCTCAGGGGACGGGTGTTTGCTCATGTTGTTCATGGGCCGGCCGCCGGGAGCGTCACCTCGAACCGGCAGCCGCCGGGCACGTTGTGGACCGACGCACGGCCCGCGTGGGCCTCGACGATGCCCCGGACGATCGCCAGGCCCAGCCCCGCGCCCCCGGGCCGGGTCCGGGCCGCCGAGCCCCGCCAGCCCGTCTCGAAGACCCGGGGCAGATCCTCCTCCGGGATGCCGCCGCAGCCGTCCGTCACCGACACCACCACCGCGTCCGCCTCGCGCCGCGCGGCCACCGCGACCGTGCCGTCGGGCGGGGTCCGCCGGATGGCGTTCACCAGGAGGTTCCCCAGGACCCGGGTCATCTCCTTGCCGTCCACCTCGACGGGCACGGCGGCCACGCCGTCCCCGTCCCCGTCCCCGTCCCCGACCAGCTTCACCCCCTGCTCGCGCGCCAGCGGCCCGGCGCCCGCCAGGGCCTCGTCCACCAGGTCGTACACCGACATCCGGCTCGGGCGCAGCGGCAGGGCGCCGGCGTGGATGCGGGAGAGCTCGAAGAGGTCGCCCACCATCGTGTTCAGCCGGTCGACCTCGGTGCGGATCTGCCGGTGGTAGCGCGCGGGGTCCTCGGCGACGCCGTCCTCCAGCGCCTCGGACATGGCGCGCAGCCCCGCCAGCGGGGTGCGCAGATCGTGGGAGATCCAGGCCACCAGCTCGCGCCGCGAGGCGTCCAGGGAGCGCTCCCGCTCCCGGGACTCGGCGAGCCGGGCACTGGTGGCGGCGAGCTCCCGGGAGAGCGCGTCGAGTTCCGCCGTGGCACCACCGCCGGGGGCGGCGAACGTGCCGCCCTCGCCGAAGGACCGGGCCGCGCGGGTCAGGTCGGCGCTGCGGGCCACCACCCAGCGGCCGAGCAGCAGGGCCGTGGCGAGCGAGACCACGGCGGCCATCGCGCACACCGTCGTCACGACCGTCAGGTCGTGCGCGGACAGGAACATCGCCCGGGCCACGGCCAGCGTCCCGGCCAGCATCGCGGTTACCGACACCGCGGCCACGACGGCGAGGGAGACCGTCACCGAGCGGTGGCGCAGGGCGCGCAACGCCAGCGCGCCCAGGAGGCCGGCGGCGGCCGCGCCGAGGAAGGCGAGGAGGGCGATGAGCAGCGTGTCACCCATTCCCGGCCGCCTCGAATCGGTAGCCGACGCCCCACACGGTCCGGATCAGGGCGGGGTTCGCCGGATCGTCCTCGATCTTGGCGCGCAGCCGGCGGACGTGGACGGTCACCGTCGACACGTCCCCGAAGTCCCAGCCCCACACCTCGCGCATCAGCTCCTCACGGGTGCAGGCGCGCCCCGGGTGGCGCAGGAGGAAGGCGAGCAGGCCGAACTCGCGGAGGGTGAGGGCCAGGTCGGTGCCGTTCTTGGTGGCGCGGCGAGCCGTGGGGTCCAGGACCAGCCCCGCCGCCCGCAGGGGCGGTGCGCTCGTGGGTGCCGAGCGGCGCAGCACGGAGTCCACGCGGAGGACGAGCTCGCGGGGGCTGAAGGGCTTGGTGACGTAGTCGTCCGCGCCCACTTCGAGGCCGAGGATGCGGTCCTCTTCGTCGCCCCGGGCGGTGAGCATGATGACCGGGAGGCGGTCGTGCGTCGCGCGCAGGGCGCGGCAGACGTCGATGCCGTCGATGCCGCCGGGGAGCATCAGGTCGAGGACGACCAGGTCGGGGCGGCGGCGGGCCGCCTCGGCGAGCGCGGCCTCGCCGGTGGCGGCGTGGGTGACGGTGTGGCCGGCGCGGGTCAGATAGCCGGTGACCACTTCGGCGACGGTGGGGTCGTCGTCGACGACGAGGATGTGGTGCATGGCGTCCAGCTTCGCACCCGCCCGGTGGTCGGGTTGTGCCCACCCGTCCCGCCTTGCGGGACGATTGCCCACAACCTGGGCCGCTAATATCGGGCTGATGCACGACCCCCTCGTTCGCGTGCGCGGAGCGCAGACGCACAATCTCAAAGGCGTCGACGTCGACATTCCCCGCGACGCCCTCGTCGTCTTCACCGGTGTCTCCGGGTCCGGCAAGAGCAGCCTCGCCTTCGGGACGCTGTACGCCGAGGCCCAACGCCGCTACTTCGAGTCCGTCGCCCCGTATGCCCGGCGGCTGATCCACCAGGTGGGCGCGCCGAAGGTGGAGGAGGTCAGCGGGCTGCCGCCCGCCGTCGCGCTGGAGCAGCGGCGCTCCGCGCCGACCTCGCGGTCCTCCGTCGGCACGGTCACCACGCTCTCCAACTCCCTGCGCATGCTCTTCTCCCGTGCCGGGACCTACCCCGAGGGCGCCGAGCGCCTCGACTCCGACGCCTTCTCGCCCAACACCCCCGCCGGGGCGTGCCCCGAATGCCACGGCCTGGGCCGGGTCCACACCGTCACCGAGGACTCCCTCGTCCCCGACCCGTCGCTGTCCATCCGCGACGGCGCCATCGCCGCCTGGCCCGGCGCCTGGCAGGGCAAGAACCTCCGCGACATCCTCGACACCCTCGGGTACGACATCGACCGGCCCTGGCGCGAGCTGCCGCGCGCGGACCGCGACTGGATCCTCTTCACCGACGAGCAGCCCGTCGTCACCGTGCACCCCGTCCGGGAGGCCGAGCGCATCCAGCGGCCCTACAAGGGCACCTACATGAGCGCCCGCCGCTACGTCCTCCACACCTTCGCCGACTCCAAGAGCGCCGCCCTGCGAGCCCGCGCCGAGCGGCACCTGGTGAGCGCGGACTGCCCGGTCTGCGCGGGGCGGCGGCTGCGCCCCGAGGCGCTCGCCGTCACCTTCGCCGGGCGCGACATCGCCGAGCTCGCCGCCCTGCCGCTGGCCGCGCTGGCGGCCACGCTGCGCCCGGCCCGCGACAGCGGCGACGACGGCGTGGCCGCCGCCCTCGCCCGCGACCTGGTCGCCCGCATTGAGGTGCTCACCGAGCTCGGCCTCGGCTACCTCAGCACCGACCGCCCCACCCCCACCCTCTCCGCCGGCGAGCTCCAGCGGCTGCGGCTCGCCACCCAGCTGCGCTCCGGGCTGTTCGGGGTGGTGTACGTCCTGGACGAGCCGTCCGCCGGGCTGCACCCCGCCGACAGCGCCGCCCTGCTGACCGTGCTGGACCGGCTGAAGGCGGCGGGCAACTCCCTCTTCGTCGTCGAGCACCACATGGACGTCGTGCGCCGCGCCGACTGGATCGTCGACGTCGGCCCCCGGGCCGGGGAGCACGGCGGGCAGGTGCTCTACAGCGGGCCCGTCGAGGGGCTCGCGGCCGTACCGGAGTCGGCGACCCGCCGGTTCGTCTTCCCCGAGGCGGCGCCCGCCCTCACCCGGACGCCCCGGAAACCGTCCGGAGCGCTGCGGCTGCGCGGCCTGAACCGGCACAACCTCCGCGACCTCGACGTGGACTTCCCGCTCGGCGTCTTCACCGCCGTCACGGGCGTCTCCGGCTCGGGCAAGTCGACGCTCGTCGGGCAGGCGCTGGCGGAGACCGTCGCCGCCCACCTCGACGGCACAGTCCCCCTTGGGGAAGGTGCCGCGAAGGCCGACGGGCTGGAGGCCGTCGACCGGCTCGTGCGCGTCGACCAGAAGCCCATCGGCCGCACCCCGCGCTCCAACCTCGCCACCTACACCGGGCTGTTCGACGCCGTCCGCAAGGTCTTCGCGGCCACCGACGAGGCCCGCGCCCGCGGCTACACCGCCGGACGGTTCTCGTTCAACGTCGCCGGGGGACGCTGCGAGGAGTGCCAGGGCGAGGGGTTCGTCGCCGTCGAGCTGCTGTTCCTGCCCGGCACCTACGCGCCGTGCGCCGCCTGCCGGGGCGCCCGCTACAACCCGGAGACGCTGGAGGTCACCCACCGGGGCGCCACCGTCGCGGACGTCCTCGACATGACCGTCGACGCGGCCGCCGTGTTCCTCGCCGATGTGCCGGCCGCCCGGCGCGGCCTGCGCGCCCTCCAGGACGTCGGCCTGGGCTATCTGCGGCTGGGCCAGCCCGCCACCGAGCTGTCCGGCGGCGAGGCGCAGCGCATCAAGCTCGCCACCGAACTCCAGCGCGCCCACCGGGGCCACACCCTGTACGTCCTGGACGAGCCGACGACCGGGCTGCACCCCGCCGACACCGAGGTGCTGCTGCGTCAGCTGCACGGCCTGGTGGACGCGGGCCATTCGGTGGTGGTCGTCGAGCACGACATGTCCGTGGTGGCCGGCGCCGACCACGTCCTGGACCTGGGGCCGGGCGGGGGCGCGGAGGGCGGCCGGATCGTCGCCGCCGGCACCCCCGAACAGGTGGCGCGGGCCGCCGGGAGCGCCACCGCGCGGTACCTCGCCGCCGCCCTGGGGCGCTGACGGGGCGCCGACCGGCAGGCGGACGCGCTCTGGACGGGCTTCACCCCGTCTGGTTTCGTCCTAGTCACGTGTTCGACCGGCTGTGACGTGTGGGGGGACGGAAACGGACCATGGCCCATGCCCTGATCATCGGTGGCGGCGTCGCCGGACCCGTGGCCGCGATGGCCCTGCGCCGGGCCGGCCTCGACGCGACCGTCTACGAGGCGGTCCCGGCCGGAGCCGGGCCGTCCGGCTCGTTCCTGACCCTCTTCGCCAACGGGCTCGCGGCCCTGCGCGCCATCGGCGCCGACGGGCCCGTCCGCGAGGTGTCCTGCCCGGCCGACACGGTGGAGTCCTACAGCGAGACCGGCCGGCTCCTCGGCCGGCGGCCCATGTCCGGCTCGGGCGAGGCCGGGCTGAGCCCCCGCACCGTCCCCCGGGCCGTGCTCTGCCGGGTGCTGCGGGAGGAGGCGGCCCGCCAGGGCGTCCGCGTCGAGCACGGCAAGCGGCTCGTCGGCCTCACCACCCGCTCCCACGGCCGGATGGTCGCGTCCTTCGCGGACGGCACCCACGCCGAGGGAACGCTGGTGATCGGCGCCGACGGGATCCGCTCCCGGGTCCGCGCCCTCCTCGACCCGGCCGCGCCACCGCCCCGCCACACCGGCCAGTTCACCGTCTCCGGGCGCACCGGGCCCCGCGCCGCCCTCGGCGGCGCCGAACCGGCACCGCCGCGCACCTACCGCATGTACTACGGGCGGGGCGGCTTCTTCGGCTGCACCACGGCCCCGGACGGCAGCACCTTCTGGTTCGCCAACGTCCCCGGCCCGGAGCTGTCGCGGGCCGCTCTCGCCGCCGCCACCCCCGACGGCTGGCGCCGCCGCCTCGCCGAGGTCTTCGCCGCCGACCGCACCCCCGCCGCCGCCATCGTGGCCGCCACCGGCGACGACGTCGTCGGCGTGAACTGCTACGACCTGCCCAGCACCCCCGTGTGGCACGACGAGCGGGCCGTCCTCATCGGCGACGCCGCCCACGCCACCGCCCCCAACGCCGCCCAGGGCGCGTCGCTGGCCATCGAGGACGGCGTCGTCCTCGCCCGCTGCCTGCGCGACCTGCCCGGCACGGCGCGGGCGTTCGCCGGGTACGAGCGGCTGCGGCGCGAGCGCGTCGAACGCGTCGTCGCCCTGAGCGCCGCCCTCGCCCGCCGCAGACCGGTCACCGCGGAGGAGCGGCGCGCCCGCGACGCCGAGGTGGAACGCCGCCTGGCCAGCCCCGCACGCCCGGTCCGCGACTGGCTGACCGGCTACCGCATCGACTGGTGACGGGGGACCGGGTTTGTGGGCAGGCGTTCCGCAGGGCTGGGGGCACCTCCCAGCGGTAGCTGGGGGAGGGTGGGCACAAACCCGACCACCGGGCCGCACCAGGCGACGAAACGCCTGCCAAGTGCAAACTGGACCCATGCCGGAGCTCCCCGAGGTAGAGGCCCTGACGGGCTTCCTCACCGAACACCTCGTCGGCCGCACGATCGAGCGCATCCTGCCCGCCGCGGTGAGCGTCCTCAAGACCTACGACCCGCCGCCGTCCGCCCTGGAGGGCCGCGAGGTCACCGCCGTGCGCCGGTACGGCAAGTTCCTCGCCCTGGAGACAGGCGACGGGGATGGCGACAGCGAAGGCCCCCACCTCGTCTTCCACCTCGCCCGCGCCGGCTGGCTCCGCTGGCACGCCTCGCTCCCCGCCACCCCGCCCCGCCCCGGCAAGGGCCCGCTGGCCCTGCGCGTCCGGCTGGCCGACGGCGCGGGCTTCGACCTCACCGAGGCGGGCACCCACAAACGGCTCGCCGTGTACTGCGTCCACGCTCCCGAGGACGTACCCGGCGTCGCCCGGCTCGGCCCCGACCCGCTCGCGCCCGGCTTCACCCCCGACGTCCTCGCCGGGCTGCTGCGCGGCGAGCGCCGGCAGATCAAGGGCGTCCTGCGGGACCAGAGCGTCATCGCCGGCATCGGCAACGCCTACTCCGACGAGATCCTCCACGCCGCCCGCATGTCCCCGTTCAAACTCGCCGCCTCCCTGACGGACGACGAGCGCGCCACGCTCTACGAGGCCCTGGAAACCACCCTGCGCGAGGCCGTCGAGCGCTCGCGCGGCCACGTCGCCGCCGACCTGAAGGCGGAGAAGAAGACGGGCCTGCGGGTGCACGGCCGCACCGGGCAGCCCTGCCCGGTCTGCGGGGACACCATCCGCGAGGTTTCGTATCGCGACTCGTCGCTCCAGTACTGCCCCACCTGCCAGACCGGCGGCAAACCGCTGGCCGACCGGCGGCTGTCCCGGCTGCTGAAGTGACACCCACCCTTCACATGTGATGACTTCTCCTGTGATCGAGTGATCTGTCGCCCAAAGGCGGCTCCGCTCCTCCCCGCGCCTCCTACGGTGACGACACATGGAGTACGCGCGGCTCTTGCGACAGCGCCCCGTGCTGGTCCTGTGGCTGGCGCGCAGCCTGTCCATGCTGGCGGACCGGCTGTACGCGATGGCGGTGCTGTGGAGCGTGTGGGCGGGCACCGGATCCGCCTCGCTCACCGGGCTCGTGGCCCTCCTGGAGTCGCTGCCCTACGTCGTCCTCGGCGTCGTGGGCCGGCGCGTCGTCGCCCGTTTCGCCTCCTACGGAGCGCTGGGCGCCGTCGACGCCCTGCGCGCGGGCGTCGCCGTGGCCCTGCCCCTCGCCTGGTCGCCCGACGCCCGGGGCACGGCCGTCGTACTGGGCGGTGTGTGCGTCCTCGGCGTGCTCGGGGCGCTCTTCGACCCGAACTTCGAGGCGCTGGTGCCCGGCCTCGGGCGGCCCGGTCAGGTCCAGTCGCTCACCGGGCTGTTCGACCTCACCAGCCGCGTGGCCCGGATCACCGGGCACGCCTGCGCGGGCGCGCTGCTGCTGGTGGTCTCCAAGAGCGAGCTCTTCACGTGCGTGGGCGCCGCGTTCGCCGTCTCGGCGGCGGCCCTGGCCGGCCTGGCCCGGCTCCTGCCCCCGCCTCCCCGGGCCGCCTCCGCCACACGGGTCCCCGCCGTGCGCGTCACCGCGCTGGTACGGGAACGGCCCGACATCGGCCTGGCCATCGGCGTGCACGGCACCCTGCCGCTGTGCGTCGCCGCGACGACGATCGGGCTGCCCGCGCTGCTCGCCGACGGACACGACACCCGCGCGGGCGCCTACGGCCTGATCACCGCCGTCTCCGGGATCGGCGCGCTCATCGGCAACCCGGTCGCCGGCGGCCTGCGGCCGCGCGCCTGGCTCGCCGTCTGCTGCGCCGCCTGGGCGGTCGACGGCCTGGCGACCGCCTCCATGGCGGCGGCGCGCTCCGACCTCGTCCTGGGCTCGCTGTGCCTGCTGTCGGGACTGGCCGTGCCCGTGGGGACCGTCACCATGCGGGCCCGCCTGGGGACGTACCCTCCGGCGGAACGGCTGCGGCTGATGGCCGTCGAACACACCGCCACACGGGTGGGAACCGTGGCCGCGATACTCGTTCTCCCGCCGCTCGTCGACGCCTCCCCGGCGGGCGCGTTCCTCACGGCCGGCACGGTGGTGGCCCTGCTCACGGGGGCGGTCGGGCTGTCGGCCCCGGGCGGCCGGCGCCGGGGCGCGCCCGCTTCGGAGCCCGTATGAGGCGGCCCCGACTAATCCTGCGGGATCCCGCGCGCGTCCGCGTGCGCCAGCTCCGAGTGGCGGTACGAGTACGTGAAGTACACCGCCAGCCCGATCACGAACCACACCGCGAACCGCACCCACGTCTGCCACGCCAGATAGGTGATCAGCCAGATCGACGCCGCCACCCCGATCGCCGGCACCACCGGCACCCACGGGCAGCGGAAGGAGCGCGGCAGCTCCGGCCGCTTGTAGCGGAGCACGATCACCGCCGTGCACACCACCGCGAAGGCCAGCAGGATGCCGATGTTGGTGAGCTCCGCCGCCTCGCCGATCGGGATCACCCCCGCGATCAGCGCCGAGGCGACGCCCACGATCCACGTCACCCGCGTCGGCACGTGCCGCGTCGGGTGGGTGTGCGCGAACCACTTCGGCAGCAGCCCGTCCCGGCTCATGGCGAAGAAGACCCGGGTGACCCCCAGCATGAACGTGAACATCACCGTGAGGATGCCGATGATCGCGCCCACCGCGATCACGTCCGCGAACCCCGTCAGTCCCACCGCCTTGAAGGCCGTGGAGAATCCGCTCGCCTTGTCGATGTCCTTGTAGTTCTGCATGCCCGTCAGCACCAGGCAGGCCAGCACGTACAGCACCATCGAGATCACCAGCGAGTAGATGATCGCCCTCGGCATGTGGCGCTGCGCGTCCTTGGACTCCTCGGCCGCCGTGGACATCGCGTCATAGCCGAAGACCGCGAAGAAGACCGTGGCCGCGCCCGTGAACGCGCCGCTCAGCCCGAACGGGAAGAACGGGTGGTAGTTGGAGCTCTTGACGTGGAAGAACCCCACCGCGATCACCAGCAGTACCACGATGACCTTCAGGCCCACCACCACGGTCTCGAACCGGGCCGCGTTCTTGATGCCCATGGTCAGCAGATAGGCGATCAGCAGGCACAACACCATCGCGAACAGGTCCACCCGGTGCCCGGGCCCCGTCCCCGGCGCCCCCAGCATCCACGCGGGCAACTGGGCGTTCGTCTCCCCGAGCAGGAAGTTGATGTAACCCGAGATGCCGATGGCCACGACGGACACGATCGCCGTGTACTCCAGCAGCAGGTCCCAGCCGATGAACCAGCCGCCCAGCTCGCCCAGGACCACATAGCCGTACGTATAGGCGGAGCCCGCCCGGGGGATGAGCCCCGCGAACTCCGCGTACGAGAACGCCGCCGCCGCGCTCGCGATACCCGCGATCAGGAACGACACCAGCACGGCCGGGCCCGCCACACCGTTGGCGATGGTGCCCGCCAGACTGAAGATGCCCGCGCCGATGATGCCGCCCACGCCGATCGCGGTCAGCTGCCACAGCCCCAGACTGCGGGACAGCCGCTCGCCGTGCGCCTCCGCCTCCTCCGCCTCCTCGATCGTCTCGATCGGCTTGCGGCGCAGCACACCACGCCCCATCCCGAGCCCGGCCATAGCCTCGTCCTCTCGTCGGCCCGGGGGCGGCTCGCCCTCGGGCGAATCGCCGTCATCATGGCGCGGGCGCGGGCGCCGACGGAAGCCGCCGCCCCGTACCGGCCCCGGGGATCAGCCGATGGCGGGCGGCACCGCCGCGGCGCCCGTCCCCCAGTCGCCGGGCCGCGGCCCGACCCGGAAGTCCAGCCGCTCGCCCTCGCGGATCGCCCGCGTCGTCACATACGTCCGGTCGTACGCCTCCCCGTCCAGCCGCACCGAGCGGACGTACCGGTCCGTGCGCGAGGTGCCCGGCGCGCTCACCGTGAACCGGCCCCGCGGGTAGAAGCGCCGGTCCAGCCGCAGGTCCACCCGCTCGAACACCGGGGTGCTCAGGCCCCACACGTCCGCCCCCGGCTGCACCGGGTACACCCCGATGGCCGACAGCACCATCCACGCCGACATCGTCCCCAGGTCGTCGTTGCCCGTCATGCCGTCCGGGGTGTCCGTGAAGAGCGTCAGCGCCGCGTGCACCACGTCCGTCGTCTTCCACGGTCGGCCCGTGGAGAGGTAGGTGTACGGGGCGATCAGGTCCGGCTCGTTCTGCGGGTTGTACTTGTCGGCGTTGTAGTAGTCGTACGGGCCGTTCACCCACACCTCGCGGGCGGTGCGCGCCGGGTCCGTCAGCAGCCTGTCGTAGGCGAAGAAGGAATCCAGGCGGCGGTCCGCCTTGTCCTTGCCGCCGATCAGCTCCACCAGCCCCGGCAGGTCCTGCGGCACCAGCCACTGGTACTGCCACGCCGTGCCCTCGTGGAACCCCGGGCTCTTCGCCGGGTCGGCCGACCCCGCGAACGCGCCGTCGGCGCCGCGCGGCCGGAAGAAGCCCGTTTGTTTGTCGAAGAGGTTGCGGTAGTCGCGGGAGCGGGCCGTGTAGCGGCGCGCGTCCTCGCGATGGCCCAGGTCCCGCGCCATCCTCGCCAGCGCCCCGTCGGCCAGCGCGTACTCCAGCGTCGCCGAGGCGCCCTCGTGGAAGTCCGAGTCGCCCGGCTTGCTCCGCTGCCGGTCGGGCAGGTACGGCACGTAACCGTTCCTCAGGTACTGGGCGTTGCCCTCCCTGCCGACCCCCGGGTTCCCCGGCGGAGGCACCCCGTCCGCGTTCCGCTTGAGCGCGCGGTACGCCTCCTCCTCGTGGCCCGCCAGGAGGCCGTGGTGGAACGCGTTGGTGAGGTACGGCGTCACCGGGTCACCGGTCATGATGTTCGTCTCGACCGTCCCGTAGCCCCACTTCGGCAGCCAGCCGCCCTCCGCGTCGACGCGCAGTACGGACAGGGCCATGTCCCTCGCCTCGCGCGGGGCGAGGAGGGCCAGGAGCTGGGCCTGGGTGCGGTACGTGTCCCACAGCGACCAGTTCTGGTAGTAGGTGAAGCCCCGCGCGCGATGGACGCGCTGGTCCCAGCCGGTGTAGCGGCCGTCGGTGTCGCTGCCGATGTTGGGGGAGAGGAAGGAGCGGTAGAGGGACGAGTAGAACGTGCGGCGTAGTGTTCTGCTGCCGCCCTGCGTCTCCACGTCCCGCAGCCGTCGTTCCCACGCCTCCTGCGCGGCGTCCGCCGTGCGGTCGAAGTCGTCCTCCTCGGCGCGCAGGTTGCGCTCCGCGCCCGCCGCGTCCACGTAGCTGATCGCCGTGGTCGCCTCCACCTCGCGGTCGTCGGTGGTGTCGAAGCGCACCCATGCGCCGTTGCGGCCGGTGGCGGCGGAGGAGGAGCGCGAGTTCTTCGTCACCCGGTCGTCCTTCCACGTGCCGTAGGCGCGGAAGGGGCGGTCGAAGCGGGTGATCGTGTACACGGTGTACGGGCGGGTGTCCTGGCAGAAGCCGCGGCCGGTGATGGTGGTGCGGACGGTACGGCTGTCGACGACCTGGACGGAGCTGGAGACCGGCCGGTGCAGCGACTGGCCCGCGTTGAACAGGACGTTCGCCTGCTCGGTCGCGGGGAACGTGTAGCGCTGCCGTCCGGTGCGGGCGGTGGCCGTCAGCTCGGCGGTGATCCCGCCGTCGCCGCCGTGCGGGCCGAGGCGCACCCGGTAGTAGCCCGGGCGGGCGGTTTCGTTCTTGTGGCTGAACTCGGCGGCGTAGCGGGCGTTGTCGGTCTGGGTGACCTCGCCGGTGGTCGGCAGCACGGGGAGGTCGCCGCCGATGCGGCAGCCGACACCGGAGAGGTGGACGGTGCTGAAGCCGCGGATGTGGTGGTCCTTGTAGTCGTAGCCGGTGTTGTGGCCGGTGTCGGGGGAGAGCTGGACCATGCCGAAGGGGACGGCGGCGCCGGGGAAGGTGTTGCCTTCGTTCTCGGTGCCGATGAAGGGGTTGACGAGGCTGGTGAGGTCGCCGTCGGGGGCGGTCGCCTTTGCCGGCGTTCCGGCACCCAGCATCGCCGTCAAGGCGAGCACCGCCACTCTCCTGCGACGTGTCATGCGCCTGAGGCTCGCGTGGGCGCGTGGGGGAGTCAAGGACGCGGGACAGGCTGATCGGGTGATGTGGGTCGGGGGCGGGGTGGGGTGGACGGGCCCTTACGGGGCTGAGCTCTTCGCGGTGCCTGGTATCACGGGTAGGGTGCCCCGCATTGGGCTCCAGCGGCGAAGAGCTCCTTACGCCCCTACCAGGGCCCATCCACCCCACCCCGCCCCCTCACGTCACCCCGGGCGTGCCCCCGTCGGCCCGCCCCCTACCCGGGCAATCCGGTTCCGGGTAATCGGGCGGGTGGGTGGGGTAGAACCGCGCCGAAGGCGCGGAAAACCCCGGCGGCGGTCAGCCGCGCGACACCACCGTCGACAAGACGCCCGGCAGCGGATACCAGTCCGCCGTGGCGAAACTCGCATGCGCCCGCGCCACGAGCGAAACCCGCTCGCGCGCCTGCGCCTCCGTCGGCCGGGTGATGTCAATCGCCGGAGGAACCTTGTGCGCGTCGGTCATTACGACGAGGTAGTGACGACGGTCGTACCACCCCGTGTCGATCCCGCCGTTCACATACGTCGCCGCGTCCCCGTCGAAGAGGACGAACCACGGCCGGATCGACGCGTCGGCGTACCGCGTCCGAGGGTCGCCGGCCACCGCCCCGTGCACCGCCGGGAACGCCGCGGCCGACCCGATCCGCCCGGCGGCGGCGAGGTCGCGCAGGTGCGTGGCGTATTCGCGGTCCGTCCACAGCCGGTCCGCCGGGTTGCCCTCCTCGACCGTGCCGGGGATGAGCTCGACGATGAACTTGCCCGCGAGCGCCGAGCGCGCGGGCCAGCCACCGGCCTGGACGGCCTCGTCGAGGTTCGCGTGCTTGCCGAGCAGGTCGCCCGGGCGGTAGAGGGCGTCGCCGAGCTTCGCCGTCAGGAGGGCGTCGAGCTCGGCCGGGCCGCGTCCGCTGTTGGCGTTGAAGCCGTCCTTCATCTCGACCTTGAGCAGTACCGGCCGGTGGTCCGGGTGGGCGTCGTGCCAGGCGCGGATGTCGGCGAGACAGCCGGACAGCGGCTGGTTGCGGGAGCCCGTGCGGAGTCGGGCGGCGGAGGTGGCGCCCTCGCAGTTGTTGTCGTTCGCGACCGGGTTGGCGTGGGAGACGCGGAAGGCGCGACCGCCGAAGCCGTTGGACCACACGTCCAGTTCGAGGAGGGCGGCCCCGGAGTCGAGGGCGTCGGCGAAGTACGGGTACTTGGCCTTCTCGTAGGCGTTGTGCACGCCCACCGACGTGGTGGCCGCGTACGACGCCGAGGGCTCCGCGGCGGCCGCGTCCGTCGCCGCCGCCGGTATCGCCAGGAGCGCCGCCGTCACGGACGCGATCATTCCGCTGCGTATGGTCATTTTCCGTTCGTCCCCGTCCATGTGCCGATGTGAACGGTCGGTAGGCTACGGCAACTGACGTGGAGTCACTTGGGCGGCTCGGTGGGGTCCGCGTCGCCGGGCAGCAGGTGTTGCGGGACGGACCGGAAGGACCAGACGCCACCCCGCCGGGTCAGCACCCAGACCAGGTCGAACCGGTCCGGCCAGGACTTCGGCACCCCGGGCGCGCCGGCCGCGCCCAGCCCCTTGACGATGTCCGCGATCCTGGAGTGCTCCCAGCAGATGAGGACGGGGCTCGGCGACGTCAGCGCGGCGGTGGCCAGCTTCGCCTCCTCCGTCTCGGAGAAGGAGGTGTTGACCGGCAGGCTGAACTCCTCCGACAGCGGGGTGACGGTCTGCCGCATGCGGTGGGAGCCCGCGTTGGGGCCGTAGTCGGCGGCGGCGAAGATGGTGGAGGGGCGGGGCAGCCCGGCCTGACCGGAGGCACCCGTCGCGGGTGCGAACAGCTTCGGGAGGGCCCCGGCCCGTTCCCAGCCGCGCCGCGTCAGCGACTTCTTGTCCGGCTCGCCGTGCTCGTCCATCCCGCGCGTGCTGCCGCGCGGCTTCTCCCCATGTCGGATGATCATGATGGTGGTGTCGGGGCCGGACCGGGCGGCCGGTGGCGGCTCGGAGGCTTTCGCCTGCGGTGACGAGTCGTTTCCGCAACCCGTCACCGGCAGCAGGGCCGCGCCGGCCAGGACGGCCAGTACCCTGCGGCGGCCGATGCTTGTCCTGCTCACCGATTCCCCTGTCCCCCGTGAAGCCGCTGTCCGGCCGCGTGTGTCGCCCGGCTCAGGGCCGCAGCGTAGCCGCTGCGGCCCTGCCGCGTCGCCGGTCGGTTCGAGGCGGGGTGGACGCGCGCGGGGCTCACCCCGCCGCGTACACGTCCTCGACGTACCGGCCCGCGTCCGTCAGTTCGCGCAGCCACGCGTCGGCGGCCCGGGCGTCCGCGCCCGTCCGGCGGGCGCACAGGTCGCGCAGCGCGGCCCGGACGCCCGGCGCCATGCGGGCGCCGTCACCACAGACGTACACCCGCGCCCCCGCCTCCAGCAGCGACCACACCTCGTCGCCCTCGGCGGCGAGCCGGTGCTGCACGTACGGGCCGCCGCCCGCCTCCGGGCGTTCGCTGAACGCCGGGCGCACGGACACGGCTCCCGCGTCCTCGGCGGCGCGGAGTTCGGCCGAGTGGAGGAAGTCCGCGTCCGGGGCGTCACAGCCGAAGTAGAGCATCGCCGGGGCGAGTTCGGTGCCCGTCGCCGCGAGGGCGGTACGGTCGGCGATCGTTCCCCGGAAGGGGGCCAGCCCTGTTCCGGCAGCGACCATCACCACCGGAGTGCGGGTGTCCATCGGGATTCGGAATGCCTCACGGCACGGCTGGACGCGGGCCAGCACCGTGTCGCCCGGCCGCAGCGTGGCCAGGTGATTGGATGCCGTTCCCGTGAACACACCCCGGCCCGAGCGCGCCGGGCCCTCCAGTACGGACACCATCAGGTCGGCGTGCCGGGCGTCCACGGCGGGGGAGGAGGAGATGGAGTACGTGCGCGGCCGCAGCGGCGACAGGAGCTCGGGCAGGGCCGCCGCGCCCAGGACGCCGCGCAGGGCGGGATGGTCCTCGATCAGCTCCAGCGTCGAGCGCGGGTCGTCGGCGGTGACTGCCTCCAGGGAAGTCCGCTCGGGCGGGCACGGGTTGCGCTCCGCCAGCGCCGCCAGCTGGCGGGCTGTGGGGCGCTGCGCCAGTTCCAGATGGTGGGTGAGGAGTTCGCGCACGGTCAGCGGCCGGTCGACGGGGAGGGTGTCGCGGCCCGAGCGGCGCGGCCGCAGCGACAGGACCGTGTCGAGGTCCGCGCCGAAGAGCGCGGCCGCGCGGGCGACGAGGGACGCGTCGTTGGCGGGCAGCACGGCCAGGTGGTCGGCGGTGCGGTACGTGACCCCTTCCGGCAGCGCCAGCCGCAGGAAACGCTTGGTGCGCGGGTGGGCCGGGTCGGTGAGCTCGTACGCCTCGGTGACGGTCATCGGCACCATTCCGTGGCGCCCGGCCAGGGCGGTCAGCGGGCCGCCGGAGACCTCGGTGACCTCGTAGGTGGGGCCGTGGGTTTCCTGGGATGCGGCCGTCCCCACGCTCTCCGGGTCTCCGTGGCGTTCCAGGAGTGTTCGGAACAGCGAGCGGGTGAAGTCCGCCACGGCGCCGGTGAGATCACCGGACGCGTCGGCCTCGGCGCGCGGCAGCAGCCGGGTGCCGCCGAGCGCGGCCAGCCGCTTGTCCAAGAGGGTGGGAACGCGCTGATAGGTGGCGGCCCAGTTGCGGTCGCCGACGCCCAGGACGGCGTAGTGGACGCCGTCCGCGGCCCCGGGGTCGGTTGTGCGTTCGGCCCACTCCATGAAGCGGGCCGCGTCGTCCGTCGGACGGCCGTTGTACGACGCGGCGACGAGCACCACCGGCGAATCCGTGGGCAGCGCCCCCGCACGCTCGTCGAGCGGCGCGGCGGACGCGTCGAAGCCCAGCCGCGTCGCCTCGTCCGCGAGGTCCCGGGCCAGCTCGCGGCACGTGCCGTAGTTGGAGCCGTGGAGGATCAGGAGCCCCGTGCCGGCGCGGGCCCGGGCGGGCCCGCCTTCGCCCTTCTCCGCCCGGACGGTCTCCGTGCGCGCCGAGCCCGGCAGCGCCGCCCGGTTCACGGCCCGGTCGGCGGACGTACGGCGGGCGAGAGTGAGGGTGAAGGCGTCCGGCTTGAGCGTGAGGGTCTCCTTGACCCGCAGCCGGTACCCGGCGGAGTCCACGAACCGGTAGCGGTGGATCAGCATCCCCAGCAGCATCGTCGCCTCGTGCAGCGCGAACTGCCGCCCGATGCACGCCCGCTCCCCGGTGCCGAACGGCTTGTACGCGTGCGGCGAGCGGGCCGCCTCCACGGCCGGGTCGAAACGCGTGGGGTCGAACAGCTCCGGGTTGTCACCCCACACCGGGTCCCGGTGCAGCATCGGAGTCAGCACGGCGACGCCCTCCCCGGCCCGCAGCGGGTACCGGCCGCCGAGCAGCGTGTCTTCCCGGGCCTCCCGCGTGAACGCGGCCGCCGTCGGCCACAGCCGCAGCGCCTCCAGCAGCACCTGCCGGGTCCAGCGCAGCCGCCCGACGTCCTCGAACGTCGGCTCGGGATCCTCGGCGTCGCCCCACAGCTCGTCCGTCTCCCGCTGCGCCAGCCGCAGCGACACCGGGTCCTTGAGCAGGTGGTAGAGCGCGAAGGACAGGGCACCGGACGTCGTCTCGTGCCCCGCGATGAGGAACGTGATGACCTGGTTGCGGATGTTGGCGGCGTCGAGCGTGGTCCCGTCGGACGGGTGCGGGGCACCCAGCATCAGCCCCAGCAGATCGTCGGTACGGGTGTCACCGGAGGCCGTACGGGCGGCGATGACGTCGTCGACGACGCCCGCCAGGAACGCCGCGTCCCCCCGGAACGCCGCGTCCTCGGCGGTGAAGTCCACGTCGGGGTCCCGGCCCAGCTTGTTCATCGCCCAGTCCAGGCAGCGCACCATCGCCCCGACGAAGGGGTGCGGCTCGGGCCGCGCGAACGACTCGAAGTCGTAGCCGAACCCCGCCAGCCCGATGGTGTCGAGCGTCATCCGCGTCATGTCCTCGGGCACGTCGACAGGGGTGCCCGAGGACAGGTGGCCGTCCCACGCCTCGATCAGCCGGCGGGCCACGCGCAGCATCGCCGGGTGGTAGGCGCGCATCGAGCCCAGGGCGAAGGCGGGCATCAGGATGTCGTGCGCCTTCGCCCAGTTCGCCTCGTGGTTGTAGGCGGTGAACAGCCCGTCGGCGGTGAACTCCCGGACGTTCTCCAGCGCCGGGCCCACGGACTTGGTGAACCGCCGCTCGTCGGCCAGCTCCGAGACCAGGTCGAGGGAGGTGACGAAGAGCCGGTCCGCGCCGTGCAGCCGCCGGGTGAATATCGGCCCGTGGCGGCGGGCCAGGCGCATGACCTGCTGAAGAGGGGTGTCGGTGGCCCCGACGGCCGTGATGTCGATCAGGGGGACGGCGGAGGTGATGAGAGACGTCGCTGTCATGACTTCAGGGTCACCTCCCCGGACCGAACCGTCGGTACGTTTCACTGCATGATTGTGCAGTGACTCGCGGCGTGTCGCTCTTGCGCCGGCCGCGGGCGCCGTACGAACGAGGGGGAACGGAAATGGTGGACAGCGCGGAGCACGAGGCGTACTTCACCTGGCGCAACTACTTCATGATGCTGATGGACCGGCTGCCCGTCCCCATCGCCATCTGCCGCGCGAACGGCGAGGTGACCGCCGTCAACCCGGCCATGGCGGCCGAGTGGGGTCTCGCCCCCGGGCAGGTGCGCGGCCGCAACCTGCTGGACCTCTTCCGTCCCAGCGACACGGCGGCCCCACAGCTCGACCGGCTCACCGAGGCCCTGCGCCTGGGCCGCCGGTCCCGCTACGCCATCGACGTGCGCTGGACGGTGGGTGGACAGGACACCCCGCGCGAGGGCGAGCTCGTGGTCGAACCGGTCGGGGACGCGTCCCCGACGTATCCGGCGCTGCTGACCGTGCTGCGCGTTCGGTCAGCGGAAACCTCCACGCCGACCGGCCCGGCGATGGAGGTGAGCGCTGTGGAAGCGCGGATTCTGGAGCTCGCCGCCGCCGGGGCCACAACGGCGGCCATCGGCAAGGCGGTCGGGCTGACGGTCGACGGCGTCAACTACCACCTCACCCGCCTCAGCCGCCGCTGGCGGGTGCCCAACCGTACGGCGCTGGTGGCCAAGGCGTACGTCCTCGGCGTGCTCGCCCCGGGGCAGTGGCCCCCGGCTCAGCGCCGGGCGGAGTGACGGGCGGAGTGACGCGGCGGGTGGCGTAGTACGCAGTCGCCGCACATGCCGCCGCCCGGCACGCGGTAGTAGAGGCAGCAGGTACGGCGGATGAAGGTGGTGTGGGTGGGAGTGATGCTCAGCTCGCCGGTGTCGCGCACGAGCGGGTCGGTGAACAGCGCGCGGGTGAGGGCGATGGCGCGGGCGGCGTCCTCGGGCCGGTGACGGCTGAGCAGCCAGGAGCGGAGGACGCGCAAGGAGCCCGCGAGGGACGAGCCCGCGTTGCCCCAGAGGAGGGGGGAGGAGATGGGGGTGACAGCGCGGACGTGGTCGTGGAGTGGGACCAGCAGGCCGTGCAGGACCGCCGGGCCGAGGTGCTCGCCGGGCAGCGCTACGGGGGTCGGCAGCCACAGGTCGTCGGGCGCGGTACGGGCGGGCTCCCAGCGGAGGCCGCCCGCCGCGAGGTCGGGGACCTCGCCCGTCAGCACGGCGGAGCCCAGGCCGATCGACAACAGCCGCCCGGCGATGCCCTGGAACGCGATCGACGCGGCGACGCGTGTGTCGTCCGTGCCGAGCCGCTCCCCGACGACGGTGATGCGCCGCCGCACGGTCTCCTCGTGGAGGAGGGGGAGGCCGCCTTCGCCGGTGCGGCCGGTACGGCCGGTGAGGCCGGTGCGGAGGGCGAAGAACGGACCCACTTCGGCGAGCTCGTCTAGGCGCATGGGCCGGGCGGGTCCTTCGGTCGTGGTCGTGCCTACGGGGATCGTCGCACCCTACCGCTCGGGCCCCCCCTTGCCCGGCGGCCCTTTGGCGATACGGGCGGGAACGACGAGAATCGGCCACGTGATCGAGAACCCCGCCCCCGCGCTCGCCGACGCGCTCCTCACCGCCGTCGCCCCCCTGCCCTTCCCCCAGCGCGTGCGTCACATCGCCCTGTGGGCCCGTGAGCTCGGCGCGCGCGGGGAACTGGGCGCGGCGCTGGCCGAACTGTCGGCGCGCGGGACGTACGAACGGCGCGTCGCGGCCATGGCCGCGACAGCCGGCCGTGACGTCACCTGGCTGCGGGCCCGGCTGACCGACCCCGATCCGGCCGTCCGAGGCCACTCCGTCACCGCCGTCCGGCGGGGGCTGATCCCCGACGCCGCCGTCGTGGCGGCGCTGGACGACGCTCCCCTGACCGTCCGCCGCGAGATCGCCCGGGCCGTCGTCGCGGGGCGGCGCACGGCCGTCGCGGAGGCGCTCGTCCGGCCGGTCCACGAGCGCTGGGGCGACGCCGAGGCGGCGAAGCTGCTGCCGGCCTGCGGGCCCGCCACCGTCGCGGAGCTGCTCCCCGCCCTCTTCCACACCGCCGTCCCCTGGAGCAGACTCGCCGACCGCCACCCCGACGCCGTCCTCCACGAGGCGGAACGCCGGCTCACCGCGCTGTCCGAGGACCACCGCAGGAGGTGGTGGCAGGCATACGGGTTCATCGTGGCGGCCACCATCGGCACCCGGCCCTCGAAGGCGCTCGACCTGCTGGAACGGCTGTGCCCGGGCACGCTGCCCGAACGCGTCCACCGGCGGCTCGGCCGGCTGGCCGCCGCCGACCCGGACGCCACCCTCCGGCTCCTGACGGCACCGGGCCGCGAGGACAGGGAGCTCCACGGCCTGAAGCCGCGCGTACTGCGCCTGCTCGTACGTCACCGGCCGCCCGGCTTCGACGCGTTCGCCCGGGTGATGGGCCGTGACGACCGCGCCCTCGCCCGGCTGCTGAAGACGATGGCGCCGTCGCGGCGTGCCGAGTGCTACGACCTCGCGATGGACGGGCGGAGCACGAGCCACTCCGCGCTGTCGCACGGCATCCTCGACGTGCTGCCCCGGGCCCGCCGCCACGCCGAGGCCCGGCGCATGGCCGAGCAGGCCCGCGAGCACGGCGGCAGTTGGCAGCTGATCCTGTCGGCCGTGGCCCACCTGCCGGTGGCGGAGGCCCGCCCCGAACTGCTGGCCGCCACCCGCCGCTCCGAACCCACCGAGCGCGCCTACGCCTACAAGCTGCTCGTGCGCAACGCGGCCCTCACCCGCGACCCCGCCGCCGTCACGGAACTCCTCGCCGGCCTGGACCGGCTGCGCAACGAGCAGCAGCCGGTACGCTCCGCCTTCCTGGCCGCGCTCGCCGACCTCCGGCCCGGGCTGTTCGCAGGCGAAGCGGCTCCCCACCTGGAGCGCCTCACCACCGACACCGTCGAGGCCCGGGACTTCTCCTGGCCCGAGAGCCACGCCCTGCGCACCTTGGCCCGCGCCCTGCTGCGCGAGCAGGTCGGCGGGGACGACGAGCCGACGGGCTGGGCGCTGCGCACCCTGGCCCGGCTGCGGGGCGCCGTGCCCTCGCGCGAGGACCTGCGCCCCGGCCAGGAGCACGAGGTCTTCGCCGCGCTGCGCCCCTCCCTCGAAGCCGCCGCCGACAGGGCCGACTTCACGAAGACCATCCAGCTCGCCGACTCCCTCCAGGAGCTCGGCCACGGCATACCCGGGCTGCAGGCCCTGCTGCGGCGCGCGATCGAACACGGCACCCCCGACGACGGACAGCAGGCCGCCGCCCACTGGCTGGACGACCCCCGCACCCGGGACGCCCGCCTCACCGAGCTGCTCGCACTCGAACCGTCCGCCGCCACGCTCTCCCCCGTGCGGGGGACGCTCGTGCGCCGCCGCACCGACCTGCTGGACGCCCTGCTGGGCGACACGCCCCCGTACGGACGGTTCCTGATCGAGGGCAGCCACTGGCTCCCGCCCGTCTGCCGGGACACCGCGCACTGGACGCCGCCGCAGCAGGCCGCCGCCGCACGGCTGCTGGCGCGCGCGGCGGCCGACGACGGCCTCACGATCCACCAGCGCGTACGCGCGCTCTGGCTGGCAGCGTGGATCCCCGGACACGGCACCGAACTGTTGCTGCGTTTCGCCGACAACAGTGACGTGCCGCTCGCCGAGGCCGCCCTCGCGGCCCTCGCCCGCACGGACACCCCGGGGCGGCATCTGCGGCTGCTGCTCTCCCACGCCGGCGGCGACCGGGCCCGGGTCGCGATCCCCGCCGCGTCCCGCGCCAGCCGGTTCGTCGCCCCCTCCGCCCTGGCGGGAGAGCTCAGGCGACTGCTCACCAGCACGAGCGGGACCAAGGTGACCAGCAGGAAGGAAGCCGCCCGGCTCGCCGCCACCGCGCTGCCCGCGCCGGAGGCGGTGGCACTCCTGGCCGAGGCGTGCGCGCTCCCGGACCAGCACCATGACGTGCGGGCCGCGTGCGTGGCGGTAGCGAAGAGTCTGCTCGCGCACGAAGACGCCTGGGCGCTGCTGGAGACGGCGGCGGCCGGGCGGAGCGAACTCCGCAAGGCCGTCCTGGCGAGCCGGCCCCACGACCTGCCCGAACACCACCGGCCCCGCTACGCCGCCCTCGTGCGGGCCGCGTGCGACACCGACGACCCCGAGGTCGCACGCCTCGGATACCCGGCGCTCGGCACCTGGTCGCCCTGGTCCCCGGACGCCGCGCGCCTCCTGGAGGCCGCCGTCACCGACCTGGAGAACCGGGCGAGCTGGCGCCAGGCCGCCGACGCGCTGTGCGACCTCGTCGCCCTGGCACCCTCCGGCTCCCCGGACGCCGCCCCGCTCCTCCGTACCCTCACGGCCCTGGCCGAGGCCGACGCCCTGCCCGGCACCCCGGACGCGGAGCCCGACCGCGACCGTCCCGCCCGCCGGCGCGTCCGGCACCTGATCGCCGCCCTGGCGGCGAGGAGCGCCTGGCAGCCGCGTGCCGTGCGGGCAGCGGCGCCGGCGGTCGCCGAACTCCTCGGCCGGCTGGGGGACTACGGGCCCGAGGCGGCCGACCTCCTCACCCGGACCCTCGATCCGTACGCGGCCCCCGAGGCGCTGAGCCTGCAACTCGAGCACCTCGCCCGGTGCCACGACGGCAGGCCCGCGCTCGCCGCCCGTACGGCCGCCTCGCTCAACCAGCGCCTGGACACGCGCACCGGCGACGCGGCCCTCGCCCACGCGGCCCGCGCCCTGACCGCCGCCGGGAGCCACGCCGCCGGCCTGTTCGCGGTCGCCCTCACCGCGATGGGAGGCCGCCGCACGCACTGGTCGGCCCCCTGGCGCGACCAACTCCGGGCCCTGCGCCGCCACGCCCACCCCGACGTACGCGACGAGGCGCTCGCCACGGCGACGGCGGAGGAGTGACGGTCACGCGGTGAGCGTGGCCGGTACGACGGACCGGGCACGCTCGTGGAGTTGGCGGGCGTGGGGGTTCTTGAGGTGGGGACGGATCATTCCGAGCATGGTCCTCATGCGCAGATCGACCTTGGAACTCTGCACCAGCGGGTACTCGTCGAGAGCCCCGTTCCAGGTGGCGCACGCCGCCTCCAGATGGCCCATCTCCATCTGGAATTCGGCCAGAGTCGCCCGCTCCTTGATTCTCGACCGCCGATAGATCTCGTGGCACAGCTTGTCGGACTCCTGCATCGCTTCGACCGCGCCCGGTACATCGCCCAGCTCATGGCGGACATGGCTGATGTGGTAGTGCAGCGATGACGGGTCGTAGGAGCCGAACGCCTTCTCCCGCGACTCCGCCTTGTCCATGGCGATTTCCGCTTCCTTGAGGTATAGCAAAGCGCTGCTGCGATCGCCGGTTTGCGCGGCGGCGTGCGCCTGCTGGCCCGCCAGGAACGCCCGCATGCGCGGCCCGGCCTGCGGCGATGCCGCTGCGGCGGCATCGGCCAGCCGCATCGCCTGCGGGCCGTGGCCCAGGTCGACGGCCTGGACACTCATCCCTCGCAGCGTCGTGCAAAAGGTCAGGTGGTCCTCCGAAGCACCCGCCAATTGCAGCGCCTTGACGTAATACTGCTGCGCCAGACCGTGAAGTCCTTCATCGACCGCCATCCACCCCGTGAGGTAACAGAGGTCCGAAGCGGCCGACATCATCGCCTTTCGTACCTCGTCAGGCGCGTCGGTCCGGAGATACGGGGCGACCGTATTGACCAGGAACGCCGCTGCCATCGGGCGCGCGTGCCGCCCGCCGAACTGGTCGTCGAGCTCCGAGACGCGCTCGGTCATGGCGATGACCATGTCGACCTCGGGCATGCCTATCCGCTGCGTACGCCCCGTCTGCGCGGCCTCCATCCGCCCCACCACGTCCGGCCAGCCCGGCACCGTCAAGGCCACCGAGAAGAGGCTGTAGCCGAGCACGCTCCGGCGCGACGGGTCCATGTCCTGTCGGCCGAGGTCGACCAACCCCTCGACCGTGCCGGTGTCGGGGGACCCGGCTGGCGCCGGAAAACCCGCCTCCGCGTACGTCACCGGACGGTTCAGGCGCCGGGACAGCGCCTCCAGGATCAGCGGGCGGGCCTCCTCCTTCGGGACGTAGCCCCTCAGCCACTGGTGGACCGAGGGCTCCTGGTACCTGAGCGGGGTGCCGCGCTCCGTCCCTATGCGGTTCACCTCGCGGGCGAACTGCCGCAGCGTCCACGTGGTCTCGCGGTACAGCCGCGCCAGACCCGTATTCGGCACTCGGTTCGTCAAGGCACTCAACTCCTCGCCCATGGCCCCCGTTTAAAGGGTTTAAGTCCGGCCACCGTGGCCCACAGTACCGCCGCCCACTGACAACCGGTTGCCTGGAGTGCAGGAAAGATCACCGAACGCGACAGGAATCGAGGGCTTGGCCATGGCTTTCCGCATCGGGGACATCGTCGTGGACGCGCGCACCGGCAAGATCGGTCAGCTGATGGGGCGTGAGGGGCCGGACGTCCAACTCCGGCCCGTTCGCGGGGGGCTCGAGTGGGACTGCCCGAAGGAGGCGATCCGGGCCCCCGAGCCCACCGAGCTCCTCGCCCGCCCCGCCGGGCCGCCCGCGCCGCGCTGCGCCGTCTGCGCCGCCATCAAGGACCAGCGGCGCGAGGCGGAGGCGCAAGGGGACGCGCGGCGCATGGGTGACGCCGCCGCCCGCATGGGCGTCCATCAGCGGCAGGCGCACGCGCACGAGTGACCGGCCCTACCGTCGGTATCACCGAGAGTGGCCGAATAGTCACTCTCCACATGATCCCCGCAGCCGACTACTGTGCGTCGGCGCGGGGGTCAGGTCGGCTCGGACAAGGGGCTTGCTGCGTGTTCTACTACTTCTTCAAGAACGTGGTGTTGATACCGCTGTTGAGGTGGGTCTTCCGGCCGAAGGTCGAGGGCCTCCACCATCTGCCGGCGCACGGGTCGGCGATCATCGCGGGGAACCATCTCTCCTTCTCCGACCACTTCCTGATGCCGGTGATGGTGAAGCGCCGGATCCGGTTTCTCGGAAAGATGGAGTACTTCACCGGTCGCGGCGTCAAGGGCAAGCTCATTGCCGCGTTCTTCCGGGGCATCGGGGCGATCCCCGTCGACCGTTCCGGCAAGGAGGCGGCGCAGGCGGCGCTCGACACGGGCCTCGGCGTGCTGGGCTCCGGCGAGTTGCTCGGCATCTACCCCGAAGGGACGCGCTCGCACGACGGGCGGCTGTACAAGGGCAAGGTGGGGGTGGCCGCGATGGCGCTGAAGTCGGGGGCGCCCGTCATTCCGTGCGCGATGATCGGCACGTTCGAGGCCCAGCCGACGGGGAAACTGCTGCCGCGCGTCGTCCCCATCACCATCCGCTTCGGGGAGCCGCTGGACTTCTCGCGGTACGCGGGCATGGAGGACCACCGGGCCGTGCTGCGGGCCGTCACGGACGAGATCATGTACGCGATCTGGCGGCTGTCCGAGCAGGAGTACGTGGACACGTACGCGTCCGAGGCCAAGGCGGCCCTGCGGTCGGTGGACGGCGGTGCGCGCCCTGCGGCCGCCGTCGCGGGGCCGAGCAGCCGCGAGCAGGCGGCTGTCGGCCGCTCGGCGGCGGCCTGAGCCCCGGCCCGGGAGGGCGCGCCGCGCGAGGCGGTTAGGCTCGGCTGTCATCGCCGTCTCCCGGAGAGAACGATCAGCATGCACACGTGGGGCAGGACGCTCACCCTCGCAGGCATCCATGACCCACGTCTGCGTGACGACTACACCCGCCAGCGGAAACTCGTGTCGGGCTACAAGCGGAACGCCTACATCGCCGTACGGCTGTTGCTGCCCCCGGAGATCGTCCCGCACGTCATCGCCGCCACGGCGTTCATGCATCACACCGATCTGCTCGCCGAGGAGAGTTCCACCGATCCGGCGGGCGGTGACGACCGGTTCACGGTCTGGGAGAAGGAAGTGCGCGACGGGCTGGCTGTCGGTGACAGCACTCACCCCGTGCTTCGCCCGTTGCTGCACACCGCCTCCGCCCATCCCGGCCTGCGCGAGCACGCCGAGCGGTTCCTCGCCGGGGCGCCGATGGACAGGGACTTCGCGGGGTTCGCGGACGAGGCGGGCTATCAGCGGTACGTCGACGGGTACTCGCTTCCGGCCTTCATGCTTGTGGCATGCCTCGTCCTCTCGGCCGACGCCGACCCCGAGGAAAGCCGTGCGCTGTGCCGCTCCTACATCGACGGCAGTCAGCGTCTGGATTTCGTCAACGACCTCGCCGAGGACCTCGGGGACGGCCGGCTCACCCTTTCCGAGGAGATCCTGGCGCGGTACGGGGTCTCGCGCTCCGATCTCGAACGGAAGCGGGACACCGCGCTCTCCCGCGCGCTGCTCCGGGATCTCCTGGAGCAGAGCCGCCGGGACCTTCTCGCCAGCCGTTCGCTGCCGGAGCTGGCGCCGCCCGCTCACCGTGCCTTCGTCCGGGCCTTCCTCGCGCTGGAGCTCCTCACGAACGAGGCGGCGCTGACGAAGGGCGGCCTGGTCCTGCGGGAATCGGCCGGCCCGTCGCCGCGCGCGGCCCTGGGCGTCCTGCTCCGCGAGTACCGGCGGCGCGGTCGCTGACGGGGGCCGGGGCGGGCCGGTGCGTCAGGTGTCCTCCAGCCGGAAGCCCAGCTTGATCCCGACCTGGTAGTGCGCGATCGCGCCGTTCTCGAGGTGGCCGCGGACCTCGGTCACCTCGAACCAGTCGAGTTCCCGGAGGGTCTGCGAGGCGCGGCTGATCCCGTTGCGGATCGCCGCGTCCACGCTCTCCGGCGAGGAGCCGACGATCTCGGTCACCCGGTAGGTGTGGTTGCCCATGCCCCCACCGTGCCCCAGCGGCGGCGCGGGCGCTAAGCGGGTGGGCCATCGGAGGCACGCGCCTTGACTTGGAGTGCGCTTCAGCTCCTAGCCTCCCCCGCATGATCACCCAACAGCAGAGGCTCGGCACCGGCTTCGGTGCGCACAGCACGGCCGACGACGTGCTCGCAGGCGTCGATCTGACCGGCACCACCGCCCTGGTCACCGGCGGGTATTCGGGGCTCGGCCTGGAGGCCACGCGCGCCCTGGTGCGCGCAGGGGCGCGGGTCGTCGTGCCCGCGCGCCGGGCCGGGACGGCCGAGGAGGCGCTGGCGGACCTCCTGCCCCGGGCGGAGGTCGATGTGCTCGACCTGGCCGACCTGGACAGCGTGCGGGACTTCTCCGACCGCTTCCTGGACTCCGGACGCGCCCTCGACGTCGTCATCACCAACGCGGGCGTGATGGCCTGCCCCGAGACCCGCGTGGGCCCCGGCTGGGAGGCGCAGTTCGCCGTCAACCACCTCGGGCACTTCGCGCTCGTCAACCGGCTCCGCCCCGCCCTCGCCCCGGGCGCCCGGGTGGTGTCCCTGACCTCGGCGGGCCACTTCCTGTCGGACATCCGCTGGGACGACATCCACTTCCGCACCGGCTACGACCGCTGGCTCGCGTACGCGCAGTCCAAGACCGCCAACGCCCTCTTCGCCGCGCACCTCGACCGGCTCGGCTCCGCGAGCGGCCTGCGGGCCTTCTCCGCGCATCCGGGCAGCATCCTCACGCCGTTGCAGCGCCACGTGCCCCGCGAGGAGTGGCAGGCGCTCGGCTGGATCACGCCCGACGGCCGACCGGCCGACGGTTTCAAGACACCCGAGCAGGGCGCGGCGACCGCCGTGTGGGCGGCGACCTCACCGCTGCTCGACGCCCACGGTGGCGCCTACTGTCAGGACTGCGACATCGCCGAGCCGGCGGCGTCTGACGACATGCTCGTCGGCGGGGTCAAGCCCTGGGCCGTCGACCCGGAGGCGGCGGCACGGCTGTGGGAGCTCTCCTGCGAGCTCACCGGGGTGAGCGCGTGCTGATCTCTTTCAGCCAGTCGTCGACGGTGACGACGTCCGCCCACTGCGGGAACAGCCGCTCGACAAGGGCCCGGTGCAGCTCCGGGTCGAGGTCCAGGCAGCCGTCGGAGAGGACGGTGAGGCCGAAGTCCAGGTCGTTCGCCTGGCACAGGGTGGACAGCACCACGGCGCTGGTGGCGATGCCGGTGAGCACGAGGTTGTCGATGCCGCGTGCCCTCAGCACCACGTCCAGGTCGCTGCCCGAGAACGCGCTGGCCCGGCGCTTGGTGACCACCACCTCGCCCGGCCGGGGCGCGACCTCGGGGTGGATCCCGGTGCCCGGGGCGCCCTCGACGAAGAGGCCGGCCCGCGCGATGGCGGCGAGGGGCTTGTTGCGCGTGCCGACCTCCGGGAAGCCGGGACGCAAGGCGATGACCACGTAGATCACGGGGATGTCCGCCGCCCGCGCCCCGTCGATCGCCCCGCGCAGCCGTGGCAGGTAGCCGGAGCCGTCGTCGGCGATGTCCACGATGGCCTGTTGGACGTCCATCACCAGAAGGGCGGTGTTGTTCATCGCCCGACCTTAACTACTCCGTGGGCAGCTTCGAGGAGTGGTGGTTGATGATGAGCCATTTACCGCCGCGCAGCTTGTAGACGAAGGTGTAGCGCGCGTCGACCTTGGACCTGTGGCCCTGCTTGTCGGTGAGCGTGAACTGGTAGAGGCCCGTGTCGATGGCGCTCGTGCGGCCGAGGATGTTGATGACGCGCTCCTGGATCCTGCCGACGGGCTTGTTCTCCAGGAAGTGCTTGAAGTAGTCGACTCTCGCCGCGCGGGTCTTGCGGATCTCGGCGGAGACGGTCGGCAGCAGTACGGCGTCCGGGGCGTAGAGGTCGGCGACGCGGTTCGCGTCGAGGGTGGCCAGGGCGGCGTTCCACCGGTCGAACAATTCCCTGATCTCCCGCTCGCTGGGGAACCGGGGACGGTGGTCGGCCGCCTGCGCCGTGCCCGTTCCGGTGAACAGGACGGTCACGGTGGTCACGGCGGCCGCGGCGGAGTACGTGCGTCGCCCCATGGGGCGCCTCCCGATGTGGTGTCGGTGATCAGGCGGGGATGTCACCTCAGCTTCGCCCGGCACCACAGATCCGGCACGTCGGGATGGTGCTTACGGCACCACCGTCACCGGCCACCGCCCCGCCTTCACCAGGCGGACCGCCACCGAGCCCACGATGCGGTGGCCCGCCTGCTCCGACGCCCCGACGACCACCGCGTCCGCCTTCAGCTCGTCGGCCGTCTCCACCAGCCCGGTGTACGGGTCGCCGCGGAAGGTGTGGAACTGCCAGCGGACCTCGTGGACGCCCCGCAGGCGTTCGGTCGTCTCGCGGATCTCGGCCAGCAGCTCCTCGGCGACCTGCTCGGTCGTCTCCGCCACCGGGGCGCCCAGGGCGGCCCCGCCCACGAGGAGGGGCTGGACGTAGACGACGGCCAGCAGGGCGTTCTGCCGGCGGGCGAGGCCCGCCGCGTAGGCGGCCGCGCGCCAGGAGGTGTCGGAGCCGTCGACACCGACGACGATGACCCTGGGGCCGTCGGTGCCGCGCTCGAAGCCGGACGGCAGGGGGGCGTTCCGCCCTTCGTTCGCACCCTCGCTCACGTTTTCGCTCACACGGGCAGGCTAATACCGTGACGCGCGCGGGCGTGCTCAGGGCACCGGCCAGATACGGACGGTGTCCCTGCCACCGGAGGAGGCGCCGTGGCTGAGCCCCACCGCGAGGGCCTTGCCGTCCGGGCTGAACGCCAGCGCCGTGACGGAGACGTGGGCGTCGAAGGTGGTGGTGACCTGCCCCGATGTCGTGTCCCACAGGAAGACCTTGCCGCCCATCGCGCCGGCGGCCAGGATCCGGCCACCCGGATGGAAGGCCATGGCCTGGATGAGTTCCCCGTCGCCCTTGAGGGTGGCGACCTCCTGCCGGGACGCGGTGTTCCACAGCAGGACGGTGCCCCTGTTCACCGCCGCGAGGAGCTGGCCGTCCGGGCTGAACGCCGCGATCCTCCCGCCGTCGGTTCCGTCGACGGTGAGCAGCGTCCGGTCGTCGGGCATCCGCCGCAGCTGGAGGGGGCTTCCGGTCGCCAGCGTCTTGCCGTCCGGGCTGAACGCGGCCGGGCCGTTCTTCACGTCCTCGTGGACGGCGAGTCTGCGGCCCGAGGGTATGTCCCACAGGTACAGGCCCTGCGGGGTGCTCGCGGCCAGGGTCCTGCCGTCCGGGCCCACGTCGATGGAGTTGACGAAGCCGTCCTGGAGCCGGTAGTTCGTGACGCCGGTGAACGTGCCGGTGGTACGGCCGGAGGCCACGTCCCACGCCAGGATCCGGTTCTCGTCCGCCCGGAAAAGGGTCTTGCCGTCCCGGGTGAACACATTGGCCTGCTCGTACTTGGCGATGCCGATCCGTGAGGTCGTGCTGCTCCGGGCGGCCAGGTCCCAGCGCCAGATGGTGCCGTCCCCGGCGGAGACGAGGAGTGTTTTGCCGTCGGGTCCGTAGGCGAGCTCCTGCGCGCTGGAGGCGCCGTCGAGGGTGGCGCCGTCCGCCCCGGGGGCGGACGGGTCGCCCGAGTCGTCGTCGAGCAGGACGACGGGGACGGCGATGGCGGCGGCGGTCGCGACGACGGAGAGGCCGCCGATGAGGAGCGCACGCCGGGACACCCTGGGGCCGCCGGCCGGGGTGGGGGCGGTCGGGGCCGGCGCCGTTGGGGCCGCCGGGCCCGCACCCGGGGCGACTCCCGCGCCCGCGTGCGCGGGCTGCGCCGGGCTCGTCCGGAGGGCGGCGTACGGGTTCGCCTGCGTGGCGGCGTACGGAAGGGCGGGCGCCGCCGGGGCGGCGCCCGCGCCTGGGGGCGCACCTGCTCCCGCGCTCGGGTCCGCCACCGTCGCGGGCCAGGGCCGCCCCGCGGGGGCGGCAGGCCGCGCCTGGTCCCCGGGGGTCAGGGGCGTGGTGCGCTCCGGGGTGAGGGGCGTGGTGTGTTCCGCCGGGTGCGATGGTGCGCTGCGCTCCGCCGGAGGCACCGGCATGCCGCGTTCCCCCGGCGTCGAGGCCGCCGTGGAAGCCGGCGGCATGGCCGCCTCCCCGTCCGCCGCGGCCGCGAACCGTGCGGGGAGGCCGGTGACCGGCGGGCGTTCCGTCGGTTCCTTGGCGAGGCACGCGGCCAGCAGGCGGCGCAGTTCGCCGTCGAGGCCGTCGAGCGCGGGCGGGTCGTCCAGGATGCGCTGGACGACCGCCAGAAGCGTGGGCGCGTCGAACGGGCTGTGGCCCGTGGCCGCGAAGCCCAGTACCGAGCCGAGCGCGAAGACGTCGCTGGCCGGGCCCGCCCGGTCGGCGCGGATCTGCTCGGGCGACATGTACGCGTACGTACCGATGACCGCGCCGGTGGCGGTCAGCGAACTGGCGTCCACCGCACGGGCGATGCCGAAGTCGATGATGCGCGGGCCGTCCTCCGCGAGGATGACGTTGCCGGGCTTCAGGTCGCGGTGGACGAGGCCGCACCCGTGGATGGCGGCCAGCCCTTCCGCGAGCCCCGCGCCGAGCCGCAGGACCGCGTCCGGCGTGAGCGGGCCCCGCTCCCTGACGACCTGGTGGAGCGTCGGCCCCGGTATGAACGCGGTGACCAGCCAAGGGGACGCCGCGTCCGGGTCCGCGTCGACGACCTGGGCGGTGTGGAAGCCGCCGACCTGCCGTGCCGCGTCGACCTCGCGCTTGAAACGGGCCCGGAACTGCGGGGTGTCGGCCAGCTCCGGACGGATCAGCTTCACCGCCACCCTCCGGCCGCCGGGCGACGTTCCGGCGTAGACCTGTCCCATGCCGCCCGCGCCCAGCCGGCCGTCCAGCCGGTAGGGGCCGACCGAGCGGGGGTCGTCGGGCAACAGCGCGTCCATGGATACCGTCCGTCGGGGGAGATCAGGGGAGGTCAAGCAGGTCAAGGAGGTCAAGAGAGGTCAGGGGAGTTTCCAGAGCTGGATCGAGGTGGCCTTCTCGTCGCTCGCGCCGACCTGGTTGACCCCGGCCACCAGCAGCTTGCCGTCCGGGCTGAACGCCAGCTTCGAGATCGAGGTGTCGTGCCGCGACTCGGGCATGACGGCCTTCAGCGTGGTGGTCACCTGCTTGGAGGCCACGTCCCAGAGGCTGACGGTCTTGCCGGTGCCGTCCTTGATGTTGGGCTCGCGGACACCGCCCGCGCCCGCGATCACCGCCTTGCCCGGGCGGTACGCCGCCGTCTCAAGGTACGGGTGGGCGTCCGTGAGCGTCGCGACGCGGTCTCCGGTGCCGACGTCCCACAGGTGGACGCCCGTGCCGGAGGCCATGACGGTCCTGCCGTCCGGGCTGAACGTCACCGAGGAGAAGGTCTTGCCGTCGGTGCCGGTGAGGCTCTTGATGCCACGCCCGGTGCCGGCGTCCCACAGCAGGACCACGCTGTTCGCCTTGGTGTCGGCGGCCACGCTGGCCACGGACCTGCCGTCGGGGCTGAACGCGACGCCGCGCATGCTGCCGGTGTGCCCGGTGAACGTGACGGTACGGCGGCCGGTGGACGGGTCCATCAACTCGACCCTGCTGCCCACGCCCACGGCGAGCGTCGTGCCGTCGGGGGAGAGCGCCAGACAGCCGACGCTGTCGAACTGGCCGTCGTACGAGGCGACGTCGCGCGGCAGGCCGCTGCGCACGTCCCAGCCCTTCAGCGTCTTGTCGAAGCCTCCGGAGTACAGCGTCTGCCCGTCCCGGCCGAAGGCCAGGGACATGACCCACCCGGTGTGCCCCTGCCCCTTGAACGTGGTGATCGCGTTGCCGGTGCCGACGTCCCACAGCCGCACGGTCCCGTTGAAGTCGCCGCTGGCCAGGGTCCTGCCGTCCGGGCCGAAGGCGAGGCACTCCACCTGACTGGTGTGGCCTACGAGGCGTGCGACGGGCAGGGTGGGGTCCTTGCCGTCGCCACCGGACCCGTCGCCACCGGACTTGCTGTCACTGGACCCGCCGTCACCGGACTTCGGCCACAAGAAGTACCCGGGTATCGCGACCCCGACCGCGGCCGCCGCTCCGCCGAACAGCACGGACCGCCGGGCGAGCGGCTTGCCGGGGACGACGGGCATGGTGCTCGGCGGCGAGGCGGGTGGCGCGTCGGACGGCGCGACGGGCGGCGCGGTGCCGGGGCCCGTGACCGACAGCCGGTTGAGGACGTCCTCGGTGGACGGCCGGTCGGCCGGCTCCTTGGCCAGGCAGGCGGCCACCAGCTCGTACAGCTCGCCCGACAGGCCGTCGAGCCGGGGCGGTTCGCCGGTCACCCGGTGGACGATGGCCGGCACGGACGTCGCGTCGAAGGGGGCGCGCCCGGCGGCGGCGAAGGCCAGGACCGAGCCGAGGGCGAACACGTCGCTCGCCGGGGAGACGGTCTCGGCGCGTATCTGTTCCGGAGACATGTAGGCGTACGTGCCGATGACCGAGCCCGTGCGGGTCATCGCGTCGCCCGGGGCGTGGGCCACGCCGAAGTCGATGATGCGGGGGCCGTCGTCGGCGAGGATGACGTTGCCGGGTTTGAGGTCGCGGTGGACGAGCCCGCAGCGGTGGATGGCGGCGAGTCCCTCGACGAGCCCGGCGCCGAGGCGCAGCACGGCGTCGGGGGCGAGCGGGCCGCTTTCGGTGACGGTCCGTTGCAGGGTGGGGCCGGGGATGAAGGCGGTGACCAGCCAGGGCGACGCGGCGTCCGGGTCGGCGTCGACGACCTGGGCCGTGTGGAAGCCGCCGACCTGGCGAGCCGCGTCGACCTCGCGCTTGAAACGGGCCCGGAACTGCGGCGCGTTCGCCAGCTCCGGGAGGATGAGCTTCACCGCGACCTTCCGGCCGCCCGGCGACGCGCCGAGGAACACCTGCCCCATGCCGCCCGCGCCCAGCCGGCCCTCCAGCCGGTACGGGCCGATACTCCGGGGGTCGCCGGGGCGCAGCGGCTCGACCATGCGCTACTCGAATCTGCGGGGGGCTACGGGCGGTTTCACGCACGGAATTGAACCACGCCCCGGCGCGCCGGTGCGATGAGATGGTGATCTCACCGGCACCGGCGGATGTGGACCCCTCCCGTCACACGGGTACCGCCAGTGACAGGGCGAAGCGTCCCGCCCGGTCCGTCCACCAGTGGGTGAGATCGAGGCCGGCCGCGGCCAGCTCCCTCCGCACGCCCTCCTGACGGAACTTCGCCGACACCTCCGTCCGCAGCTCCTCGCCCGGCTCGAAGGTGACCGCCAGGTCCAGCGCCTGGATCTTCGCCACCACCGGGCCACGGGCGCGCAGCCGCATCTCGATCCACTCCCGCCGCGCGTCCCACAGGGCCACGTGGTCGAAGTCGTCGGGGTCGAAGTCGGCTTCGAGCTCGCGGTTGATGACGGTGAGGACGTTCTTGTTGAACGCGGCGGTCACCCCGCGCGCGTCGTCGTAGGCGGGCACCAGCACGCTCTCGTCCTTGACCAGGTCGGTGCCCAGCAGCAGCGCGTCGCCCTCGGCGAGCCCCGCGCGGATGCCCGCCAGGAACACCGCCCGCTCGGGCGGCAGCAGATTGCCGATCGTGCCGCCGAGGAACGCGACCAGCCGGGGCCCCGGGGCGTCCGGCAGCGCGAGCCCGTACTGGAAGTCGGCGACCAGCGCGTGCACCGTCAGCGACGGATGCTCGGCCAGCAGCGTCTCCGCCGCCCCGGCCAGGGCGGACTCGCTGACGTCGACGGGGACGTACACCTCCAGCGCCGGCAGTTCGGCGAGGAGGTGCCGGGTCTTGTCCGAGGAGCCCGAACCGAGCTCGACGAGCGTACGGGCCCCGGTCGCGGCGGCGATCTCCCCGGCGCGGGCGATGAGGATCTCGCGCTCGGCACGCGTCGGGTAGTACTCCGGCAGCAGGGTGATCTCGTCGAACAGCTCGCTGCCCCGGGCGTCGTAGAACCACTTCGGAGGGAGCTCCTTCGGCGAGCGGGTCAAGCCCTCGGAGACGTCGGCGCGCAGCGCGGCGGCCGTGGCGTCGAGGGGGAGGGTACGGGTGAGGACGAACGGACTCACTGAACGGGCTCCTTGCGCGGGGAATCCGGGAAGCGTGCGATGCGTGAGGTGGGTGGGGAGAGAGAAGAGACGGCCACGCCGGTGCGGTCGGCCGTCAGCAGCGACCGGTCGGGGACCTCGCTCCAGCCCGGCGCGTCGTCGTACGGCTCGGAGGCCACGACCGTGCGCTCACCGGGCCCGGCCCGGTACCAGAGCGAATCGCCCCACGCCGTGGCGGCGATCGACGCGCCGTCCGTGAGCAGCAGATTGAGCCGCGAGGCGGGAGCGGCCCGTGCCAGCGCCGTGACCGTCCCGGCCAGCGCCCGCCCCAGCGGTTCGCCGCCCAGCAGCCGGTGCTCCACCAGCGCCCAGACGAACGCCGAGTCGCAGCGGGCGGTGAGCCGCAGCAACGCCCCCGACGGCAGCAGCGGGACCAGCGTCTCCGCCGTGTCCGGCCAGCCGGCGACGGCCCCGTTGTGGCTGAACAGCCAGGGGCCGCCCGCGAAGGGCGCCGCGGCGGCCTCCCCGTCCCCGCCCGCGAACGTCGCGTCGCGCACGGCGGCGAGCAGCGCCCGGGTCCGTACCACCCGGGTGATGTCGGCGAACGACTCGTCGCCCCAGACGGGCCCGGCCCGCCGGTAGCGCGCGGGCAACGGGTCGCCCGGCGCGTACCAGCCCACGCCGAAGCCGTCCGCGTTGACCGTCCCGTTCCGCTGGTGGCGCGGCGCCCACGACTGGCGGACGAGCGAGTACGGCGGATCCGTCAGGCTTTCGGCGAGCGGGGCGTCGGGGCCCAGGACCGCGATGTGGCGGCACATCAGGCGGGTTCCGCGTCGCGCGCCGTACGGAAGCCGGAGAAGATCTGCCGGCGGACGGGCAGATCCCAGTTGCGGAACGTCCCCCGGCAGGCCACCGGGTCGACGGCGAAGGAACCACCGCGCAGCACCTTCAGACCGTCGCCGAAGAACACCTCGGAGTACTCCCGGTAGGGGAACGCCCGGAACCCCGGGTACGGCAGGAAGTCGCTCGCCGTCCACTCCCAGACGTCCCCGATCAGCTGCCGCACCCCCAGCGGGGACGCGCCCCGCGCGTAGGCGCCCACGGGCGCCGGACGCAGATGGCGCTGGCCGAGGTTGGCGTGCTCGGGGGTGGGATCGTCATCGCCCCATGGATAGCGCCGGGAGCGCCCCGAGGCCGGGTCGTGCCGGGCGGCCTTCTCCCACTCGGCCTCCGTGGGCAGCCGCCGCCCGGCCCACGCCGCGTACGCCGCGGCCTCGTACCAGCTCACGTGCAGCACCGGCTCGTCGGGCGGCACGGGCTCGGTCACCCCGAACCGCCGCCGCACCCATCCGGCGCCCTCGCGCCGCCAGAACAGCGGGGCCACCAGAGAGTGGCGGCGCACCTGCTCCCAGCCCTCCGGACGCCACCAGCGCGGGTCCGCGTAACCGCCGTCCTCGACGAAACGCAGATACGCGCCGTTGCTCACCGGCAGCGTGTCGATGAAGAACGACGCCACCAGCCGGGGGTGGGCCGGCCGCTCGTTGTCCAGCGCCCAGGGCTCCGTGGACGTGCCCATGGTGAACGGGCCGCCCTCCACCAGCACTTCCGCCGGCAGCAGCGCCGCGTCCGGCGCGGCGGGCGGCGGCTCGGGCGCCGTCAGCGCCGCCGGGCCGGCCCGCAGCTGATGCGTGATGAGCATCGTCTCGTCGTGCTGCTGCTCATGCTGCGCGATCATGCCGAAGGCGAAGCTGTCCGCCAGCAGCGGCCCCCCGCCCTCCACGGGCGCCCGCTCCAGCACGTCCAGCACCCTGCCGCGCACATCGGCCGCGTAGGCGTGGGCCTCGCGCGGGGGCAGCAGCGGCAGCGACGGCCGCTCCGCCCGGGGATGCTCGAAGGCGTCGTACACCGGGTCGAGCTCGGGCCGCAGCGCCTCCTGCCCGGCCACGGCCCGCAACAGCCACAGCTCCTCCTGATTGCCGATGTGGGCGAGATCCCACACCAGCGGGGACATCAGCGGGGAGTGCTGGGCGACGAGCTCCCGCTCGTCCACACAAGTCGTCAGCGCGCGGGTGCGCGCGCGAGCGGCGAGCAGGGCACTCGCGGCCCGCTCCCGCAGGGCGGCCGGGCCGGACCCGGGGGCGGGCCTCACGACCCGCCCCCCTGCCGTGCCCCCACCAGATCCAGCAGATCGTCGGCGGGACACCGGCCCCGTTCCACATAGCGGCCGGTGAACTCCTCGACGGCGTCGAGCACCCGGGGCGGCGCCCCCAGCCGGGGCAGCGCCTCCCGCGCGGCCGCGAAGCAGGCCACCGCCGCCGCGTGGAGCTCGGGATCGGCCAGCCCGTGCCGGGCCGCCCGCCGCCACAGCGCGTTCCTCGGCGGCGGCTCCCGGCCCGGGACGTCGCCCAGGCCCTTGACCGCCCGGTAGGCGGTCTCCGCCGCCGACGGGTCGTCGAACAGCGCCGCCGTGACCGCCAGCGGCACCATCCAGCCGTCCTCGCCCCGCTGCGCGTCGATCATCCGCAGCTCCAGGTGGCCCCGGGGCCTTATGGGCGGGAACAACGTGGTCAGGTGGTACGCCACATCGTCGGCCGTGGCCTGCCGGGGATGCCCGGTGCGCGTCCACTGCCGCAGCGGAAGCCCCTGCTGCACGGCCCACGGCTCGTCCTCGGACCGGACGAACATCACCTTCGCGTCCAGCGCGTACGCCGCCCAGGCCGCCCTCGGATCGTGCCAGTCCGGCGGGGCCACCGTCCGCCCCGGGTCCATCCGCGCGTAGCAGGCCTGCCGGCTCGACCGCCAGCCCGACGGACGGCCGTGGAGCAGCGGCGAGTTGGCGAACGCCGCCGACAGCACCGCGCCCAGCAGATGGGCCAGCCGCCAGCGCCGCAGATACCCCAGCGGCCCCGGCCCCTCGTACCCGGCGTCCACACAGACCTGCACCGACGCCGTGCGGCACATGACATTGCGCCCGGCGCCGTTGATGCGGTCGTAGTAGACCTCCATCGCGTTGTAGCGAGGGGTGCTGCGGACCCTCGGGGGCTCGCCCCACGGCTCCTTGCCGTACCCGGCCAGCGTCAGGCCCAGCTCGCGCAGCTCCGCGCGGGCGAGGGAGAGATCGGCGGAGACGTCCGCGACACAGGCGGCGAGGGACTCCGCGGGCTGGGAGCTGAACTCCAGCTGGCCGCCCGGTTCGACCGTGAACAGCGACCTCAGCGGCAGTGCGCCCACCCGGTCGGCGGCCTCCGCGAGCCGGTGCGGCGCGACGGGGCGGGTGGGGTCGTGCAGATCATGGACGAGCCATTCCAGTTCGACACCGAGAAGGCGGGGCGGGCCGGTCTTGAACGAGATGCCGCGCACATACGCGTCGGCTTCCGATTCACCGACCGGCCGGGTGAGGCCTTCCCTGTCAGCAAAGCAGTCGGTCACGCTCACTACCTCCTGTCCGTTGCTCAGTACCCCCAAAACGGCGGCACCAGTCGACGCGCGGGGAACCTAGCCTCGAACCGGTCATTCCGGGGGCGCGACCAGGGCAGGGCCGTCAGGCGCGCGGGGCCGGGAACATCCGCACAATTGTCCGCTCCCCTTGACGGGCCCGCCAGCCGACGACGTACGGTCCGGCCCGTGAGCGCACACCGGACGCACCCCGGCGCGCCCGTCGGCCCCGTCGCCGTGTTCGACCCCAGGACCTACGGCCGGGGCGTCCCCTACGCCCTCTTCCGGGAGCTGCGCGACCACGCCCCCGTCTGCCGGGTGCCCGAGACGGCCGTCGGGCCGTGGCCGCCCGGCCCCGGCTACTGGGCCGTCTTCCGGCACGCCGACGTCAAACACGTGCTGCGCGACACCGCGACGTTCTCCTCGCACCTGGGCGCCACCCAGATCCGCGACCCGGACACGGAGGACGACCTCGACTTCGTCCGGGCCATGATGCTCAACCAGGACCCGCCCGCCCACGTCCGGCTGCGCCGCATCGTCGCCGCGGCCTTCACCCCGCGCGCGACCCGGGAGCTGGAGACCGCCATCGAGGCCCGGGCCCGCGCCCTCGTCGAGGACGTCGCCGGCCGGGGCGAGGCCGACTACGTGGAGCTCGCCGCCGACCTGCCCACCTGGACCCTCGCCCACGTCCTCGGCGTCCCCGAGGAGGACCGGCGGCTGCTCCACGACTGGTCCGACCGGATCATCGGCTACCAGGACGCCGACCACGCCGGCGCCGCCACCGCCGATGCCGCCACCCTCAGCCCCCTCGGCCGGGCCGCCCTCGCCCACCGGCCCGCCGCGCTCCGCAAACCCGACGGCACGCCGCTGAACCCGCGCTCGCCCGAGGCGCTCACGGACATGTTCGCCTACGCCCACGGGCTCGCCGACGCGCCCCGGCCCGGCAGCGTCATGGCCCGGATGCGCGAGGGCGGCCTCACCGGCACCGAGTTCGAAAACATGTTCTTCCTCCTCGCCGTCGCCGGGAACGAGACCCTCCGCAACGGCATCCCGGGAGGACTCCACTCGCTCCTCGACCACCCCGAGCAGTACGAGGCGTTACGCCGCCGCCCCGAACTGACCGACTCGGCCGTCGAGGAGGTGCTGCGCCACTGGCCGCCCGTGCTGGACATCCGCCGCACCGCCACCCGCGACACCGAGCTCGGCGGGCAGCGCGTCCGGCGCGGCGAGAAGGTCGTCGTCTACCACGCCTCCGCCAACCGCGACGAGCGCGTCTTCCCCGACCCCGACCGCTTCGACATCACCCGCACCCCCAACGACCACGTCAGCTTCGGCTTCGGCCCGCACTTCTGCCTGGGCGCCCACCTCGCCCGCGCCCAGATCCGCGCCATGCTGCGGGCGACACTGGACCGGCTGCCCGGCCTCGAACGGGCGGGCGAACCGGTCCGGCTGACGTCCAACTTCCAGAACGGCCTCAAGCACCTGCCCGTCAGATGGAGAACAGATCGCTGAACGGGCCCGCCGTGTCGGCCACGGCATGGCCGAAGGGCGAGTTGAAGTCCCAGATGAGGAAGAGGAGGAAGGCGATCAGCGCGCTGTAGAGCCCGGCGAGCAGCAACTCGCGCGGCGACCGCCGGATCTGCAGCGTGAAGATCAGGCCCACCGCCACCAGCGCCCCCGCGATCAGCCCGAACCAGACCACGCCCGGCATCGTCGGCCCGGCGTTGGCCGCCCGCGCGTTGCGCGCGGCGTCGGCCGCGCCGATCTGGTCGAGCAACGGCTGGTACGACTGGGCCTCGTGGTCGTCGCGCGGCTGGTACGAGGTGAGGTCGGCGCGCACCTTTTCGAGCAGCTCGGCGCCCTTGTCGGTGAGCTCGCCCGTCCTGAGCATCGACGGCCACTCCTTCTTGACCGTGTAGCTCACATAGGAGTTCACGTCGGCGCGCACCTGCTCGCGGGCCGCGGGGGAGTACGCCTGGACCCGCTCGCTCACCTCGTGCAGCGCCTGCGCCTCGGCCCGGGCGGTGTCCTGCGCGCCGTTGCGCGCCTCCCAGACACCGGCGATGGCCAGACCCAGCACGATGGCGTAGACCACCCCGACCATCATGGTCATGTACTCGATGACGTCGGGGGTCTCGTGCGGGTTGTCGTCCGCACTGATCCGGCGCTGCTTCAGGACGGTGATCGACAGGACGACCGCGCACGCGGCGGCCATGGCGAGGGCCAGCATCAGCCACTCGGACAAGAGGTACCTCCAAGGAGGGTCGGCGGGTCGGAACCGGGTGGTCAGCTGCCGCCGCCCCCGGTGCCACCGCCGCCGCTGCCGCGCGGGCGCAGCAGGGCGGCGGCGAGCACGGCGGGGGCGGTGATCACCAGCATGAGCGTGACGAGCGAAGCCCCGTTCTTGGCCGGCTTGCTGACGGCCTGGTGGTACGGCCGGGGCACGACGTGCCGCGCCGGCACGGGCGCGCGCGGCGGTGGGGGCGCGGGCGCGGGGCGGGCCGGGGGAGCGGGGGCCGGTGGCGGGGGCTCCTTGCCCGGTGGCGGCTCGGGTGACGCGAGCGGGGTGGGCGGCGGGGCGGGCGCGGCCTTCAGCGGGAGCGGGGGTGCGGGCGTCGGGGACGGCGACGGGGGAGGGGGCGGCGGTGGGGGTGCCGGGGTCGCCGGGCAGAGGGCGGCGAACGACACGCCGAGCGCGCCCTCCGCGCGGGCGATCAGGCAGTCGGGCCCGGCGTGCACGAAGGTTTCGGCGGTCCGGGACTCGACGAGTTCGTCGGTGACGACGATTCCGCTCGCGGGCCCCCCGGCGTCGGGCGGCTCCGGGAGCACCCCGGCCCCCACCGTCGCGAAGGCGACCGCCAGGGTCGCGCATCCGGTCCGTGCCGTTCGGCGCCATCCATTCACGACGGGGATCTTGCGGGGGCGGTGGCCCGGATTTCCACTTGTCGGGCCGAATTACTCCGAAGGGGTGAAATTCCGGCTCGCGGGCATGAAGAACGGGCGCTTCGGTCGTTGCGGCGCCCGGGATTCGACAGCGACGGAGGCCCAGCGCACGATGGAAGGGACGGAGGGAAGGGCCGCAGGGACCGGGGCCGATCGGCAAGGGCTGAGGCACCATGAACTACGCCATCCGACACCCCAAGGGAAAAGTCGCACCGCCGAGCAGGCCGCCCCTGGTCCGAGCCCGGCGCGGACTGCGCCGCGGGGCCGGCGCCGTCGAGCGGTCCGTCCGAAGGCTGCGGGTCCGCATGGCGGCCCGCAGCATGGTGGCGCCGGCCCGTCGGTGGTGGGCGAAGCCGTCGTTGAAAACGTTCGTGCAGCGTCTCTCCTACCTCGGCAGCCTGCTCCTGCTGGTCTGGGTCGGCGAAGGCGCGTACGGAATGTTCACCCAGAGCAAGTCCCCCATGCAGGACTTCTGCGAGGAGGGCAACAGCAACGGCTGCACGGTGGTGTACGGCTTCCTCGCGCCGTTCCTGAGCATCGGGCTGGCGACCTGCCTCTTTCTGGTCATCCAGTACGTGTTGGTACGCAGACCGCTGAAGAAGACCGCGAGGAAGGACGCCCGTCGGCTGGTCCCGACGGCCGGTCCGACGACGGAGGACGTGGTCGGGCGCAAGGAGGTGTGCCTCGTCATCGCGCGGGCCCTGCGCGACCGCCGCACCAGACGGCCCCACCTGCTCGTCGGCGGTGTGGGCAGCGGAAAGACGTCGGTGCTCGTCCAGCTCACGGAGTTGCTGGCCCGGAAAGGGGCCACCCCCGTGCCGGTACGGCTGCGGGACGCCGAACTGGACGGGGCACGGCTGGACTTCCACGACATGGGCATGAAGCGCTTCGCCGAGCTGGTGGACCGCGGTGTGCTGTCCAGCCACCAGAGCGAGCGGGTGTGGCGGCAACTGTGCATCGACGACAAGGTGGTGATCCTGGCCGACGGCCTTGAGGAGACCTTCGCCGAAGGCGAGGAGCAGAAGGAACGCGACATCCAGATCCGGCACGCGATCGATCGCGCGCGGCGCCAGAAGCTCCCCCTCGTCATCGCCTCCAGACCGCACTCGCCACTGGAGAACACCCAGGCGGCGATCATCGATCTGGAGCCCCTCAGCGAGGAGGCGGCGCTGGAATATCTGGAGAGGGACTGCGCCGACCAGGACGACCACCGGCTGGACTGGATCGTCGAAACGGCGAGCGTGACGGAATCCCCCTTGTACCTCCAGATCGCACGGCAGCTGCGGGACAACCACCTCCTCGACCACCTGGGCGGAGCCAAGGGTTCGGAGAAACTGGACACCCGTGACTCCGACCGCTTGGGCCTGCGGCTGCAATTGCTGGAGACCTGGCGGAGCGCCCTGAGCGCGGGGCATGTCCGGGGCACTGTCGCGCTGTCCTCCGAGGACCGTGAGACCACCATCGAGGTCATTTCCGCGCTGGCCGGGATAGGGCTGCTGCGGGACCGGCTGGAGGTCGGGTTCGACGAACTGATCGGGAAGGACCACGACCCGGAATCGAGATTCCCGGGGATCTGGGAGCGGCTCTCGCAGCGGCTGGGAGTGCATTGCCCGGTGTGCGGGGACATGCGCCAGTGCCGGGTGCTCCTGGCCCTGTGCGCCACCCAGGGCGAACAGCTCGGTCTGGTGGAGGCGCACGGAAATCGGGTCCGTTTCCCGCACAGCATCGTCCAGGCGTATCTCGGTGCCGGTTATTTCGACGTCTCCTGCCGGGAGTCCTTCTCCAAGGCGCTCGAAGAGCCGGGGCCCGGGAGGGAACTGCTCATCGGGATCGCCCTCGGATCCCGGGCGGGCCGGCACGACCCCCGGTGGGGAGCCGTCGACTGGGCGGACGTCGTCCGGCGGCTGCTCCGCGCGGCCGAGGATCGCACGGATCCCAAGGCGCTGGAGATGTACACCGCCGCCCTCGAAATCGATCAGGTCGGGAAGGGCGCCGAACTCCGTGCCATCGCGCGGGCCGTCCAGCGGCGCTGGAAGTGGATCAGGTCGGGCGATCCCAGGACCATCGAGGGGGCGAAGCTCACGTTGGTGCACCGGTTCGGCGAGGTCCTTCGGGCGATCGCCGGGGCCGGTTCCGGCGAGGCCGTCGCCGACCGGGTCCGGAACGGCTACGGCTCCTTGTTCTTCCTCGCCACGGTCGAGCCCTCGTATCCCATCAGGCTCGCCCTCGCACAGGAGGTGGGCGCGGGGGGTGACCTGGCCTTCGACGCCCTGCGCGACATGTTCCCGCTGCCGCCCAAGGAGGAGATGTCCCGGGAGGACGACCCTTGGGTGCAGTACGGGAGAGAGACCCGGGACGAGTCGTACGTGGAACACCGGACCCGGGAGTTCTATCTCCGGCAGATGGCCGGCAACGATCAGGTCCGCGAGCAGTACGCGAAGTTCGAGAAGGACAGCGTCGAGCGCCGGGCCGAGATCTGGCGGAAGTTCGTCATGCGGGCCTGGCTGGTGCCCCTGATGGCCGAATCCGTCGGCGAGGCGCACAGAAGTCAGGCGAAGGAAAGAGTCCGGCTCTGGCTCGGCCATCTGGAGCCGGAACACACCCACTCGCACCAGGCGGATCTGCCGCTCTCCCTGGAGATCGCCCTGGCCCAGGGCTTCAAGAGCGCCGCCAACCGACGGAAACTGCATCCGCACGTGAACGAGGAGGGCCGCGAATTCCTCATCGCACAGGCGGAGGGCATGCTCGCCCATGCCCGTTCCTGGTTCGCCCAGCTGATACTCATCCAGGCGCTGTGTCTGTGGGAGCTCCCGGACAGCTCGACGAGAAGCCGGCCCGGGACATCCGGCCGTGACCACGCGCGGGCGAAAGCCGATCCGGTCCAGGCGGTGCGGCGCTGGCTCGAGATGGCAGGCACCCGACAGGACCCGCACGGCCGCGACCAGGACGAGGACCGGACCCCCAAGGGAGACCGGCTGCATCCCTTCGTCGCCGAAGCGGCGAACCTGGCCGTGCTCGCCCTGCAGTGCGGTCACCCCGAGCGGTTCGTGTGGATCGACGAGATGGGAACGGTCGGCAACATCGGCTCCTCGCCCGCCGACCCCGGCGCCTACCGCAAGCACAACCTCTGGATTCCGCCGTCGGTGGGATGGACCACCCTCCACCCGCGAGCCCAGCAACTGCTCGCCGACGTCATCCTCCTCCTCAACCTCACGGAGCGCGACAAGGAGAACGTGGACGAGCTGGAAACACGCCTCAAGCGCGCGAACAGGCCGGTACTGCCGCCCTGCCTCACCAAGGACCGCAGGCCCCTGGACCCCAAGCGAACCGTCGGCATGGCCGAGCACGCGCCACCGGGCAGCGCCTGCCTGCGCGACTGCCCCTTCGAGCTGTGCCCCTACCCCGCCATGGGCTCCCTGCCGCGCGCGGAACTGCGCGAGACGTTCTGCCGGCAACAGCAGGCGCTCCTGCGCCCGTACCGCCGGCTGAGCTATGCGAACCCCCTGTCCTGGACGCGCCGCAAGCGCGCGCCCTGGCAGGGCATGACGTGCAAGGAACTACGGGACTTCTGGGAGGCCATGGCGGCCAGGTCCCGGACCCCTTCGAGCAGCACGTTCTCCCTGCGACGCAAAGGAGCCGACATGGCTGACCGCGAAAGGACGCTCCACGTACGCGTGACGGCGAAGGACGACAGGACGCTGCACACCACGCTCCGGGAGGAGCGGCCGGACATCGGCGGCGGCCCGCGCCGCACCGGCGGCCCCGGGGACGAGGTGAGCATCGAGGCCTACGTGACCGAGCGCAAGGCCCTGGAGATCGACGGGCGGGACGGCGTCACCGTGCACGTCCTGAAGGACGCGACCGCCACCGGCCGCGCCCGGCAGGCGGAAGTGGGCACCGGAAACCGCTTCGCGGCCCCCGACGCGGTTCCACAGGGGCTCGGGGAGAAGACGAAGGACGAGAGGCGGGAGCATTGAGATGACGTACCTCAACATCGCCGAAGTCGACTCGGCGGCGGTGAACCTGGCGCATGCCTACTCCGATCTCTGCGAACTCGTCGAGCTCCCCGAGACATCGGTCGAGGGAGTCGCCTGTCACGCGCTGCGCGTGGGCGCGCCCTCCGCCAACGGCCGTGACTGTGTCGTGCTCATCGGGGGAGTCCACGCCCGGGAGTGGGGAAGCTGCGAGATCCTCGTCGATTTCGCCGCCGATCTGCTGGAGGCGTACAAGTCCGGATCCGGTCTCCGTTACGGGCGCAAGAGCTTCACCGCCGCCGAGGTGCACGCACTGCTGAACAATGTGAACATCGTCGTCTTCCCGCTGGTCAATCCGGACGGTCGCCGTTACAGCCAGACCGTCGAACCGATGTGGCGCAAGAACCGCGATACGAAGCACGCGCCCGCCGGTCATGACGGCGACTGCGTGGGGGTCGACATCAACCGCAATTACGACTTCCTGTTCGACGCCACCAAGGCGTTCTCGCCCACGGCGGGCGTACGCGTATCGAGCGACCCGTGCGACCCGCAGGTCTATCAGGGGCCGAAGGCGTTCTCCGAGCCCGAGACCCGTAACGTCCGGTGGCTCCTGGAAGAGGGATTCCCGCACACGCGCTGGTTCGTGGACGTGCACAGCTATTCCGAGGACATGCTCTACGTATGGGGCGACGACGAGGATCAGAGCACAGACAAGTCGATGAATTTCCTCAACTCCGCCTATGACGGACGCCGGGGCCTGCCCGGCGACACCGACTACCGCGAATACATCCCCCAGGACGACCTCGACAGCGCGACCGCGCTCGCGCGGAGCTTCACCGACGGGCTGCGTGAGGTACGGGGCACCGAGTACACCCCGAAGTCCGGCTTCGACCTCTACCCGACGTGCGGCACCAGCGACGACTACGCGTTCTCCCGGCACTTCACCGACGGCGGGAAGGAGAAGATCCTCGCCTACACCATCGAATGGGGCAAGGAATTCCAGCCGCCGTGGGCCGATATGGAGGAGATCATCAAGGACGTGAGCGCGGGTCTGCTGCAGTTCTGCCTCAGCGCCGCCGCCGTCCCCCGGTGAAGCGTGCCACCCCTTCCGCGGCCTCCGGCAAGGACCCCATGCCGTGGGTGAGCTCGACGCCCAGGGCCCGCTCCTCGTCCAGCCCCTCCTGGTCGAGGAGCGACGCCCGGTCGCTCCGCAGGCAGGTCTGCGGGAAGCGGGCGATCTCCGCCGCGAGTTCCTCCGCCGCCGCGCGGGAGGTCCCGGGCGGCACCAGGCGGTTGACGAGACCCATGGCATGGGCCTCGGCGGCCGGGACCGGGCGGCCGGTGAGGATCAGGTCCATGGCCCGGGAGGCGCCGATCAGCCGGGGCAGCCGGACCGTGCCGCCGTCGATCAGGGGCACGCCCCAGCGGCGGCAGAGGACGCCGAGCACGGCGTCCTCCTCCGCCACCCGCAGATCGCACCAGAGCGCGAGCTCCAGGCCGCCCGCGACGGCGGGCCCGGCGATCGCCGCGATCACCGGTTTGGCCAGCCGCAGCCGGGTGGGGCCCATCGGCCCGTCGCCGTCGGGCGCCACGCGGTTGGCGCGGGCGGTGCCGAAGGCCTTGAGGTCGGCGCCCGAGCAGAACGCGCCGCCCTCGCCCCACAGCACCGCGACGCGCGCCGCCGGGTCCGCGTCGAACGCCCGGAAGGCGTCGGCCAGGGCGGCGGCCGTCGGGCCGTCCACGGCGTTGCGGACGTCCGGGCGGGAGAGGACGACGGTGGTCACCGGGCCCCGGCGCTCGGTGCGTACGGCCGCCGACGCGGAGGCTGTCACGGGATGTCCTTGAGCCGGGCGCGTTCGAGGATCTGCCCGAGGTCCGTGCCGGTCGGCAGGGTGCCGAAGGCGTTGCCCCACTCGCCGCCGAGCCGCGAGGCGCAGAACGCGTCGGCGACGGCCGGGGTGCTGTGCCGCACCAGCAGGCTGCCCTGGAGGACGAGTGTCAGCTGCTCGGCGACGCGGCGGGCGAGGAGCTGGGCGCGGTGCGGGTCGGAGAGCTCGCCGAGCAGGGCGCGCAGGCGGGCCGTGGCTGCATCCAGCCGGGCGTCCGCGCCGGAGGCCGCTTCGACCTCCGTGAAGTACGCGTCCAGCGAGTCCGGTTCCCGGGCCAGCGCCCGCAGTACGTCGAGCGCCGCCACATTGCCGGAGCCCTCCCAGATGGACAGCAGCGGCGCCTCCCGGTAGAGCCGGGGCATGCCGGACTCCTCGACGTAGCCGTTGCCGCCCAGGCACTCCAGGGCCTCGGCGGCGTGGGCGCTGCCGCGCTTGCACACCCAGTACTTTCCGGCGGCCAGCGCGAGCCGGCGCAGCGCGCCCTCCGGGGCGTCGCCCGCCTCGGAGCGGTCGAGCGCAGCAGCGAGCCGCAGGGCCAGCGTCGTCGCCGCCTCGGACTCGACGGCGAGGTCGGCCAGGACGTTGCGCATCAGCGGCTGGTCGATCAGCTCCGCGCCGAACGCCCGCCGGTGCGCGGTGTGGTGGAGCGCTTCCCGCAGCCCGGCGCGCATCCCGGCGGCCGATCCGGTCACGCAGTCGAGGCGGGTCATGTTGACCATCTCGACGATCGTGCGCACCCCGCGCCCGGGTTCGCCCACGGGCCAGGCCAGCGCCTGCTCGTACTCGATCTCCGCCGAGGCGTTGGAGCGGTTGCCGAGCTTGTCCTTCAGCCGCTGGAGCCGCATCGCGTTGCGGGTGCCGTCGGGCAGTACGCGCGGCATCAGGAAGCAGGTCAGCCCTTCCTCGGACTGGGCCAGCATCAGGAAGACGTCGCTCATCGGCGCCGACGTGAACCACTTGTGGCCCGTGACCGCGTACGAGCCGTCGCCCGTGGGCACGGCCCGGGTCGTATTGGCGCGGACGTCCGAGCCGCCCTGCTTCTCCGTCATCGACATGCCCGCGATCAGGCCGCGCTTGCCGAGCGGCGGGCGCAGCCCGAAGTCGTACGTCCGGGACGTCAGCAGCGGCTCGTAGACGGCGGCCAGCTCCGGCTGGGCGCGCAGGGCGGGCACGGCGGCGTACGTCATCGAAATGGGGCAGCCGTGGCCGGCCTCGGCCTGCGCCCAGGCGTAGAACTTCGCCGTGCGCACCAGGTGCGCGCCGGGCCGGGCCTCGGCCCATGGGGCGGCGTGCTGGCCGCTCCCGACGGCGGCGGCCATGAGCCGGTGCCACGCCGGGTGGAACTCGACCTCGTCGATCCGGTGGCCGTAGCGGTCGTGGGTGCGCAGGACCGGCGGGCTCGCCTCGGCCGTCCGGGCCCACTCCCGCACCTCCTCCGAACCGGCCCGCGCCCCCAGCTCGCGGACCTCGGCCTCGCCCCAGCCGCCGCCGTCCCGGCGCAGGGCCTCCAGCAGCGCGGGCTCGTCGGCGGTGGAGAAGCCGGTGAGGGGCGGGGCCTGGTTGAACACGTCGTGCGTGGCGCTCACGGCGACCTCCGGGGGACACGGTCCGCATGGCATTACACTTTTATGATGCGTGATGCGAGGCTGTAATGGATAGGGTTTCGTCAGCCATGGACGCCACCGAATCCACTGATGCCACTGATTCCCTCGCCCTGCGGCCGCTGACCGCGCGCTCGGTCGTGCTCTCGACGCTCCTGGGCCACCACCCGCCCGCCCTCCCCGCCCGCGCCCTGGTCCGCGTCGGCGAGCTCTTCGGCACCGCCGAGGGCACCGTGCGCACGGCCCTGACCCGGATGGTCGCCGCCGGGGACCTGGAGCAGCGCGACGGCACGTACCGGCTCACCGAGCGGCTGCTCGCCCGCCAGGCCCGGCAGGACGACAGCCGCGCGCCCCGCACCCGCGCCTGGTCCGGCGGCTGGGAGATCGCGGTCGTCACCGCCGAGCGGCGCCCCGCCCCCGAGCGCGCCGCCCTGCGGCAGGCGATGGCCGCGCTGCGCCTGGCCGAGCTGCGCGAAGGGTGCTGGACGCGGCCCGCCAACCTCGTCCGCGACCCGGCGTGGCCGCCCGTCGTGGCCGGACAGTGCGCGCTGTTCACCGGGGCGCCCGAAGGGGACCCGGCCGCCCTCGCCGCCGGCCTGTGGGACCTGACCGGCTGGGCCCGTCGCGCCCGCGCGCTGGAAGCCGCCCTGGAGGCGCTGCCGGGCGGGCCGGACCGCCTCGCCGAGCGGTTCACGGTCTCGGCGGCGGTGCTGCGTCACCTGCTGGCCGACCCGGTACTGCCCGCGCCCCTGCTGCCCGCCGACTGGCCGGGCGAGCGGTTGCGCGAGCGCTACGAGGACTTCGACCGGGACTTCCGTACCTTGCTCCTGCGGTACATCGGGGTGTAAGTGACGGGGGTCGATTTATGAGAAGTCGGTGACAGTTCCAGCGGGAGCGAGCCCCCGGGCGCATTCGTGCGAACGAACGACCGATACTGGTGCCCATGTCACGCGTGCTTCTGATCGAGGACGACCGGGCCGTCAGGGAAGGGGTCACCCTCACCCTGCGCCGCCGCGGCCACGAGGTCGAGGGCGCGCCCACCGGCGAGGCCGGGCTGGCGGCGCTGGAGAGCTTCCGCCCCGACCTGGTGCTGCTGGACCTGATGCTGCCCGACAAGAGCGGCTTCGAGGTCTGCCGGCGCATCCGCGCCACCCAGCAGATACCCATCATCATGCTCACCGCCCGCGGTGACGACATCGACGTCGTCCTCGGCCTGGAGGCCGGGGCCGACGACTACATCGTCAAGCCCGCCCGCGGCGAGGTCCTGGAGGCCCGCATCCGGGCCGTCCTGCGCCGCGCCGCCCCCGTCGACGGCGGCGCCGACCCGGCCGTCCCGCAGGCCACCGCCGAGACCCACGGCGACCTGACCATCGACCGCGCCGGGCTGCTCGTCTCCAAGCACGGCCAGGACCTGCCGCTCGCCCCCTCCGAGATGAAGCTGCTGCTCTACCTGTCCGCCACCCCCGGCCGGGTCTTCAGCCGCCAGCAGCTCCTCGAGCACGTCTGGGAGCACAGCTACCACGGCGACGCCCGCCTCGTGGACGCCTGCGTCATGCGGCTGCGCACCAAGGTCGAGGAGTCCACGCGCTCCCCCCGCTACATCCAGACCGTCCGGGGCTTCGGCTACCGCTTCGGCCCCGTGTGAGCCGCGGAAACCCCTGATGAGCCCCCTGAACCGCCCGGTCCACCTGCGCCGCCCCGCCCTGGGACGGCCGGCCCTGCGCACCCTCTTCCGGGGCCTGCGGGCCCGGCTCGTGGTGGCGTTCCTCCTCGTCGCCGCGCTCAGCGCGCTCACCACGGCCGCGCTCACCTTCCGCGAGGCCCGCACCGCGATCCTCAAGCGCACCCAGGACACGGCCGTCTCCGCCCTGCGCTCCCAGGTCAACTCCCAGGTCCCCGACCTGCGCTTCCCGCCCGGCCACGGCGACCTGGCCAGGTTCACCACCAACCTCGCCCGCGCCGGCCAGGCACAGCAGTGGAACATCTACGCCCGCTACCGGGACGGCGCCATGGTCCCCAAGGCCCGCCCCGGCGCCAGGGGCATCCCCGACGGGGTGCAGCAGAAGGTCCACTCCGGCATCGCCGCCTTCCAGCGCGTCGAGATCAACGGCGAACCCTGGCTCGCCATCGGCCTGCCCGTCGCCTACAGCGGCGAGGGCGGTGAGCTGTCCGGCCTGGAGGTCTACGCCCAGGTGCCCCTCCGCGAGGACGAGGCGAACGTCCAGGCACTGGTCGAAGCGGCCCAGAGCGGCGCCCTGCCCGCCCTCGCGCTGGCCATCGTGCCCGCCCTCCTCGCCGCGCGCGGCGTGCTGCGGCCCGTGCGCGAGCTGCGCCGCGCCACCCAGCGGATCACCGAGGGCGAGCTGGACACCCGGCTGAAGGTCACCGGCAGCGACGAACTCGCCGACCTCTCCCGCACGTTCAACGACATGGCCGCCGCCCTGGAGGAGAACGTCGCCGAACTGCGCCGCATGGAGGCCAACTCCCGCCGCTTCGCCGCCGACGTCTCCCACGAGCTGCGCACCCCGCTGGCCGCGATGACCGCCGTCGTCGACGTCCTCGACGAGGACGCCGAGAGCCTCGACGAGGACACCGCCCACGCCGTGCGCCTCATCAGCCAGGAGACCGGCAAGCTCGCCCGCATGGTCGAGGACCTGATGGAGATCTCCCGCTTCGACGCCGGCGCCGCCGCCCTCCACCTCGACGAGGTCGACGTGGCCGAGACGGTCCGCAAGACCCTCCAGGCGCGCGGCTGGCAGGAGAAGGTCACCGCCGACCTGCCCGAGGGCGTCCGGGCCCGGCTGGACCCGCGCCGCGTCGACGTCGTCGTCGCCAACCTCGTCGGCAACGCGCTGCGGCACGGCGGCGAGCCGGTCGCCGTCGCCGTCCGCACGGAGGAGCGGCACGACGGCGGGGAGCACAGCGGCGAGCGGCTGCTGATCGAGGTCGCCGACCGGGGCGAGGGCATCGATCCGGAGGTCCTGCCGCACGTCTTCGAGCGGTTCTTCAAGGCGGACGCCGCCCGGGTCCGCTCCGAGGGCAGCGGCCTCGGCCTCGCCATCACCATGGAGAACGTACGACTGCACGACGGGACCGTCCGGGCCGCCAACGGGCCCGGGGGAGGCGCGGTGTTCACCGTCGACCTCCCGCTGCGGCGCGGAGGTGACGAAGCATGAGACGGCGACGTACGGACAAGCGGCGCGCGGCCGCCGCAGCGGCGCTGTGCGGCGCCCTCGCGGGCGTCCTGGCCGGGTGCGGCGTCGAGCCCACCGACGTCATCGAGGTGGGCCAGCCCGCGCAGGGCGCGAAGCAGCCCGGCGCCCCCGTGCGGGAGGTCCGGCTCTACTTCGGCTTCCCCGGCGGCCTCGAACCCCGCTCCCGCCCCGCCGCCGGCGAGGTCGGCGCGGAGGAGGCCGTGGCCCTGCTGCTCCAGGGCCCCAACGAGGCCGAGCGGATGCAGGGCCTGTTCACGGACCTGCCGAAGCTGCCGCAGAGCTCCGTCGTCGTCGCCACGGTCCCCGGCACGGTGACGATCCGGCTGCCGCTGGACCCCACCCGGCTCAGCGCCATCGCCCGCAACCAGCTCGTCTGCACGGCCTCCCACAACGGCGTGCCCGACGACCGCCGGCCCGAGGACGTCAAGGTCGACCTCATGGGCAACGGCAAGGGCCTGAAGAACCTCGCCTGCGACAACGAGCTCCTCACGCCCCGGGTCGGCAACAGCCCCGCCCCGGCCCCCTCGATCACGCCCGCGCCCTGACCGCCGTGCGATGCTGGAGCGCGTGACACTGGAGGACCTCGTGAGGCTGCGCCGCGCGCGGGACGTCATCGACCGCGACTACGCGCTGCCGCTGGACGTCCCGGCGCTGGCCCGTGTCGCCCTGATGTCGTCCGGGCACTTCTCCCGCAGCTTCCGCGCCGCGTTCGGCGAGACGCCCTACAACTACCTGATGACCCGCCGTATCGAGCGGGCCAAGGCGCTGCTGCGGCGGGGCGACCTGAGCGTGACGGAGGTCTGCTTCGCCGTCGGATGCACCTCACTGGGGTCGTTCAGCTCGCGCTTCACCGAGCTGGTCGGCGAGAGCCCGAGCGCGTACCGGGCCCGCCGCCACGAGGCGGGCGCCGCGATCCCGGCGTGCGTGGCCAAGATCTACACACGGCCGCTCAGGACCAGGGCTCCGGCCGGCGCCGGGCGACCGGTCAGGATCGGAGAAGCGGATCCGGCCGTCGCCTCGTAGCGTCGAGGGCATGACCATCAAGCTTTCACAGTGCTTCATCGCCGTCGACGACCACGACAAGGCCCTCGGCTTCTACCGCGACATCCTCGGCCTGGAGGTCCGCAACGACGTCGGGTTCGAGGGAATGCGCTGGGTGACCGTCGGCTCGCCCGCGCAGCCGGACGTCGAGATCGTCCTCGAACCGCCGCTCGCCGACCCCAACGCCTCGCCCGCCGACCGGCAGGCCATGGCGGAACTGCTGGCCAAGGGCCTGCTGCGCGGCGTGATCTTCTCCACGGACGACTGCGACGCCACCTTCGAGAAGATCCGGGCCGCCGGCGGCGAGGTCCTCCAGGAGCCGGTCGACCAGCCCTACGGCGTCCGCGACTGCGCCTTCCGCGACCCGTCGGGCAACATGCTCCGCTTCACACAGCCGCGCAAGTAAGGGGCGCGGGGAACTGCGCGACAAGCCACGGACGGCCCGCGGCCGAACGACCGCGCCAGTCGGCGCCAGCCTCTCAGGGTTGGAGGCCGCCGAGCCGCCCCTCCAGGAGGACGAGCAACTCGGCGAGGGTGTCGGCGAGCTCGTCCTGCCGGTCCTTGCCGAGCCCCGCGAGCAGCGCCTGCTCGTACTCCAGCTGGCGCGGGATCAGTACGTCGATGAGCTCCCGGCCGGAGTCGGTCAGCGACAGGTGGGCCACCCGCCGGTCGCGGTCGTCCGGGCGGCGGGCGACCAGGCCGCGCTCCTCCAGCACCCGCAGCCGCTTGGTGACGGCCGCGCCCGAGGCGAACGTCTCCCGGGCGATCTGCCCGGGCGTGAGCTCCCGGCCCGTGCGCCGCAGGGTGCCCAGGATGTCGAACTCCGCCCGCGTCAGCCCCTCGCGCACCAACGGGGCGTCCGTGGCCTGCTGGAGCAGGGCGGCGCACCGGTTGAGCCTGCCGATCACGGCCATCGGCGCGGTGTCCAGCCCGGGGTGGACCCGCTGCCACTGGCGCAGCACGCGCGCGACGATGTCCTCGGCGTCCTCGGCCACAGTTCTCGATCCTCTCCAGTCGGTGTTCCCCGGTAGATTCTGCCGCGACGTGCGCGGGCGGATCCGTCGAGGCCCGCCGGAGGGCCGCGTGCCGCCGGCCGGCGTCAGCCGGCGGCGGGCGCGGGGGCGCGGAGGGCGGCCAGGGCCCGGTGCCCCTCGTGCTCCTCGTGGGCGATCCGCGCCTCGGGCAGCGGGTGCCGCCGCCGCTCGCCGGCCGCGACGTCCGCCGCCGCGCGCAGCTCCAGCAGCGCCGCCCCGAGTCGCTCCCGGGCCCCCGCGGGATCCCGCGTGCCGTCATGCGCGTCGGCACGCGCGTCGCGGACCCGGGCGAGGGCGGCCTCCACCCGTGCCACGGCCCGTCCGTCGGCGACCAGCAGGCAGACCAGCACCCCCACCGCGGCGCCCGCCACCGTGTCGACGCCCCGGTCCGCCATGGTCCCGCCCGCCGGGTGCGCCCCGGCGAACTCGCCCAGCAGCAGGGCCATCGGGGTCACGAACACGCTGCCCAGCCAGTAGTTCCGGGCGATGGTCGCCTCCGCCGTGACCTGGAGCGCGAGCGCGACCGCCACCATGACGACCTCGCCCGTCCGGGCGAGGGGCAGCAGCGCGGCGAACAGCGCCAGCCCCACGACATTGCCGATCACGCGCTGTGCGCCGCGCTGCCAGGACGCGGAGGCGTGCGCCTGGACGACGGACGCGGCGGCGACGACGGCCCAGTGGGGGTGCGTACCGCCCAGCGCGAGGGCGATCCACCCGGCGAGGGTGCCGCCGAGCGCGACGCGGGTCGCGGCCACATACAGCCCGTCCGGCGTTCGAGGACACCGCGCGTCAGCGCGGAACGGGGGCCCGGGGGCGAAGCCCTCGGCATCGGGAAGGGCCGGGATCGGGGAATTCCCACGGCGCAGCCCCCGCGCCACCTCCCGCAGCCGCCCCGCCTCCCCCTCGGACGCTGCCTCGGCCCACCTGACCAGGGCCTCCAGGGCAGGGTCGCCCGCGCACGCCCGCCGCGCCGCCCCCGCTGTCACCAGCACCGCGTGCCGGTCGCCCCGGGCCGCCGCCTCCAGGGCCCGTGCCACGGCGATCCGCTCCGGCCCACGCGGCCGGACGAGGCCCGGGGCCATGCAGATCAGCCAGGCCAGGGCCCCGCTCGCCGCGACCAGGCCCAGATGCGCGGGCACCTCCGCGGCCCGCTGCGGCACGAAGAACGCCGTCGACGTGACGAACGTCAGCACCACGTTCCCCGGCGGCCCGATCCGCGCGGCGTCGCACACGGCCTTGTGGGCCGCCGCGACGAGTGCCGCGAGCAGCACCAGCAGGGGAGCCGAGTGGACGAGGGCGGCACCGGTCAGGGCCACGCCCATGCCCGCGACCGCGCCCAGGACCACCCAGGCCAGCGTCCGGGCGCGCCGGGCGTAGGGCCGGTCGTGCCCGTACAGCGCGCAGAGCGCGCCGGCGGCGATGTACAGGGCGAGGTCGAGGCGGCCGAGCGCGAGGAGCGTCACGTCGGGGACGGCCAGCGCGAGGGCCGCGCTCAGCGCGGGCCGGGCCCAGCCGTCCGCCGCCGGCTTCAGCCGGACGACACCGCGCAGGGGCAGGGGAGGGAGCTTCGCCATACAAAAACATTAGCAGGTGTTTTACTGGTGAAAGAGTTCAGTGGGGGAGTTCCAGGGCGTCCCGGCGGCACTCCTCCGGCGACCCCCACGCCTGCCGCAAGGCCCGTGCCTTGCCCAGCCACAGCGACAGCTCGTATGCGGACGTGTAGCCGATCGCCCCGTGCACCTGGAGCGCCGTGCGCGCCGCCGCGTACGCCGCGTCGCAGGCGGCCGCCTTGGCAGCCGCCACCTCCGCCCGGGCGCCCGGGGAGCCCGCCGCGAGGGCCACGGCCGCGCCGTACAGCAGCGGCCGCGCGAACTCCAGGCCGATCAGCGCGTCCGCCAGCCGGTGCTTGACCGCCTGGAACGAACCGATCACCGTGCCGAACTGGACGCGCCGCCGTGCGTGGGCCACCGTCCGGTCGAGGAGCGCGTGCCCCACTCCGAGCGCCTGGGCGGCGGTCGCGTACGCCGCCCACAGGCGCGCGTACGCCGTCGCGTCCCGCACGGCGGGCCCGGCCGCCAGCCGCTCCCCGCCCGCCGCCGGAACGGCCAGACGCCTCGCGGGGTCGACGGACGGCAGGACCGGCCCGTGACCGGGCGCCAGCCACAGCCCGTCCGCCGCGTCCCCGTCCGCCGTGTCCCCGGCACCGCTGGTCACCACGAACACCGCGTCCGCCGCGTCCGCGTCCAGCGCGTACGGCCGCGCGGGATCGATGGACCGCAGGACCGGGCCGTGACCGGGCGCCGGGCGCGGCTCGGGCGCCGCATCCTCGGCGCCGGCCGTCGCCACGAAGACCGCGTCGGCGGCCGGCGCGTACGGCCCCCCGGCCGGCGCCGCCGCCCGGCCGGCGCGAGGGCCGTGCTCGGCGCGGGCCGGAGCCGCCAGAGTCAGCCGCGCCCGGCCCGCGCACACCCTCGGCACCCACTCCTTCGCGGGCGCCGCCTCCCCGGTCTCCGCCAGCCGCGACAGCAGGGCCGTCACCGCCACCGTCTCCACCAGCGGGCCCGGCACGCAGTGCCGGCCGAACTCGACGAACGCGACGCCCACTTCCACCGGCAGCGGCCCCACCCCGCCCAGCCCGCCGGGCGCCGCCAGCGTGAACACGCCCGCGTCCGCCGCCCGGCGCCACAGCGCCCGCCCCGGCCCGTGCTCGCCGCGCGCCCACGCCCGCACCGCCGAGGGCGTGTCCGCCGCCGCGAACATCCGGTCCAGCGAGCGCCCGAAGGCCGTCTGCCCGTCGTCCAGCGCGAACCTCATCCCCGCCGTCCCTTCGGCAGCCCCAGCAGCCGCTCCGCGATCACATCCCGCTGGATCTCGTTCGTCCCGGCGTAGACCGGCCCGGCCAGGGCGAACAGCCAGCCCTGCGCCCAGTCCGCGTCGACGAGTTCGCCGTCCGCGCCCAGCAGGTCGAGGGCCGTCTCGTGCAGCGCGAGGTCCAGCTCCGACCAGAACACCTTCGTCAGGCTCGCCTCGGCCCCCGACGGCGGATCCGGCCGCGACGCTTGCGCGTAGGCGTACAGCCGGTACGCCCGCGCCCGGATCACCGCGTCCGCGACCCGGTCCCGCAGCGCCGCGTCACCGGGACCGGAACCGGCGGCCGAACGCCACAGCTCCACCAGCCGCCCGGCCGCCGCCGTGAACCGGCCCGGGGCGCGCAGCGTCGTCCCGCGCTCGCTGCCCGCCGTGCTCATCGCCACCCGCCAGCCCTGCCCCGGCTCCCCGACGACGTCCTCGTCGGGCACGAAGACCTCGTCCAGGAAGATCTCGGCGAACACCGGCTTCCCGTCGAGACGCCCGACGGGCCGTACGGTCACCCCGGGCGCGTCCAGCGGGAACAGCGCGTACGTCAGCCCCCGGTGCGGACGGTCCGCGCCGGGGTGGCTGCGGAACAGGCCGAAGGCCCGGTCCGCGAACACCGCCCGCGACGACCACGTCTTGTTCCCGCTGAGCAGCCAGCCGCCGTCCGTGCGGGCCGCGACCGAGCGGAGCGCCGCCAGGTCGGAGCCCGCCTCGGGCTCGGACCACGCCTGGGCCCAGACCGTCTCGCCGCGCGCCATCGGCGGCAGGAGCCGCGCCCGCTGCTCCTCGGTGCCGTGCGCGAGGAGCGTGGGGGCGAGCAGGGCGATGCCGTTCTGGGAGATCCGGACGGGCGCGCCCGCCGCGTGGTACTCCTCCTCGAAGACCAGCGACTCCACGGGCGAGGCGCCCCGGCCCCCGTACGCGCACGGCCAGGAGACCGCCGACCAGCGGCCCTCGTACAGCGTCCGCTCCCACGCCCGGTGCTCGGCGAAGCCCCGCGCGGTCTCCGGCGGCGCGAGCGGGGCGGCGGGCACGTGCTCCACCAGCCAGGCCCGCGCCTCCGCGCGGAAGGCGGTCTCCTCGGGGGTGAGATCGAGGTCCATCAGCGGTCCTTCATGGCCCGGGCGTCCATCCCGGCGAGCGGATCGCCGGACGTCTCCGCGTTGTGCGCGTGCGCGAGGTGGTGGAGGGCGAAGGCCGAGTCCAGGCCGCTGTGCAGCCCCTGGAGATCCTCGGCCTGGTTGACCGCCCGCTTGGTCAGGGCCAGGCCCATCCGGGGCATCCGGGCGATCCGCCCGGCCAGGGCGCGGGTCTCGGCGGCCAGCGCGTCGCGCGGCACCACCCGGTTGACCATCCCCACCTCGTACGCGCGGCGTGCGCTCATCCGGTCGCCGGTGTAGAGGAGTTCCTTGGCGATCCGCGGCGGCATCACCCACGGGTGGGCGAAGTACTCGACGCCCGGGATGCCCATCCGTACGACCGGGTCGGCGAAGAACGCGTCCTCGCTCGCCACGATCAGGTCGCACACCCAGGCCAGCGTCAACCCGCCCGCCACGCACGCCCCCTGGACGCTCGCGATCAGTGGCTTGGGCAGCTCGCGCCAGCGTCGGCACATCCCGAGATACACCTCGGACTCGCGGGCGAAGCGCCGCTCGGCGCCGGACCTGCCGGAGTGGTCCCACCACAGTCCGGCCCGGCGTGGGAACGACAGGTGCTCGTCCCGGCCGGGCGACCCGATGTCGTGCCCGGCCGAGAAGTGCTCGCCCGCCCCGGCCAGGACGACGACGCGGACGCCGTCGTCGGCCGCCGCCTCGGAGAAGGCCGAGTCCAGGGCGTAGGTCATCGCGGAGTTCTGCGCGTTGCGGTACGCGGGCCGGTTCATGGTGACGGTCGCGACGGGGCCGTCGCACTCGTAGCGCACGACAGGACCGGCGTCCACAGGGTCAGTGGTCATCAACCATCCTTCCCTAACAAGTGTTTGGTAGGTTAGCGTGGGGCCATGAGCAGCGTCGAGAGCTCCGGCCCGCCGCCCCCGCCACCCGGCCACGACCTGCTGACCGGCCGCACCGCCGTCATCACCGCCGCCGCGGGCACCGGCATCGGCGGCGCCACCGCCCGCCGCTTCCTGGAGGAGGGCGCGAGCGTGGTCCTGGGCGACGCCCACGCGCCCCGCCTCGAACACGTCGTGGCCGGGCTCGCCGGGGAGTTCGGGGCGGGCCGCGTGGCCGGGACGCCCTGCGACGTCACCGACGAGGCCCATGTCGCCGCCCTCCTCGACCTCGCCGAGGAACGCCACGGAACCCTCGACGTCCTCGTCAACAACGCGGGCCTCGGCGGCACCGCCGAACTCGCCGACATGACCGACGAACAGTGGCACCGCGTCCTTGACACCACCCTCACCGGCACCTTCCGCTGCACCCGCGCCGCCCTGCGCCGCATGCGGGCGCGCGGCACCGGCGGCGCCGTCGTCAACAACGCCTCGGTCCTCGGCTGGCGCGCCCAGCGCGGCCAGGCCCACTACGCCGCCGCCAAGGCCGGCGTCATGGCCCTCACCCGCTGCGCGGCCCTGGAGGCCGCCGATCACGGCGTCCGCGTCAACGCCGTCGCCCCCAGCCTCGCCGCCCACCCCCACCTCGCCCGGGTCACCACACCCGAGCTGCTGGAACGGCTGGCGGAACGAGAGGCGTTCGGCAGGGCGGCCGAGCCCTGGGAGATCGCCAACGTCATCGTCTTCCTCGCCAGCGACTACTCCTCGTACATGACCGGGGAGACCGTCGCCGTCAGCAGCCAGCGCGCGTGAACGAGAATGGCACCGTGCCGACCAGCGAGCCGACCAGCAAGAAGACCACCCCCACGCGGCGCGAGGAACTCCTCGCCACGGCCGCCGAGGTGTTCGCCGAGCACGGCTACCGGGCCACCACCGTCCGCCGGATCGCCGACGAGGCGGGCATGCTCGCCGGAAGCCTCTACTACCACTTCGACTCCAAGGAGTCGATGCTCGACGAGATCCTCACCGGCTTCCTCGACGACCTGTGGGCCCGCTACGACGCCGTCCTCGCCGCCGGGCACGGCCCCCGCGAGACCGTCACCGCGCTCGTCACCGAGTCCTTCCGCGAGATCGACCGGCACCGCGCGGCCGTCGCCCTCTACCAGAAGGAGTCCCCGCACCTCGCCGGGAACCCCCGCTTCGCCTACCTCGCCGACTCCCGGCGGAGGTTCGAGGAGATGTGGCTGGGTGTCCTCCGGCGCGGCGTGGCCGACCGGGCCTTCCGCGCCGACCTCGACACCCGCCTCGCCTACCGCTTCCTGCGCGACACCGTCTGGGTGGCCGCGTCCTGGTACCGGCCCGGCGGGACGCACAGCGCGGAGGAGATCGCCCGGCAGTACCTGTCCATGGTCCTGGACGGCATCGCCCCACGACCCTAGGAGCCCGTCATGGCCGAAGCGTTCATCGTCGAAGCGGTACGCACCCCCGTCGGCCGCCGCGGCGGCGCCCTCGCCGCCGTCCACCCCGCCGACCTGGGCGCCCATGTCATCGCCGAACTCATCCGGCGCACGGGCGTCGACCCGGCGGCCGTCGACGACGTCGTCCTCGGCTGCCTCGACACCGTCGGCCCGCAGGCCGGGGACATCGCCCGCACCAGCTGGCTGGCCGCCGGCCTTCCCGAGGAGGTCCCCGGCGTCACCGTCGACCGGCAGTGCGGCTCCGGCCAGCAGGCCGTCCACTTCGCCGCCCAGGCCGTCCTCTCCGGCACCCAGGACCTCGTCGTGGCCGGCGGCACCCAGAGCATGTCGCAGATCCCCATCGGCTACGCCTTCCACCGCGCCACCGAACCCCTCGGCCTCACCCAAGGCCCCTTCGCCGGCTCCCACGGCTGGCGCGCCCGCTACGGCGACCGGCCCGTCAACCAGTTCCACGGCGCGGAGACCGTCGCCGACCAGTGGGGCGTCACCCGCGAAGCCATGGAGGAGTACGCGCTCCGCTCCCACGAACGGGCGGTGCGCGCCGTCGACGAGGGCCGCTTCACCCGGGAGACCGTGCCGTACGGGGACGTGACGGCCGACGAGGGCCCGCGCCGCGACACCTCCCTCGCCCGCATGGCCGCCCTCCAGCCCCTCGTCCCCGGCGGGCGGCTGACCGCCGCCGTCTCCTCCCAGGTCTCGGACGGCGCGGCGGCCCTGCTGATCGCGAACGAGCGTGCCGTGCGCGACCACGGGCTGACCCCCCGCGCCCGGATCCACCACCTCTCCGCACGCGGCGAGGACCCCATCCGCATGCTCACCGCCCCCATCCCGGCGACGGCCCGCGCGCTGCGCCGGGCGGGCCTCGGCGTGGACGACATCGACCTCTTCGAGGTCAACGAGGCATTCGCGCCCGTCGTCCTGGCCTGGCTGAAGGAGACCGGCGCCGACCCGGACCGCGTCAACGTCAACGGCGGCGCGATAGCGCTCGGGCACCCGCTGGGGGCGACGGGGGCGAGACTGATGACGACGCTGGTGGCGGAGCTGGAGCGGGCGGGCGGACGCTTCGGCCTGCAGGTGATGTGCGAGGGGGGCGGACAGGCGAACGTGACGATCGTCGAGCGGTCGTGAAGACCCTCAGTCGTCCGTCTTGATCTTCTTCATGACGAGGTGGGAGTCGACCCGGGTGACGGCCCGCAGCCCGATCAGCTTGGTGGTCAGGAACGTCTCGTACGCCGCGTGGTCCTCGACGGCGACCCGGATGAAATAGTCCGGGCGGCCGAAGAGACGGTGGAACTCGACGACCTCGTCGTAGGAGGCGATCGCGGACTCCAGCTCCTCGACCGTCTGGAGGTCGTTGACGCCGATCTCCACGGCGGCCATCACCTCGAAGTGCCGGCCGGACGCCGCCGGGTCGATCCGGGCCCGGTAGCCGGTGATGATCCCCTCGTCCTCCAGGCGCTTGACCCGGCGCAGGCACGGCGGCGGCGTCAGGCCGACGCGTTTGGCCAGCTCGACGTTGGTCAGACGACCGTCCTGGCGCAGATGGAACAAAATTTCCCGGTCGATGGCGTCCATGTAATGAAGTGTCGCACGAGCGCGAAACGGAGGAATGATCGGAAACCAAATTACGCGGTCAAAAACCTAAAATTGCCGCATGAACGCCCCGTCAGACGTGGCCGTCGGCCGCGAGCGCCAGGACACCGCCCCACCCCCTCCCGCCACGTCCGACTTCCGGTCGGCCCTCAAGGACTCCAGTTCCGTGGGCCTGGCCCTGTTCCCGCTGGGCATAGCCCTCGGCGTGCTCGTCGTCCACGCGGGGCTGGACTGGTGGTGGGCGACCGCGATCACCGCCTTCGTGTACGCGGGCTCGCTGGAATTCCTCCTCGTCGGCCTGATCGCCGCGGCGACGCCGCTGGCCCAGGTCGCGCTCACGGCGTTCCTGGTCAACTTCCGGCACGTCTTCTACGCCCTGTCCTTCCCGCTGCACCGCGTCAGGAGCCGCGCCGGCAAGGTCTACAGCACCTACACGCTGACGGACGAGGCATACGCGCTGACCACGGGGGAGTCGGCGCACGAGTGGAGCGGTCGGCGGATCGTCTGGCTCCAGGCGCTGTGCCAGGTCTACTGGGTCGTCGGCGCCACCCTCGGCGCGCTCTTCGGCGCGCTGGTCCCTGCCGAACTGACCGGCCTGGACTTCGCGCTGACCGCCCTGTTCGTCGTCCTGGCCGTCGACGCCTACCTCGCCCGGCGCGACATGCCCACGCCCGCCCTCGCCCTGGTGTGCGCGCTGGTCGCCCGTTTCGTCCTGCCGGGGCAGATGCTGCTCGCCGCGCTGGGGCTGTTCACCGCCGGGCTCCTGGCCCGCCGCGCGTTCGCGCCGCGAGGGGAGACGGCCCGTGCCTGACCACGCGACGTACGTCGCCGCCGCCATCGCCATATCCGCCGCCGTCACCTGGGCGCTCCGCTGCCTCCCCTTCGCCGCGCTGGCCCCCCTGCGGGCGAGCGACACCCTGCGTTACCTCAGCGTGCACATGCCGGTCGGTGTGATGGTGATCCTCACCGTGTACACCCTCCGCGACGTCTCCCTCACGACCGCCCCACCCGTCGCCCTGGCCCTCGCGGCCACGCTCGGCCTCCACCTGTGGCGCCGCAACGCGGTCCTGAGCGTCCTGGGCGGCACGGCGATCCATGTGGCCCTGGCGAGCACGGTGTTCAGCGGCTGAATACAGCCCGTCCGGCGTTTGAGGACCGGGGTCTGGGGCGGAGCCCCAGGAAACTGGGGGCACCTCCCAGCGGTAGCTGGGGGAGAAAGGGCGGGACCGGGGCCACTACTCCTTGCCCGGCAACCCGATCGGGTTCGGGAATCGCAGCGCGGAAGCGCACGCCGCCGCCAACGGCGCGAGCAGCGCGCGCAGTTCCCCGGAGTCGGACTGCGACCAGACCCGCCCCGCCGCACGATCCGTCGCCTCCTCCGCCACCGCGAGAACGCGTCGGCCCGCGTCCGTCGCCGCGCCCCCGGGCTCCAGCAGTCCCCGCCCCACCAGCCGCGCCCCCGCCGCCTCCCACTCCTCGTCCGTCCAGCCCCGGTAGGGCTGGAGCTCCGAGCGCGGCACGTCGATGCCCGACCGCAGCACCAGCGCCTCGCAGCCGTCGAGCCCGGCGGCGACGAGGGCCGCCACATGGCCGTCGCCCCGGTGCTCGCGCAGCAGCGTCGCCGCGTGCCACAGGCGCTCCAGCGGGTCGTCGGGCCAGGGCTGCGCCGCGTGCGCGGCGGACAGCACGCGCCCGCCGTGGTCCAGGCCCTCCGCGACGCCGGCGAGCAGCTCCCCCGCCCGTGCCGCCTCCTTCTCCCGGCCCGCCAGCAGTCGTTCCAGCGCCGCCCGCGCTCCCGCGCGCCGGATCTCCAGGGCGCGCGCGGGCGGAGTGATGTCCCATACGGACGGCAGCGCCCGGGCGACCGTCCCCGGCGCGAAGCCGAAGAACGCCGCCGTGACCGGCTCCGGGCCCACCGGTCCGAGCGGTGCCGCCCGCCCGGCGAAGTAGCCGCGCCGCCAGCCCCGAAGCCCCGCCTCCTCGAAGGCGGTCAGCGCCTCCGGGGCGAAGTACACGACGGCGTGGACGGGTTCGTACAGCTCCCACAGCGCGCGGGCGGCCGTGTCGTTCATTGCCAGGACCTCCGATCCTCCGGCACATGCCGGCCCAATCCTCGCAGCACCCCCTCCGCCTCCGCCATGATCCGTTCGATCAGCGCCGCGCAGGACGGCAGGTCCTCGATGACCCCCGCCACCTGCCCGGCGGCCATCACCCCCAGATCCGTCCGGCCGTCGACCATCGCCGCCTTCAGCAGCATCGGCGTGTTCGCGGCCAGCAGCACCCGCCCCCAGCCGAGTTCCCCGCCGTGCCGCAGGGCCCGCCCGTCGCGCAGCATCCGCCGCCACGTCAGCCCCGACAGCGCCCGGAACGCCGCCGCGTGCCGCAGCGCCCGCACGAGCGTGGCGGTGCGGCCCGCGCGCTCCAGCGCGGTGACGAAGGGGGTGCGCAGCACGCGGTGGGGCAGGCCGTCGATCCGGTCGGTGACGGTGACGTCCTTGACGGACGCGGCGAGGTACGCGGCCTTCACGGCCGCCGGGACCGTGCTGTCGGAAGTCAGCAGGAAGCGGGTGCCCATGGCGACGCCCGCCGCCCCGTAGGCGAGGGCGGCGACCAGGCCCCGGCCGTCGTGGAAGCCGCCCGCCGCGACGACCGGGACGCCGACCGCGTCGACGACCTGCGGCAGCAGCACCGACGTCGCGACCTCGCCCGTGTGGCCGCCGCCCTCGCCGCCCTGGACGATCACCGCGTCCGCGCCCCACGCCACGACCTTCTCGGCGTGCCGCCGGGCGCCGACGGAGGGGATGACGACCACGCCGGCGTCCTTGAGGCGGGCGATCAGCTCCCGCGAGGGGGCCAGCGCGAACGACGCCACCCGCACCCCCTCCGCCACCAGGATCGCGGCGCGTTCGGCGGCGTCGCCCGCGTCCGCGCGCAGGTTGACGCCGAAGGGCTGGTCGGTCCGGGACCGCACCTCCCGGACGGCGGCCCGCAGCCGCTCCGGCGTCATGGTGGCCGCGCCCAGGATGCCGAGGCCCCCGGCGGCGGCGACGGCCGTCACCAGCCGGGGGCCCGCCACCCAGCCCATGCCGGTCTGCACGACGGGGTGCCGGACGCCCACGAGCTCGGTGAGGGCCGTCCTCACGGCCGCACCTCGCGGTCGCGGAGGCCGTCCGGGTCGAGGACCTCGCGGATCAGCCGCAGTTCGGCCGCCGTCGGCGGCCGGGTGCGCGGTGCGTCCGCCGGCACGTCGAGGGGGAAGCCGGTGGCCGCCCGCACCTCCTCGGCCGTGACGCCGGGGTGCAGCGACCGCACCCGCAGCGTGCGGTCCGGCGTCTCGAAGTCCAGCACCGCGAGATCGGTGACGACGCGCCGGAGGCCGTGGAAGCGCGTCGCGGCGGGCCCGGCGGCGGCCGCCCGGTCGTGGCCGACGCCGCAGACCATGTCGACGCGCTCGACCAGGACCCGGGGGGAGTGCCGGGGGATCCAGTAACTGACGGGATGGTTGAGCGTGTTGACGGGCGCGCCGCGTACGCCCAGCAGCTGCCGGTCGGGGCGGCGCGCGTCGCCGATGCGGCTGATGTTCTGGTTGCCGTACCGGTCGAGCTGGCTCGCGCCCATCATCACATGCCGTTTTCCCCCGGTGACCAGCGCCAGATGGCGGCGGAACGGCAGCCAGCCCTCGACCACCCGGGCCCTGCGGCCCAGCGCCGGCACGTCGGCGATCAGCATCGCCTCGCCGTCCGTCAGCAGCAGCTCCGGGGCGAACGTCAGCCGCGCCAGCCGGGCCCCGATCGTGGGGACCGTGCCCATCGGGCTCGCCAGGATCTCCCCGTCGCCGCGCCAGACCTCCGCGCACGCCACGACGCAGATCTCGGCCCTGCTGGCGTTCATGAGGCATCCCGCCCGCGTGTCGCCGCGACCGCCGTCCGGTACTCGTCCTCGTCGCCGGACAGGAACCGCGCGACGAACTCCCGCCAGTCCGCCGGGTCGGCGGCGGCCCGCGCGTACGCCGCCTGGAACGCCTCGTCGCGGTCGTAGTCCGGCGCGCACGAGGTGAAGTGGGCGCCGCCCGGCGCCTCGACGACCCCAGTGACGCAGTGCCGCTGGACGAGCAGCGTCTGCGGCCCGCCCCCGTCCGTGAACTCCTCGCTGCCGACGATCCGTTCGCAGGAGACGTACGCCTCCTTGGCCGCCTCGCAGAACAGGTCGTCGAAGTACGGATCCGGGCCCAGGTACTGGGCGTTGCCGCGCGCGTCCGCGCGGTTGAGGTGGACCAGCGCCGCGTCGAGGGTCAGCGCGGGCACGGCGACCAGCTCCTCCCCGTCCTCGTACGGCGAGACCACCGTCCGCAGGTCCGGGTCCGCCGTCATGACGTCCGAGCCGAGCCCGGCCCGCACGGGCAGGAACGGCAGCCGGTGCGCGGCGGCCGTCAGGCCCCACATGACCATCGCCTCGTCGAGCTCCACCAGCTCCAGCCCGCCCCGCTGCCGGGCCGCGCGGAAGTGCGGTTCGAGGGGGATCGAGTCGAGGGAGACGAAGGCCGTCACCAGCTTGCGGATCCGGCCCGCCGCCGCCAGCAGGCCGACGTCCGGGCCGCCGTAGGAGACGACGGTCAGATCGGTCAGCCCGGCCCGCAGCACGGCCCGGACCAGCGCCATCGGCTTGCGGCGCGACCCCCAGCCGCCGATGCCGATCGTCATGCCGTCCGCCAGCCGGGCCACGGCCTCGTCGGCGGTCATCCTCTTGTCGGCCGTCATGCCCCCTCCCTCCCCGGGCCCGGCCGGCCGGCGGCGAAGGCGGCGCGGTGGCGGTCGCCGACGCCGCCGAGGGCGGCCTCGAAGGTGAAGCCCTGCTCGTAGCGGTAGCCCCGCCGGACGTCGACGGGGTCGATGCCGTTGAGCGCGGCCTTGGCCATGCGCAGCAACGCGCCGTCCTTCGCCGCGATCTCCCGCGCCAGCTCCAGCGCCGCCCCGGCGAGCCCCGGCCGGGGCGTGACGCGCCAGACCGAGCCGTGCCGGTGGAGCTCGGCGGCCGTGACGGTGCGCGAGGTGTAGAAGAGCGTGCGCATCAGATGCTGGGGTACGAGACGGGAGAGGTGGGTGGCGGCGCCCAGTGCGCCCCGGTCGAGCTCGGGCAGCCCGAACACCGCGTCGTCGGAGGCGACGACCGCGTCGGCGTTGCCCACGAGACCGACGCCGCCGCCCAGACAGTGGCCGTGCACGGCCGCGACGACCGGGACGGGACAGTCGTAGACGGCGGAGAAGGCTTCGGCACAGGCGTGGTTGACGTCGACGAGGGCCCGGTGGCCCGGTGTGCCGATCAACTCCTTGAGGTCCACGCCGGCGTTGAAGCCCCGCCCGGCGGCGGTGAGCAGGACGCAGCGGGTGTCCGGGTCGGCGCCGGCCGTGCGGACCGCGTCCGCCAGCGCGTACCAGCCGCGCACGGGCAGGGCGTTGACGGGCGGGACGTCCACGGTGACGACGGCGATGCCCGGTTCGGGGCGTGCGGTGGAGATGCCCATCGGCTACCTTTCCACCAAACGTTTGTTAGGTATCGGTCCGTTGTCGACGGTAGCAGCGGACCGTTCGCCGGGGGAGGCGTGGATGAGCGGAACTCCCGGGCCGGAGCCGGACGGCCGCCGGGTCGTACTCGTCACCGGCGGCACCCGGGGCGTGGGCGCGGGCATCGCGCGGGCTTTTCTGCGCACCGGCGCGCACGTCGTGGTGTGCGCCCGTCGCCCACCCGGCGAGCCGGTCACGGCGGCGGGGCGGACGGCCCGCTTCCACAGCGCGGATCTGAGGGAACCAGGGGCTGTCGAGGAGGTTTTCACCTGGCTCGCCGCCGAGTACGGCCGGCTCGACGTCCTCGTCAACAACGCCGGCGGCACGCCCCACCGGCCCCTGGACGCGGCGGACGCGGCCCGGCACGTCCGCGTCCTGGAGCTCAACCTCCTCGTGCCGCTCGCCGTCTCGCTCGCCGCCCGGCCGCTGCTGCGGGCGCGGCCCGGCCCGGCGGCCGCGGCGATCGTGATGATCGGCAGCGTCAGCGGCACCCGTCCCTCGCCCGGCACCGCCGCCTACGGCGCGGCCAAGGCCGGGCTCGCGAACCTGGCCCGCACGATGGCCGTGGAGTGGGCCCCGGACATCCGCGTCAACACCCTCGTCCTCGGCATGGCCGACACCCCGGCCGCCCGGGCGCACTACGGCGGCGAGGCGGGCCTGGCCGCCGTCGGCCGGACCGTACCGGCCGGGCGGCTCGCCGAGCCCGACGAGATCGGCGAGGCCGCCGTCTTCCTCGCCTCGGACCGGGCCTCCTACGTCACCGGGGCCGCCCTGCTCGTCCACGGCGGGGGCGAGGCCCCCGCCTTCCTCGCCGCGGCACAGGGAGGAACGGCATGACCGGAATCCGCGCGGGACGGGTCGCCGTCGTCACCGGCGCCGGGCGCGGCCTCGGCCGCGCCCACGCGCTGGCGCTCGCCGCCGAGGGCGCCCGGGTCGTCGTCAACGACCTGGGCGCGGGGCCCGCCGGGCAGGGCGCCTCGGCGGACCCCGCCCGGCTCGTCGCCGAGGAGATCCGCGCCCGGGGTGGCGAAGCCGTCGCCCACGACGGCGACATCGCCACCGAGGAGGGCGCCCGCTCGCTCGTCACCACCGCCCTGGAGACGTACGGACGCCTCGACGCGCTCGTCAACAACGCCGGGTTCCTGCGCGACCGCATGCTCGTCAACCTCGGCGAGGACGACTGGGACGCCGTCGTCCGCGTCCACCTCAAGGGCCACTTCCTGCCCCTGCGCCACGCCGCCGCCCACTGGCGGGCACGGGCGAAGGCGGGGAGCGTGCCCGAGGCGCGCGTCGTCAACACCACGTCCGGCGCGGGGCTGCTGGGCAGCGTCGGGCAGGCCAACTACGCCGCCGCCAAGGCCGGCGTCGTCGCCCTCACCCTCGTGGCCGCCGCCGAACTGGCCCGCTACGGCGTCCAGGTCAACGCCGTCGCCCCGGCGGCCCGCACCCGGATGACCGAGCGGGTCTTCGCGGAGGCGATGGCCGCGCCGGAGGACGGCGGATTCGACGCGATGGCCCCGGCCAACGTCTCGCCGCTGGTGGCCTGGCTGGCGTCGGCGGACGCGGCCGGCGTCACGGGCCGGGTCTTCGAGGCGGAGGCCGGCCGCATCACGGTCATGGAGGGCTGGCACCCGGGTCCCACGGCCGACAAGGGCGACCGCTGGACACCGGGGGAGGCGGGAAAGGCGGTACGGGAGCTGCTGGCACGGGCGCGGACGGAAGGGCCGGTGTACGGGGCGGGCCGAGAGGTGTGATCACCGCCACATCCTTCGCCTGTCACGCCCGGCGCCCGGGCGGTGTCCTCACGGTGTGCGAGGTCGAAGCGAAAGGAACACCGTCATGAGGACCGTCATCGTGTGCACCTCCGTCTCCCACGGCAACACGAGGAGGATCGCCGACGTCATGGGCCGGGTCCTGGACGCCCGGGTCGTCGAGCCCGAACGGATCGACGCGGCCGAGCTCGCCACTTACGACCTGGTGGGGTTCGGCTCGGGCATCTTCACCCAGAACGTCCACCCGAGGCTGCGCGGGTTCGTCGAGTCGCTCCCGGAGGGCGGCCGGTACCGCAAGGCGTTCGTCTTCACCACCAGCGGACTGCCCGAGCCCCCGTTCCGGCCCCACAGCCGCTCCCTCGCGCGACTCCTGGAGCGGAAGGGTTTCGACGTGAGCGGCACCTTCCAGTGCCGCGGGTACGACACGTGGCTCCCGTTCAAGCTCGTCGGCGGGATCAGGAAGGGGCGCCCCGACGCCGGCGACCTCCAGGCGGCGCGCGCGTTCGCCGAAGGGCTGCGGGTCAGGGCGCTGACCTGATCAGGACACCACGTCCTTGCCCCGGAAGTGCCGGAACGCCAGCGCGAAGAACACCACCGCGTACGCGACCGACACCGCTGTGCCCTTGACCATCCCGCCGTACTCCGGGCGCGGCTGGAGGGCGTCGGCCCACGCGTACTGCCAGTGGGCCGGCAGCAGGTCCCGCCAGTCGCCCAGCGCCGTGACGGCGTCGAGGACGTTGCCGACGATCGTCAGGCCCATCGCGCCGCCCACCGCGCCCAGCGGCGCGTCCGTGACCGTCGACAGCCAGAACGCCAGCGCCGCCGTGACCAGCTGGCCGACGAAGACGAAGGCCACGCAGAGGGCCAGCCGGCCCGTCGCCGTGCCCGCGTCCAGGGAGCCGCCGGTGGGGATCCGCAACGGCCCCCAGCCGTAGGCGGCCGTGCCCGCCGCGAGCGCCACCAGCGGCAGCAGCACCATCGCCGCCGCGCTGAAGGCCAGCGCCACGGCCAGCTTGGCCCACAGCAGCCGGGCGCGCGGCACGGGCGCGGCCAGCAGGTACCGCAGCGACGACCAGCTCGCCTCCGAGGCCACCGCGTCACCGCAGAACAGCGCCACCGGCACCACCAGCAGGAAGCCCGCCGAGACGAACAGCGCGGTGGCGGCGAAGTTCGCGCCGGAGGCGGTGGCTGTGTCCATCAGCGTCACCCGCCCGTCCCGGCCCTGCCGGTCGCCGCCGATCGCGAAGGCCGCGATCAGGACGAACGGCAGCACGGCGAGCACGGCGCCCATCACCAGCGTGCGGCGCCGCCGCAGTTGCCGTGCCGCCTCCACCCGCAGCGGAAGGGTGCGGCCGGCCCGGTAGCCGGGCGCGGATTCGACAGCCGTGGTGCCGCTCACGCGGAGCCTCCGATCAGGGTCAGGAACGCGTCCTCCAGGCGCCGGTGCGGGCCCACGCTCGTCACGGGCACCTCCAGCCGGACCAGTTCCACCAGCAGTTCCGGCACGGTCGCGCCGTCGAGCCGCACCAGCAGCCCCTCGTCGGCCCGCACGGCCGACGCCACGCCGGGCAGGGCGGCCACCTTGTCCACCGTCACCTCCGACGGCGGGCCCTCGACGCCCACCAGCAGGGTGTCGCCCGAGCCGACGATGTCCGCGACCGGGCCCGCGCCGACCAGCCGCCCCCGGTCCATGACGACCAGATGGGTGCAGGACTGCTCGACCTCCGCCAGGAGATGGCTGGAGACGATCACCGTGCGGCCGGCCGCCGCGTAACGGATCATCACCTCGCGCATCTCCCTGATCTGCGGCGGGTCCAGCCCGTTGGCCGGCTCGTCCAGGATCAGCAGGTCCGGCAGGCCCAGCATGGCCTGGGCGATCGCGAGGCGCTGCCGCATGCCCTGGGAGTAGGTGCGCACGGCCCGGTCCAGCGCGGAGCCCAGCCCGGCGATCTCCAGGGCCTCCTCCAGGTGGGCGTCCTCGGCGGGACGGCCGGTGGCCCGCCAGTACAGGTCCAGGTTGGCCCGCCCGGACAGGTGCGGCAGGAAGCCCGCGCCCTCGACGAACGCGCCGACCCGCGACAGCACGGGCGAGCCCGGCCGGATCGCGTGCCCGAAGACCCGGATCTCCCCGGCGTCGGGCCGGATGAGGCCCATGAGCATCCGCAGCGTCGTGGTCTTGCCCGCGCCGTTGGGCCCCAGCAGCCCCACCACCTGTCCGCGTTCGACCTGGAACGACAGGTCGCGCACGGCGTACCGGTCCGCCGACTTGGCGTACCGCTTGCTCAGCCCGGCGATCCGCAGCGGCACGTCGGCCAGCTCCGGGTCGGGCGCGGGGGCGGTGGTGCGGCGCCGCCCGGTCAGCAGCAGGGCCGCCGCGACGAGCACGCCGCCGGCCGGCAGCCCCCACGTCCACCACGGCAGGCCGGCCGAGCCCGTCCGCACGTCGAGGGCGGTCGGGACGCTCAGCCCGCCGCCCGCGAGGGAGACGGTATAGCCGGCGGGGTGCGTGGGGGAGGCGTAGCCGAGGTCGGTGGCGGAGAGCACGAGCCGCATCCGGTGCCCGGCCTCGAAGGTGTGGTCGATCGCGGGCAGCCGCAGCTCGACCGTTCTGCCGTCCTTCGCGTCCTCGACGCGCAGCGGGGCGACGAGCTGTCCGGGCAACTGCTGCTGGTCGCCGGGGCCGACGTCGTAGACCTTGGCGAAGAGGACCGCCTCGCCGGTGTCGGAGGCGACCTTCACCTTCGCGGTCGGCGTGCCGGTGACGTGGACGCCGTCGGACAGCGGGGCGGAGTCGAAGCGGGCGTACTGGCCGGGGAAGTCGAGGGACACCCCGAGGCCGAGCCCCGACAGCTGGGAGAGCCCGCCCCCGACGCCGGGCACGGCGGAGACGGCCGGCGGAGCGGCACCCGCCGGGTTGGCGAACGACCGTGTGCCACCGGCCAGGGGTACGGTCCGGGTGTCGGACCGCAGCCCGGGGTAGCGGGTGCCGGTCGCCGCGCGCAGCCGCGCCCTGCCGTCGGTGGTGTCGATGCCGCCGGTGCGGCTGACGCGGAAGGCCGGTCCGGTGCCCGTGGACTCGTGGTCCTTGAGGTAGCGGTCGAACCACGCGCGCGTGCGCCGCTCGATCCGGTCCTGCTCGGCCGCGAGGCCGGTGTCGTGCCCGCCGGCGATCCAGTCGACGGCCACGGGCGCCCCGTTGCGGCGGACGGCGGCGGCAGCGGCGTCGGACTGGTCGAGGGGGAAGAGGGAGTCGTTCTGCCCCTGGACGATGAGCGCGGGAACCTTGACGCGGTCCGCGACGGCGGAAGGACTGCGGCGCTCCAGCAGTTTCCGCGCCTCCGCGTCGGGCTTCCCGGCGACGGCCACCCGCTCGTACATCTCGCACAGGCTCCGCTCGAACCGGCCGCAGCCGGAGGGGCCGCCCGTGGTCCTGGACGGGGCCGGGGCGGATCCGGCGGGAGCCGAGGTGGCGCCGGTGGTGAAGAAGATCCCGGCCCAGAGCTTCTTGAAGACGTCGCCGGGGAAGAGGGAATCGGCGAGGTTCCAGTAGGTGATCTGCGGGGCGATGGCGTCGACGCGCTTGTCGTACCCGGCGGCGAGCAGCGCGATCGCACCGCCGTACGAGCCGCCCGCGATGCCGACGCGCGGGTCACCGGCCGCGTCGAGGCGCACCTCGGGGCGCCGGGCGAGCCAGTCGATCAGCCGGCTGACGTCGGCGACCTCGCGGTCCGGGTCGTTGAGGCCGATCCGTCCGGTGGAGTGCCCGAAACCCCGCGCGGACCACGTCAGCACGGCGTAACCGGAACGGGCCAGCTCCTCCGCCTCGGACCGCAGGTCGTCCTTGCTGCCGCCGAAGCCGTGCGCGAGCAGCACCGCCGGGCGGCGCTCGCCGACCGGGCCGGACGTGAAGAAGGACGTGTCGATCCGGACGGTGTCCTTGCCCCCGCCCGGGCCCTCGGGCATGACGATCGACCGGTCCTCGCGGCGCACGGGAGGATCGCCGCCGGTGGCCGAGGCGACCGTCCAGGTGCCGGCACCGCCGAGCACGACGACCGCGGCCACGGCGGCGAACAGCCGCCGCCCGCGCGGACGGGGGAGACGCAGCTTCATGTTCGAATGCTAAGCGGAGCCGGTGTCCGGCTGAGCGCGGTGGTCACTCCCCGGCCATGTCCGCCAGCCTGGTGACGGTGTTCCAGTTGCGCCCGGTGCCCGCCGTGCCCAGCCGCCGCTCGGTGAGCACCTTCGCCAGCCGGGAGTCCCGGATGCCGTTCGCGTAGTGCGCGTACACCTCGCGCTCGCCCAGCGCGAACGCCTCGGGCGCGTACGCCGCCGGGTCGAGATCCGCGACGGTCGCCGGATCGGCCGGACCGGCGAGGAAGGTCACGACGAACCGCGCGGGGTCGACCTCCTGCCCGGCGAACGGATTGGCGTCGACGACACGGCGTATCTCACCCGCCTCGCGCACGAGACAGGTCACGGAGAAACCCAGCTCCCGCTCGATGGCCTCCTCAAGGCGGGCGGCCAGCGTCGCCTCGTCGGCGCCGTCGTCGGCGGAGTGGGTGAAGACGGCGTTGCCGCTGTTGAGATGGGTCCGGACGGATTCGCACCCCATGCCGCCCAGCAGCTCCCGCAGGGTCTGCATGGGGACGCGCTTCTTGCCGCCGACGTTGATACCGCGCAGCAGCGCCACGTAGGTTGTCACGCGGTCACCCTAAAGGGAGGCACTGACAGGGGTCAGGGGCGTTCCCACCGCACCGTCCGGTCGCACCACCGCTCCAGCAGCACCGCGTCGTGCCCCACCGCCAGCAACCCCGCCCCGCTCTCCCGGCGATACGCCTCCACGACCCCGACCAACGCCGCCGTCGTCGACGCGTCCAGCATCGCCGTCATCTCGTCACAGATCAGCCACCGCGGCCGCGCCACCAGCGCCCGCGCCACGCACGCCCGCTGGAGCTGCCCGTCGCTCACCTCGTGCGGGCGGCGCGCCAGGAGCTCGGCCGACAGGCCGACGACCGGCGCCAGCCCGGCCACCCGGGCGTCGGCCTCGGCGCGGCGGCCCGTCGCCCGCAGCGGCTCGGCGATCAGGTCACGGAGCCGCAGCCGGGGGTCGGCCGACTGCCGGGGCTGCTGGAAGACGACCCCGAACGCGGTGCGCTGCTCGCGCGGCGCGCGGTGCCGCCAGCCACGGGCGGGCTCGCCGTCGATGACGACGGACCCCGCGTCCGGCCGGTGGAGCAGCGCGGCCACGCGCGCCAGCGTGGACTTGCCGCAGCCGCTGGGCCCGAGCAGCCCCACCGCCTCGCCGTCGCCGATGGTCAGCGACACATCGCGGACGACCGGATCGCGCGGGTCGTACCCGGCGGTGATGCCGCGCAGCTCAAGCACGGGAAGCCTCCTCGGCGAGCGGGCGGTGCGGATGATGGCAGGCCACCCCGTCGACCAGCGCCGGAACGGCCTCGCACGCGTCCTTCGGTGTGGCGCAGCGCGCCGCGAAGGCGCAGCCCGAGGGCAGCGCGCCGAGCTCCGGCGGCATGCCCGGAATGGGCGTGAACGCCCGCTCCGGCAGCGCGTCCAGGAGCCCCCGCGCATAAGGGTGCCGGGGCCCGGCGGCGCCGAAGAACACGGCCGCGTCCGCGATCTCGACGACGCGGCCCGCGTACATCACGGCGACCCGGTCGGCGATCCGCTCGGCCGCCGCCAGATCGTGCGTGATCATCAGCAGCGCGTGGCCCGCGTCCGCGTGGCGGCGCAGTTCGTCGGCCGTGCGGTCGACGAGCTCGCGGTCCAGGCCGGTCGTCGGCTCGTCGGCCAGCAGCACCGGCGCGTCGCCGACGAGCGCGAGCGCGGTGGCCGCGCGCTGCGCCAGGCCGCCGGAGAGCTGGTGGGGATAGCGGTCGAGGTGACCGGCCGGGAACGCCGCCCGCGCGGCGGCCGCCTCCACGGCCTCCGCCAGCGCGGTCCCCCGGGCGCCGGTCAGCTCCCGTACCGTCTCCGCCAGTTGCGCGCGCACGGTCCGTACGGGCGTCAGGTGCGCGGCCGGGCTCTGCGGCACGAGCCCGACGCGGCGGCCCCGGACGGTACGGGCCAGCGTCCGCTCGTCGGCGGAGAGCAGCTCCAGGCCGTCGCCGAGGCGCGCCTCCCCGGACGTCTCGGCGTTGCCGGGCAGCAGCCCGAGCAGCGCCGAGGCCAGGACGGACTTGCCGCAGCCGCTCTCGCCGACGAGGGCGAGGCACTCCCCGGCGGCCAGCTCGAACGAGACGTCGCCGACGGCGGCGACATGCCTGCCGCCGGGCATCCGGAACCGTACGGACAGCTCACGGACGGAGAGGACCGTCGTCACAGCGTCAGCTCCGATCGGTGCCGGGGGTTGAGCCGCGCCCGCCACGCACCGGCCAGGCCCGCGAGGGCGAGGGTGGGAACGATGATGAACAGGCCGGGGAAGAGCGTGGGCCACCAGTCGCCCGCCAGCAGCGAACCCCGCGCGCTGTTGACCATGTTGCCCAGGCTCGCCCGATGGGTGGGCAGGCCCAGGCCCAGGAAGGACAGCGCCGACTCGTGCCAGATCGCGTGCGGCACCATCAGGACCGCCGCGAGCCCCGCCTGCGGCAGCACCGCCGGCAGCAGGTGCCGCACCGTCACGCGCCACCGCGACGCGCCGCCGGAGACGGCCGCGTCGATGTACGGCCGGGAGCGCAGCGACAGCACCTCGGCCCGCACCACGCGCGCCGTCGACAGCCAGTGGGTGACCGCCACCGAGGCGACCACCGGCCAGACCCCGGGCCGGAACAGGGCGACGACGAAGATGCCGAGCAGCAGGTGCGGCACGGCCGAGAAGAGGTCGACGAGCCGCATCAGCAGCCGGTCCGGCCAGCCGCCGAACGCGCCCGCGAGCGCCCCGGCCGCCGTGCCCACGACGGTCGCGACGAGCGCGGCCACCACGCCGACGAGCAGGGAGACGCGCAGCCCGTACACACAGCGCAGCAGCAGGTCGCGGCCGACCTCGTCGGTGCCGAAGGGGTGCGCCGCGCCCGGCGGGAGCAGCTTCGCGCCGAGGTCGACGGCCTGCTCGTCCAGCGGCACGGCGAGGGGGACGAACAGCACGGCGAGGACGACGGCGGCCATGACACCGGCCGAGACCCGCAGGGCCCAGGTGCGGCTACCCATCGAAACCTATCCTCGGATCGACCAGCCCGTACAACAGGTCGGCCAGCAGATTGCCCACCAGCACGGCCGCCGTGGCGAGCACGGTCAGGGCGGCGAGCAGCGGGAAGTCGACCTTGGTGGCCGCCTCGACCGTCGCCGAGGCGATGCCCGGCCAGCTGAACACGGTCTCCACCAGCAGCGCGCCGGTGATGAGCTCGGGCACGCGGGAGCCGATCAGGGTGAGGACGGGCAGCAGCCCGGACCGCAGGGCGTGGCCGAGGAGGACCGTCCGCTCGCGCAGCCCGCGGGCGCGGGCGCCGCGCACGGGGTCCTCCGCCAGCGCGTCCCCCACGCCCTGACGCACGTACAGCACGAACCACGGCAGCTGGATGGCGGCGAGGACGGCCGCCGGGAGCACGAGGTGCGAGGCGACCTGGCCGACCGTGGCGACGTCGGCGCCGGTGTCGGTCAGACCGCCGGCCGGGAGGACGCCCAGCTCGACGGAGAAGAACCAGACGGCGAGCAGCCCCAGCCAGAACGGCGGGGCCGCCTCCAGCGTGTAGGCGAGCCCGGTGACGGCCCGGTCGAGCCACCCGCCGCGCCGCCGGGCCGCGAGGACGCCCAGAACCGTTCCCACGGTCACGGCCACGGCGAAGGCGACACCGCACAACAGCACGGACCACCCGACGCGCTCGCCGATGACGTGGGAAACGGGCTGGCGCAGCGCCGCCGACTCGCCGAGGTCACCGGTGAGCGCGGCGCCGAGCCAGTCCCACCAGCGGGTGACGAACGGCTCGTCGGCGCCGAGGTTCGCGCGCAGCTGGTCCAGGACGTCCTGACCGGCGCCGAGCCCGGCGGAGCCGGCGTAGGCCTTGGCCGGGTCGAAGGGCGAGGCCGCGGCGAGGGCGAAGACCCCGAAGGTCACGACGGTGAGCAGGGGGACGGCGGCCAGCAGCCGCCGCCCCGCCATGCGCGCCATCGGCCCCCAGGGAAGTCGTCCCGAGGGATGCCGGGCGGTCACTTCTCCGTCTGCCAGTCCTCGACGTTCCACCACGGGCCGGCGCCCAGGCCGTGGTCGTGCGGCTCGACCTGGGTGGTGAGGCCCTTCCGGTCGCCGTTCATCACGTAGAGGTGGTCGACGTGGGTGAGGAAGACATAGCCGGGGTTGTCGGCGAGACCGCGCTGCACCGCGTCGTACGCGGCCTTGCGCGCGGCCTTGTCGCCGCCGCGCCGGCCCTCCTCCAGGGCCTTGTCGACGGCGGGGTCGCTGTAGGCGGCCATGTTGTTGAAGCCGTCGAGGGCGAGGGAGGAGTGCAGCAGGTTGTAGAGGTCGAAGTCGGGGTCGGCGGGGTTGCCGCCGCCGGCGAGGACGGCGTCCTCCTTCATCCGCGGCTCGATGACCTCCCAGGTGCCGCTCTGCACCCTGACGTCGACACCGGCCTTCTTGGCGTCGGAGGCGAAGGCCAGGGCGTGCTCCTCGCGCAGCTTGTCACCGGCGGGGAACCAGAGGGTGAACGCGGCGCGCTGCCCGTCCTTCTCCCTGACGCCGTCGCCGCCGGCCCGCCAGCCCGCGTCGTCCAGCAGCTTCTTCGCCTTCTCCAGGTCGTGCGGCCGCTCGGTGCCCTTCGCGAACCACTCGCTGTCCGTGGGCACGGGCCCGTATCCGGCCCGGCCCGCGCCCTCCAGCAGCTTGTCGACCATCGCGTCGCGGTCGACGGCGAGATCGAGGGCGCGGCGCACGGCGATGTCGCCGGTGACCTTGTTCGCGGTCGGCAGGGTCACCCCGCGGAAGTCGGTGGTCCGGGCGGTCACGGTGACCTTGGACTTGTCGCCCTTGAAGCCCTTGACCAGGTTCGGCGGCAGGATCGCGCCGTCGAGGTCGCCGGAGCGCAGCCGGGTGGCGCGCACGTCGTCGTCCTTGATGATCGCCATGGTGAGCTTCTTGACCTTCGGCTCGCCGCCCCAATAGGCGGGGTTGGCCTTGAAGGTCAGCTTCTCGCCCTTGCTCCAGCCGGTGAGGACGTACGGCCCGGTGCCGACGGGCGCCGTGTTGAACGAGCCGGTGTTGACGTCCTGCCCCTTGGCGGCGTGCTCGGGCACGATCGGCAGGACGGTCCGCTCGGCGAAGGGCGCGTAGGGGTACTTGAGCGCGAAGACGACGGTGTCGTCACCGGCGGCCGTGACCTTGTCGATCGCGGCGAGCTCGCCCTTGGCGGCGTTGTTCGTCTTCTCGTCGAGGATGGTCCGGTAGGTGAAGACCACGTCCTCGGCGGAGAACGGCTTGCCGTCGCTGAACGTCACGCCCTTGCGGAGCTTGTACGTGTACGTCCGCCCGTCGTCGGTGACCTTCGGCAGCTCGGCGGCCAGGGCCGGCTCCAGCTTCATCGCGGAGTCGCGGCGGAGCAGCCCGTCGAAGATCTTCGAGTTGCCGTCCTTGCCGTAGCCCAGGAGCGGGCTGAGCGTCTCGGGCTCGTTGGCGAGACCCACGACGAGCGAGTCGTCGCCCTTCCCGGCCTTGTCACCGCCGCCCGGCGTCGAACAAGCCGCCGCGCCTGCCGCGAGGACGCCGGCCATGGCCGTGGCGGCCACTCCCCGTATGGACCGGGCCGTCATGCCCACACCTCTAATCAAGATCTCTTGCTATTGCGAACAAAGTGCAATTAAACAGGAGGTCAAGGAGTGGCCATGACGTGGGGGGTGTCGACCGGGGGCTAGTACGGCGTCCCGTTCGCGAAGTCCTTCTTGAACGTCGACTCGATGCCGTTGAGCACGCCTCCGTCGTCGACGATCAAGCCGAGCTCGCGGTTGTTGTTGAGCGAGTTGTCGGAGAAGTTCTGCGAACCCGCGAAGACCTTGGCCGACGGCGTCCCGTAGTCGGCGACGATCGTCTTGGCGTGGATGAAGAGGCCCTCCGTCGAGGAGAAGGTGACGACCGTGCCGCCGGCCTCCTTGATCTGGTCGAAGTAGCCGGCGTAGCGGTCGGGGTTCATGCCGACGACGCGGACCGCGACGCCGCGGTTCCGTGCCGCCACCACCGCGTCCACCAGGGCGCCGGCGCCGAACTCCAGTTGTTCGAGGTCCAGTGAGGAACGGGCGCCGTTGATCAGCGCGAGCAGGCGGTCCTGGGAGTCCGTGGGCGACCAGAGCAGGTTGTCGCCGTCGGAGGGGGTGACGGCGGTGTGGGCGTAGTCGGCGTCGAAGGTCTGCTCTATGGCGGCGATGTCGGCCGGGTCGGTGTCGACGACGCCGTAGTCGCGGCCGGTCGCGTAGTACTTCGCGTCCAGGTTGCCCGTCAGGATCAGCGACTTCGCGCGGTCCACGGTGATGGTCTTCTGGTGGGTGTAGACGAAGTCGGGGGAGGAGTACACCACGCCGACGCCCGCGGCGGTGAGGGCCTGGTAGGCCGGTTCGTTCACCGAGGGGTGCTTGGCGTCGAGGATCACCCGGACGGTCGCCCCGGCTCTCTCGCGGTTCACCAGCGCGTTCACGACCTCGGGGTCGTCCAGCTCGTACATGGTCACGTCCACCGACTTCGCGGCCGAGCGTATGAGGTCGTACACCGCGCCGTGGCTCTGATCCGGGAAGACGAGCAGGGAGTACGTACCGGGTGCCGCCTGGGCCGCGCCCGGGGTGGCCAGTAGCGACATCGAGGAGAGCAGGAGGGCGCCGGCGGCCACAGCGATCCGGCGGAAGGGGTGGGGAGCGCGCATGCCGAACTCCGGTTGGTGGGAGGTGGGTACGTCGGCCCCCATGGTGTGGCCGCCGGCGGTTACGTGGGGAGGTGTTGTCGGTGAATTTTTGTCGGTGTCACGACAAGCGCCCTCGGCTCGCGGGTGTCGCCGCCGTCGACTCACGCGCCATCAGCCGCGGCGCCGCGTCCTCCACCCACCGCGCCGGGCCCCCGTCCAGCAGGGCGATCAACTCCTCGGCCGCGTGCCGGCCGAAGGTGGCCGTGTCGCGGGTCAGGGCCGTGAGGGTGGGGTGGGTGTTGCGGCAGAGCGCGGAGTCGTCCCACGCGACGATGGAGAGCGCACGCGGTACGGACATGCCACGCTCCGCCGCCACCGCCAGGCCCGCCACCGCCATCACGTCGTTGTCGAAGACGATCGCGGTGGGCGGACGCTCGCCCGACAGGAGGCGCCGGGTCGCCTCGGCACCCTGCGCGTCGGAGTAGTCGGTGGTCACGGACGTCGCCTCGCACAGACCCCGGCGGGTGGCCTCCGCGCGGAGCGACGCGACGCGGCGGCGGGTGTGCGCCAGCTCGGCCAGCCCCGCCACGTGCGCCACGCGTCGGTGGCCCAGGCCGTGGAGGTGGTCGACGACCGAGGCCATCGCGGCCGCGTCGTCGGCCCGGACGCAGGAGATCGCGGCGCCCGACGGGACGGTACCCGCTCCCGGCGCGCCCACGATCACCGCCGGCAGCCCCAGCTCCGCCAGGAGCGCCGGGCGCGGGTCGTCCTCGCGCGGGTCGACGACGAGGAGCCCGTCCACGCGGTGCTCGGCCCACCAGCGCCGGTAGGCGGCGCACTCGGCGTCCACGTCCTCCACCACCTGGAAGAGGAGGCCCAACCGGCGTACGGCGAGCGCCTCCTGCACCCCCGAGACCAGCTGGAGGAAGAACGACTCGACGCCGAGCGTACGGGCCGGACGGGCCAGCACCAGGCCGACCGTCGCCGAGCCCTCGCCGGACAGGGCCCTGGCCGCGGCGCTGGGCAGCCAGCCGAGCTGATCGGCGACCCGGCGGATCCGCTCGCGCGTGGCGGCCGAGACGCCCGGCCGGTCGTTGAGCGCGAAGGACACCGCGCTCTCCGAGACGCCCGCGCGCCGCGCTATGTCCTTGATCGTCGGTCTGCGGCGCATCGCTGCCTTCCACTAAAGCGCATTAGTGCCCGACGGCAGTATTGACGGAACTCCCTTGCCGGGTGCAGGTTTTGACCGGCCTCCTACCGACCGTCCGACCCGATCGAAGGAGCTCGTCCGCCATGCCCTTGTCCCGCCCGAAGCCGCATGGGCGCCTCGCCGTCACCGCCACCCTCCTCGCCACCGCCATGGCGCTCACCGCCTGCGGTTCGGGCGGCGGCGGGGGAGGAAGCGGGGACGGCGGCATCACCTTCCAGACCTGGAATCTCCGCGCGAACTTCAAGGACTACTTCGAGGATCTGGTAGGCGACTTCGAGAAGCAGAATCCCGGTGTCAAGGTCACCTGGCTGGACCAGCCCGCCGAGCACTACGCGGACAAGCTCAGCGCCGACGCCGCCGCCGGCACCCTGCCCGACGTCGTCAACGTCTCCCCGGACCTGTCCTATCCGCTCGCCAAAGCGGGAATGCTCGTCAATCTCGACAAGGAGAACGCCGCGCAACGCTTCAAGGGCGAATACACGGCGGAGGCGTGGCAGGGCAATACCCTCCCCGGCCTGGGCGGTTCGTACTCCTTCCCCTGGTACCTCACCACAGGGCCGCTCTTCTACAACAAGGCCCTCTTCCGTTCCGCCGGGCTCGACCCCGAGAAACCGCCGAAGGACTACGCGGAACTGTTCACCACCGCCCTCGCCATGGCCGGCGGATCCGGCGGACGGATCGCCACCCTCGCGAACACCCCGTCCGTCGAGGACTTCGGCCGCTACGGCGTGAAGCTGATGAACGGCGACGCCACGAAATTCACCTACAACGAGCCCAAGGGCGTGGAACTGCTCACCAAATACAAGGAGCTCTACGACCGCGGCGGCCTCGACCCGCAGGCCCTCACCAACACCCCCGAGAAATCCGGCCAGAAGTTCCTGGAACAGAAGGTCGCCATGAACCCCGGCGGCGCCAACGACCTGGCCACCTTCAAGGAGAACGCCCCCACCCTCTACCGGAACCTCGGCATCACCGAAGCGCCGAACAACACCGGAAAGCCCAACATGTACGTGATGGGCGTGGCCGTCAACGAGAAGAGCAAGCGCAAGGCCGCCGCGATCGCCTTCGCCCACTTCGTCACCGACAGGAAGAACCAGGAGGCATTCGCCCACGAGGTCGCCGTCTTCCCCAGCACCCGGGGATCGCTCGACGACCCGTACTGGACGAAGAGCGACGGCACCGACGAGGGCCGGGTCCGCGTGGCCTCCGCGAGGATGCTGAAGGGCGCCGTCAACTACACCCCCGTGGTGATGAGCGACGAGATGAAGACCGTCCTCAAGAACGAGGTCGCCAAGGCCCTCCAGGGCAAGAAATCCCCCCAGCAGGCACTCGACGACGCCGTCGCGCAGAGTGACAGACTTCTCCGGCAGAGCTGAGCCGCCGCCGTGAAGATTCCCGCTGCGACAACGCGTGCCGGGCATACACGTGCCGGGCGTGCCCTGGCCGCCCTGGGGCCGTGGCTCTTCCTCCTGCCCGCCCTCGCCGTCGTCGCCGTCTTCAGCCTCTACCCCTTCCTCACCACCGCCCACCAGGCGTTCACCGACGCCCGCACCCTCACCCCCGGCCGGTGGACCGGGCTCGAGAACTTCCGCGCGATGCTGGACGACGAGCAGTTCTGGACCGCCCTGCGCAACAGCGCCCTCTACGTCCTCCTCGTCGTCCCCTGCACCGTCCTCCTCCCGCTGCTGCTCGCCCTGCTGGTGCGCAAGCAACTGCCCGGCGTCATGTTCTTCCGCGCCGCCTACTACACCCCCGTCGTCGCCTCCGTGGTCGTGGTGGCCCTCATCTGGACCTGGATGCTCGACGACCGCGGCCTCGTCAACGGCATCCTGCGCGCCCTCGGCGCCGGGCCCGTCGACTTCCTGGGCGACGCGTGGCTGCTGCTGTTCAGCGCCATGGCCCTCACCGTCTGGAAGGGCCTCGGCTACTACATGATCATCTATCTGGCGGCGCTCGGGAACGTCCCCCGCGAGCTCCACGAGGCCGCCGCCGTCGACGGCGCCGGAGCGCTGCGTCGTTTCCTCAGCGTCACCCTCCCCGCCGTACGGCCGACCATGGTGCTGGTCGCTGCCTTGTCGGCCGTGGCCGCGTTCAAGGTCTTCTCCGAGGTGTACCTGATGGCCGGGCCCACCGGCGGGCCGGCCGGGCAGGACACCACGCTCGTGATGCTCGTCCAGCGCACCGGCACCGGTCTCAACGGCCGTGTCGGCTACTCCTCCGCGCTCTCCCTCGTCGTCTTCGTCATCACGCTGCTGCTGATGCTGCTCGTCCTGCGGGCCGGCCGCGTCCGAGGCGATGACGATCACGCCCGACGTGAGGAGCGTGGCTGATGCTCCGGACTTCGGGCCGGGAGAAGGTCCTGCGATACGCGCTGATGCTGCTGGTGCTGGCCCTCACCGTCGGCCCGTTCCTCTGGCAGCTCTCCACCTCCCTCAAGGACACCACCGAGGACATCTACACCTCACCCCCGCGCTTCCTCCCCCAGCACCCCACCGGCCACAACTACGCCGAGGTCGCCGACACCATCCCCGTCTGGGACTACGCCCTCAACTCCCTCAAGGTCGCCACCGCCGCCGTGCTCACCAACCTCGTCGGCGCCGCCATGGCCGGCTACGCCCTGGCCCGGCTGCGCTTCCGGGGCCGGCGGGCGGCCGGGCTCGCCTTCGTCCTGGCCCTGCTCGTGCCGGTGGAGTCCATCGTCATCGCACAGTTGACGCTCGTACGCGACCTCCAGCTCAACAACACCCTCGTCGCCGTCGTCCTCCCCGGCTCGGTGAGCGCCCTGAACGTCCTCCTCATGCGGAACGCCTTCGCCGCCCTGCCCTACGAGATCGAGGAGGCGGCCGTCATCGACGGGGCGAACGCCTGGCAGCGCTTCCTCAGGATCGCCCTCCCGTCCGTCCGTGGCACCCTCGCGGTCGTCGCGATCTTCGCGTTCATGGGCGCCTGGGACGATTTCCTGTGGCCGCTGATCGTCCTCTCCGACCAGCACCGCTTCACCCTCACCGTCGGGCTGAACTACCTCCACGGCACGTTCACACAGAACCCCCGGCTGGTGGCGGCCGGGACCGTCATCGCCGTCGCCCCGCTCGTCGTGATGTTCGCCTGCCTCCAGCGGTACTTCTTCCGCGGCGTCGGCGAGGGTGCCGTCAAGGGCTGAAGGGAGCCCCGACCGTCATGCGTTTCGGCGTCAACTACACCCCCACGCACGGCTGGTTCCACCACTGGCTCGACTTCGACCTCGACGACATCCGCGCCGACCTCGACTCCATCGCCGCCCTCGGCCTCGACCACATCCGCGTCTTCCCCCTCTGGCCGCTCTTCCAGCCCAACCGCACCCTCATCCGCCCCCGCGCCGTCGACCAGCTGGTACGACTGGCCGACGCCGCCGCCGAACGCGGGCTCGACGTCGCCGTCGACGGACTCCAGGGGCATCTGTCCAGCTTCGACTTCATCCCCTCCTGGACCACCACCTGGCACCGCCGCAACATCTTCACCGACCCCGACGTCGTCGACGCGCAGGCCGCCTATCTGACGACGCTCGCCGCCGCCCTCGCCGACCGGCCCGGCTTCCTCGGCATGACCGTCGGCAACGAGATCAACCAGTTCTCCGGCCGCCCCCACCCCGACCCCGACCCCGTCACCCCCGCACAGGCCGGCCGGTGGCTGCGGCGGATGCTCGCCGCGTGCGAGACGGGCGCGCCCGGCCTGCCCCACGTCCACGCCTCCTACGACGCCGCCTGGTACGACGGCACCCACCCCTTCACCCCCGCCCACTCGGCCCGGCTCGGCGCCATGACCACCGTCCACTCGTGGGTCTTCGACGGCACCGCCCAGCGCTACGGCCACGACGCCCCGGCCACCGGACTGCACGCCGCCTACCTCGTCGAGCTCTCCAAGGCCTGGGCCGACGACCCCGCCCGCCCGGTGTGGCTCCAGGAGGTCGGGGCACCGGCCCCGTACGTTCCGCCGTCGAGCGCGGCGGCCTTCGCGGAGGCGACGATCGAGGCCGTCCTGGACTGCCCGGACGTCTGGGGCATCACCTGGTGGTGCTCCCACGACGTCGACCGGGCGCTGGCGGACTTCCCGGAGCTGGAGTACGGGCTGGGGCTGCTGACGAACGACCGGGTGGTCAAGCCGGTGGGGGAGGTGGTGGGGCGGTACGCGCGGGAGCGCCTCCGGGTCGCGGCGGGGGTGCGGCGGACCGCGCTGGTCCTGGACGCGGGGGAGCCGGAGGACGCCCCCGGGCGCGGGGTGTGCGCGCCAGGGGGCGCGTTCTTCGAGGCATGGATGCGGGGTGCCTCTGGCGGGGGGAGGCCGGGGGTGGTGCTGGCGCAACGGGTCGAGGACGCGGGGTACCTGGCCGCCCGTGGCATCACGGAGGTCGTTCGCCCCTGACCCGCCCCTTCCCGTTTCTTCGAGGGGCTCCGCCCCCGAACCCCCGCTCCTCAAACGCCGGAGGGGCTGAATTCCCAGGAGCACGCATGAACCTCACCCGCCGTCAGGCCCTCGCGGTCGCGTTGGTGGCCACGGCTGCCCGGCCCGCGAGGCCCGTAGCCGCCTCCCCCGCCCCTGCCGCCGACCTCCAGCCCTACGCCTCCTACTGGTACCCCGACACCCTCCCCTCCGGCACCCCACCCCCCGGCGTCCGTCGGCGCAGCCTTCGCACCTGGGTCCCCGCCGGCGACCCCGACCTCCCCTTCAACAGGGCCACCGTCCCCCTCGCCCCCCGGTTCGTTCCCCCGCCCCCCAACTCCGCCGCGCGGCGCGACGAGGCGCGGATCTCCGCGCTCGCCGCGTTCGCGCCGACGTCCGGCAACCCCTCGCAGGGGTCGGCCACCGCCGACTACTACGCCCTCACGCACTGGGCCTACCTCGACGAGCTCGTCTTCTGGGGCGGCTCCTCGGACGAGGGGCTGATCCTCGCGCCCAACGCGCCCGTGGTCGACGCCGCGCACCGCAACGGCGTGCCCGTGCTCGGGACGGTCTTCCTGCCGCCCACCGCGTACGGCGGGCGGCTGGAGTGGACCCGCGAGCTCGTGCGGCGCGACGCCGACGGCGGCTTCCCGCTCGCCGACAAGCTGGTGGAGGTGGCCCGGGCGTACGGCTTCGACGGCTGGTTCCTCAACGCCGAGACGGGCGGCGGGGACGCCCGGCTCGGGGCCGACACGCGGGACTTCGTCGCGTACCTCCGCCGGCGCGGCGGCCCGGGCCTCCGGGTGACGTGGTACGACGCCATGGCCATCTCCGGTGACATCGCCTGGCAGAACGAGCTCAACGACCGCAACTCCCCGTTCTTCCGCGCCGCCGACACCATGTTCCTCAACTTCAACTGGAGCCGCACCGGCCTCGCCTCCTCCGGCGAGCTCGCCCGGAGCCTCGGCCGGAGCCCGTACGAGCTGTGGGCGGGGATCGATGTGGAGGCGAACGGCTGGGACACCCGGGTCGACTGGGACGCGGTGGTCCCCGCCGGGCGCCCCCACGTCACCTCGTTCGGCTTCTACCGCCCCGAGTGGACCTGGAAGAGCCTCCCCGGGACCGATCGCGGCCCCGCCGCGTTCCACGCGCGCGACGACCGTTTCTGGTCCGGTGCCTCCCTGGACCCCGCCCGGCCCGACCCCGGGCCCTGGCGCGCTCCGGCGGCCTCGGTCGCGGACCGCTCCACCTTCACCTCCCTCCCCTTCGCCACCACCTTCAACACCGGTCATGGCCTCGGCTGGTACGAGCGGGGCGTGCGCGTCGCCGACGCGCCCTGGAATCACCTGGGGCTTCAGGACCGGCTCCCCGGCCGCCGCTGGGTCGTCCGGACGGCCGGCGCCGCCCGGCCCGTCGCCGGCTTCGACTTCGCCGACGCCTGGCGCGGCGGCAGCAGCCTCCTCGTCGACGCCGCGACAGCGGAACCCGCAACCGTCGAGCTCTACGCGGCGAGACTCCCGCTGTCACCCGCCACCGTGGCCGAGCTGGCCCACCGCACCGACCCCGGCTCGGCGGCCGTCCGGGTGGAGCTGGCCGTCGCCCTGGACGAGCCGGATCGTTTCAGCTGCCTCCCCGTGGGCGAGCTCCCCGCCGGTGGCGGCGGCTGGACCACCGCCACCATCCCCGTGGCCAGCCTGTTACGCGGCCGCGCCGCCGCCACCGCCCACGTCCTCGGCGTCCGGCTCACCGCCCCGGACGGCGGACGCGTCCGCTGGCGGCTCGGCGAGCTCGCCCTCCACGACGGCTCCCCCGTCCCGCCCGGCCCGCCCGACGCGCCGACCGTCACCGCCTCCACCCGCAACCCCGACGGCACGGCAGCGCTCCGCCTGACCTGGCAGCCCGCAAGGCGAGCGGCACGGCGGGCCCCCACGCCCGTACGCCACTACGAGCTCCACCAAGTGGTGCCCGGCGGCCGGCGCCGCTTCCTCGGTGGCACCTGTGGGCATGCCTACTACGTCCCGGCGCTGCGCCGCACGGCCGACGAGGAGGCCACCCGCGTCGAGGTGCGCGCCGTGGACGAGCTCTACACCGCGTCGGCCCCCGTTTCCGTCACCCACCGCTGGTAGCACCCCTCGCGATCCCGGACCCGGACAAGGAGAGGCATGCACAACGACCGCACCATCACCGAGGCCCGGCTCAAGCGGGTCCTGGAGGAGCGCATCCGCCCGGCCGTCCACCCCGAGTCGGTGCCGCTGGAGGTCTCCGTGTGGCACGCGCCCGGCGAGCCCGTCCCCGTCGCGGAGGGGCTGGCGGCGCCGCGCACCCCCGTCGCGGTGGGCACGGAGTGGGGCCCGGCGTGGGGCACCAGCTGGTTCACCGTCTCCGGCGCGGTACCGGACGCGTGGGCGGGGCGCACGGTCGAGGCCCTCCTGGACCTGGGCTTCGACGAGAACATGACGGGCTTCCAGTGCGAGGGCCTGGTCTACCGCCCCGACGGCTCGCCCGTGAAGGGGCTCAACCCGCGCAACCAGTGGGTGCGGATCGCCGAGCGGGCCACCGGCGGCGAGCCGGTGCTGCTGCACATCGAGGCGGCCGCCAACCCCGTCATCCTCGACTACCGCCCCTTCGTCCCCACCGAGCTGGGCGACCGCGAGACCGCCGGCGACGCGCCCCGCTACCGGCTGACCCGGATGGACCTCGCCGTCTTCGACCGGACGGTGTGGGAGCTCGTCCAGGACCTCGACGTGCTGGGACAGCTGATGCACGAGCTGCCGGTGGACTCGCCCCGCCGCTGGGAGATCCTGCGGGCCGTCGAACGCGCCCTGGACGCCGTGGACCTCCAGGACGTCGGCGGTACGGCGGAACGGGCGCGCGAGCGGCTCGCGGACGTCCTCGCCGCGCCCGCGCACGCCTCCGCGCACCGGATCAGCGCCGTGGGACACGCCCACATCGACACGGCGTGGCTGTGGCCCCTGCGCGAGACGGTCCGCAAGGTGGCCCGGACGACCGCCAATATGACCGCGCTGCTGGAGGACGAACCGGACTTCGTCTACGCCATGTCCCAGGCGCAGCAGTTCGCCTGGATCAAGGAGCACCGGCCGGAGGTGTACGCGCGGGTGAAGAAGGCGGTCGCCGAGGGCCGTTTCGTCCCCGTGGGCGGCATGTGGGTGGAGTCCGACACGAACATGCCGGGATCGGAGGCGCTGGCCCGGCAGTTCACGCACGGCAAGCGCTTCTTCCTGGAGGAGTTCGGGATCGAGACGGAGGAGGTCTGGCTCCCGGACTCCTTCGGCTACTCGGCGGCGCTTCCGCAACTGGTGCGGCTGGCGGGCGCCAAGTGGTTCCTGACACAGAAGATCTCCTGGAGCCAGACCAACACCTTCCCGCACCACACCTTCTGGTGGGAGGGCCTGGACGGCACCCGGGTCTTCACCCACTTCCCCCCGATCGACACCTACAACTCCCAGCTCTCGGGCCGCGAACTCGCCCACGCCACCCGCAACTTCCGCGAGAAGGGCGGCGCGACGCGCTCCCTCGCCCCCACGGGCTGGGGCGACGGCGGAGGCGGCACGACACGGGAGATGCTGGCGAGGGCGAAGCGGCTGGCGGATCTGGAGGGTTCGGCGAGGGTCGTCTTCGAGAAGCCGTCGGTGTTCTTCGAGAAGGCCCATGCCGAGTACGCCGACGCCCCGGTGTGGGCCGGCGAGCTCTACCTGGAGCTGCACCGGGCGACACTCACCAGCCAGGCCCGCACCAAGCAGGGCAACCGCCGCAGCGAGCACCTGCTGCGCGAGGCGGAGCTGTGGGCGGCCACGGCGGCGGTACGGACCGGGGCGCCGTATCCGTACGAGGCACTGGACCGGCTGTGGAAGACGGTGCTGCTCCACCAGTTCCACGACATCCTGCCCGGGACGTCGATCGCCTGGGTGCACCGGGAGGCCGCACGGACGTACGCCGAGGTGGCCGCCGAACTGGAGTCGCTGATCGCGGACGCGCTGGGGGCGCTGGCGGGTGACGGCGAGGCGACGGTCGTCTTCAACGCGGCGCCGCACGCGCGGGGTGGCGTGCCGGCGCTCGGGGCGGCGGCCTCGGCGGAGCGTTCGACAGCCCCGGCCACCACCGTGGAGCCGCGCGAGGGCGGCGGTTTCGTGCTGGACAACGGTCTGCTGACGGTCGTCGTCGACGAGCGCGGGCTGCTCGTCTCCGTCCACGACCGGAGGGCCGGCCGCGAGACCCTGGCGCCGGGGGCCGCCGGGAACCTCCTCCAGTTGCACCAGGACTTCCCCAACATGTGGGACGCGTGGGACGTCGACCGCTTCTACCGCAACACGGTCACCGATCTGACGGACATCGACACGCTGGAGCTGACGGACGACGGCGCCGCCGTCCTGGTCGTCCGGACCTTCGGTTCCTCGCGCGTCGAGCAGCGGATCACGCTGCCGCGAGGGGAGTGCCGGGTGGAGGTGGAGACGGAGGTCGACTGGCACGAGACGGAGAAGTTCCTCAAGGCCGCCTTCCCGCTGGACGTGCACACCGACCGGGTCGCGGCCGAGACCCAGTTCGGCCACCTCCACCGGCCCACCCACACCAACACCAGCTGGGACGCCGCCAAGTTCGAGGCCTGCGCGCACCGGTTCGTCCATGTGGAGGAGCCGGGGTGGGGCGTGGCACTGGTCGACGACTCGACGTACGGGTACGACGTGACGCGGACCGGTACGACCACCACCCTGCGCCTCTCCCTGCTGCGAGCCCCCCGCTTCCCGGACCCCCGCACCGACCAGGGCGTCCACCGCTTCCGCTACGCGCTGGTGCCGGGGGCGTCCGTGGGGGACGCGGTACGCGAGGGCTACCGGATCAATCTGCCGGAGCGGCGCGTTCCGGGGGCGGCGGACGGCGTCGCTCCGCTGGTGTCCGTGGACGACGACGCGGTCGTCGTCTCGGCGGTGAAGCTGGCGGACGACGGCAGCGGGGACGTGGTCGTCCGGGTCTACGAGTCACTGGGCGGACGCGCGAAGGCTTGCCTTACGGCGGGCTTCGACGTCGGTGAGGTGGCGGTCTGCGACCTGCTGGAACGACCGCTCGCGGCCGGGTCGCTGAGCCTGTCGCTCCGGCCGTTCGAGATCGTCACGCTGCGATTGAGCCCGTCCGGCGCTTGAGGACCGGGGGTCCGGGGGCGGAGCCCCCGGAAGAAACGGTGAAAGGGCGGGGCAGGGGCAAACCCACCCCTCAACGGTGCCGCACCAGTGGGAACGGGAGTGTCTCCCGGATCGACAGCCCCGTCAGGAACATCACCAGCCGGTCCACCCCGATCCCCAGCCCACCCGTGGGCGGCATCGCGTACTCCAGCGCTCGCAGGAAGTCCTCGTCCAGCTCCATCGCCTCCGCGTCGCCCCCCGCCGCCAGCAGGGACTGCGCCGTCAGCCGGCGGCGCTGCTCGACCGGGTCGATGAGCTCGGAGTACGCGGTGCCCAGTTCCGTGCCGAAGGCGACGAGGTCCCACCGCTCGGCGAGCCGGGCGTCCGCGCGGTGGGGGCGGGTCAGGGGGGAGACGTCGGTGGGGAAGTCCTTGTAGAAGACCGGGAGCGTGGTGCGCTCCTCGACGAGCCGCTCGTAGAGCTCCAGCACCAGGTCGCCACGACCGCACTCCGGCCGGTGCGGCACGCCCGCCGCGGCGCAGTGGGCGCGCAGCGCCGCGACGGACGTGTCCGCGCCGATCTCCTGGCCCAGGGCCTCGGAGAGCGCGCCGTAGACGGTCTTCACGGGCCATGGGCCCGAGATGTCGTGCCGGACGGGCCTGCCGTGCTCGTCCGGCCGTACCGCCACCGGGGAGCCGTGGGCGGCCGTCGCCGCCTCCTGGACGAGCTCGCGGGTCAGGTCGAGCATCACGTCGTAGTCGGCGAACGCCTGGTACGCCTCCAGCATCGTGAACTCGGGGTTGTGCTTGTACGAGACGCCCTCGTTGCGGAAGGTCCGGCCCAGTTCGAAGACCTTCTCCATGCCGCCGACGCACAGCCGTTTGAGGTACAGCTCGGGGGCGATGCGCAGGTACAGGTCAAGGTCGTAGGCGTTGATGTGGGTGGTGAAGGGGCGGGCGTTGGCGCCGCCGTGGACCTGCTGGAGCATCGGGGTCTCGACCTCCAGGAAGCCCCGGTCGAGCAGGCCCCGGCGCAGTGCCTGGACGGCCGCGCCGCGCGCCCGTACGGTCCGCCGGGCGGCCGGGCTGATCACGAGGTCCACGTAGCGCATCCGGACCCGGGCCTCGGGGTCGGCGAGGCCGCGCCGCTTGTCGGGCAGGGGGCGCAGGCACTTGGCGATCAGCCGGGCCCGGGTGACGAAGACCGTCAGCTCGCCCCGGTCGGTGGTGCCCACCTCGCCCTCGGCCTCCAGGTGGTCGCCGAGGTCGACGTGGCGGGTGAAGCGGCGCAGCAGCTCCTCGCCGGAGCCGTCCCGGGTGAAGGTCAGCTGGAGGTCGCCGGACCAGTCGCGGAGGACGGCGAAGGCGACGCCGCCGTGGTCGCGGACGAGCAGCACGCGCCCGGCGACGGTCACCTGTTCGCCGGTGCGGGAGGCGGGGGGCAGGCCGGGGTGGGCGGCGCGGACCGCGGCCAGGGTGTGGGTGCGGTGGGCGTCGGCGGGGTACGGGTCGACGCCCGCCTCCCGCAGCCGGTCCAGCTTGTGCCGCCGTACCCGGACCTGCTCCGGCAGGCCCGCGAGCTCGTCCGCCTCCGCCGTCCCGGCTCCCTCGCCGGGGGCGAAGCCCAGCTCGGACAGGGAGGGGAGGCCGGCCGTGGAGGCGGGGCTGGCGATGCCCCGGGCCCGCCCCCGGCGCCACAGCTTCCCCAGGCTCGGCACCGCGACGAAACCTTCCGCGATGCCCGCGGCGAGCCCGATCCGGGCCAGGGCGCCGGCGTCGGCGTAGCACAGGAAGCGGGGGCGCCACTCGGGGTTGTATTTCACGTTTGACCGGTAGAGCGCCTCCAACTGCCACCACTTGGAGAAGAACAGCAGGAGCCTGCGCCACAGGCGCAGCACGGGGCCCGCGCCGATGCGCGCGCCCTCCTCGAACGCGGAGCGGAAGACGGCGAAGTTCAGGGAGATGTGCTTGACGCCGAACCGCCCGGCCTGGGCGCACAAGCGGCTGATCATGAACTCCATGACCCCGTTGGGTGCCGCCCGGTCCCGGCGCATCACGTCCAGCGAGATCCCGTCGGACCCCCAGGGCACGAACGACAGCAGCGCGATCATCGTGCCCTCGCTGTCGAACGCCTCGACGAGCAGGCAGTCCCCGTCGGCGGGGTCGCCCAGCCGGCCCAGCGCCATCGAGAAGCCGCGCTCGGTCTCGGTGTCCCGCCAGGCGTCGGCGCGCCGGATGACCTCGCCCATCTCCTCGTCGGAGAGCGCCGAGTGACGCCGTACGCGCACGGTCGCGCCCGTGCGCTCCACCCGGTGGACGGCCTGCCGGGTTACCCGCATCTCCCGGCCCTCCAGGTCGAACGTGGCCACCTGGAGGATGGCCTCGTCGCCCAGTTGGAGCGCGCCCAGCCCCGCGCGGGCGTAGGCCCTGGCGCCCTCCTCGCCGGCTCCCATCACCGCCGGCTGCCAGCCGTAGCGGCCCGCGACCTCCAGCCAGGCCGCGATCGCGGGGTCCCACGCCTCCGGGTCGCCCAGCGGGTCGCCGGAGGCCAGGCAGACCCCGGCCTCCACCCGGTAGGTGACGGCGGCCTTGCCGCTGGGGGAGAAGACGACGGCCTTGTCGCGTCGGGTCGCGAAGTAGCCGAGGGAGTCCCGGCCGCCGTAGCGGCCGAGGAGGGCGCGGATGCGCGGCTCCTCGTCGTCGTGGAGGGCCGCCTCCAGGCGCTGCGAGCGGAAGAGCGTCATCGCCGCGTTCAGCAGGGCCAGCGCGCCGAGCAGGCCGAGGAGGAAGAACAGCCAGTGCGGCGGGTGCCCGGCGAAGTGCCGCCCGCTGACCAGGCCGCCGCACACCTTGTTCGCCACGAACAGCAGCCGGTTGCCGCCGCCGCGCTCCAGCGTGCCCGGGAACAGCGACACCAGCGCCCAGCCCACCAGGATCGCCACCGCCAGCCCCGCCGCCAGCACCAGCAGGGCGCGCAGGAACGCGCCGCGCCGGGACGCCGCGTAGAACTCCCGCCGGGCCAGGACCAGCAGCGTCATCGCGGCGAGGCTGAGCGCCAGCGAGGGGATCATGTCCCAGTAGCCCACGGCCAGCAGCACCGCGTCGGTGAAGACCAGCAGCGCCAGGTAGGCCAGCACGAACCAGAGCGTCACCCGCTTGCGGGCGGCGGTCGCGGCGGCGAGCAGCAGCAGGAAGACGGCGTAGGCGAGGTTGGCGGCCGTGGGGATCGTCAGCAGGTCCAGGGCGCGGGTCAGCGGCAGCACCGCGCGGCGCAGCGGCGGGATCAGGGCGGTCAGCGCGCAGAAGACGCCGAGCAGGCCGAAGAAGAGCGCGAAGCCGTTGGGCACCCGGCGCAGGAAGCGCTGCCACGCGGTGGCCCGTTCGGCGCCCCCAGCGCCCTCCCGCGTCGAGCGCGCCCCCGGTGCCCCCGGCGCCCCCGATTCCCGCACGGTTGCGGCGGACCGGTCCCGGACTGTGCGGCTCATTCCGTCAGCCTAGGCATCCTCGGCGCCGTCTGCCCGTCGGAATGCGCTCCGTGGGGGCGTGTGTCACGCGCGGCACGCCGGCGGGCCGCCGGGCCCGCGGCGAGGGCCCGCACGAGCCGACAGCCGGGTGGCGTGTGCCCCGTCCGCCCCCGGCTGTCACCCCGTTTCGCGCACCCGTTCCACCGTTCACGGCCGAATCGGTGATTCCCACCCGGATGGCGTATGCCCGTCGCACCGGTCCCTGCGGTGAGATGAGCAAGACTGGCGGACGCCCGCTGCCGCACCGAGGAGGTACATCATGGCCGTATCGATTTCCATGGTCCTGTTGCTTCTGATCCTGTCGGTGGTGTTCATGCGCAACGGAGGGCTGCGCTTCTCGCACGCGATGGTCTGCGTTCTGCTGGGCTTCGTGCTCGCCAGCACCAGCGTCGCGCCGACCATCTCGCACGGGATCAACGCCACCGCCGAGATCGTCGGCGGCGTCAGGCCCTGACCGGCCCGGCAACGCCTCTCAGCGCCCGATCTCCACGTCCTCCAGCACACCCAGCGCGTCCGGGACCAGGACGGCCGCCGAGAAGTAGGCGCTCACCAGGTAGGACGACACGGCCTGCTCGTTGATGCCCATGAAGCGCACATTGAGGCTGGGCTGGAACTCGTCCGGGATACCGGTCTGGTGGAGCCCGATGACGCCCTGGTTGTCCTCGCCCATGCGCATCGCGATGATCGAGCTGGTGCCGGTGTCGCTCACCGGGATCTTGTTGCAGGGCAGCAGGGGGACACCGCGCCAGGAGCGCACGGAGGTGCCCAGGAAATCGATGTTCTTCGGGTAGAGACCTCGGCTGGTGCACTCGCGCCCGAAGGCGGCGATCGTCCGCGGATGGGCCAGGAAGACCTGGGTCTTGCGGCGCCGTGAGAGCAGCTCGTCGAGGTCGTCGGGGGTGGGCGGGCCGCTGCGGGTGTGGATGCGCTGGCCGAGGTCGGCA
>NZ_JBTOLC010000090.1:0-5842 GCF_054551825.1 Streptomyces sp. L500
AGTGCCGCCCCGTCGTCCTCGCGGACCCCGTGGCAACTCGAAGGACTCTACACGAGCCTGTAACCATCATCAAACCAGTGGCGCAAGTGGGTTTGGCGGGCGTACGGTCGGCCGCATGACGAAGCATGCCCGCACCCAGCTGTGGTGGGCCGCCTGACGGCGGCCCGACCTCGCGCGCAGCGCGCATGCATCCAACGGCCGCCGCCTCGGCGGCCGTTTTTGCTGTCCGTGGCGGTGGTCCCGACTCTCAGGACCCAAGGAGCCACGACACCCATGACCCGGATCTTCAGCGGCATCAAGCCCACCGGCCACCTCACCCTCGGCAACTACCTCGGGGCCCTGCGCCAGTGGGTCACCGTCGACCAGCACCGGGCGGACGCCCTCTTCTGCGTCGTCGACCTCCACGCCCTCACCGTCGACCACGACCCGGCGCGCGTCCGCCGGCTCAGCCGGCAGGCGGCGACCCTGTTCCTCGCCGCCGGACTGGACCCCGCCCTCTGCACCCTCTTCGTACAGAGTCACGTCGACGAGCACACACGGCTCTCCTACGTCCTCGAGTGCACGGCGAACGACGGGGAGATGCGGCGGATGATCCAGTACAAGGAGAAATCCGCGAAGGAACGGGCCGCGGGAGGCAGCGTCCGGCTGTCTCTCCTCACCTATCCCGTGCTGATGGCGGCGGACATCCTCGCCTATGGGGCGGACGAGGTCCCGGTGGGTGACGACCAGGCGCAGCACGTCGAGCTCACCCGCGACCTGGCCGTGCGGTTCAACCAGCGGTACGGGCACACGTTCACGGTGCCGAAGGCCGTGCTCCCGGCCGTGGCGGCACGGGTCATGGACCTCCAGGACCCCACCTCCAAGATGGGGAAGTCGCATGGGGAGACGTCCGGCATCGTTTATCTGCTCGACGAGCCGGACGTGGTGCGCCGGAAGGTCATGCGCGCGGTGACCGACAGCGGGAGCGAGGTCGTCCACGACCGGGAGGCGCGGCCCGGCGTCGCGAATCTGCTGGAGATCCTGGCGGCGTGCACGCAGGCGGCGGGCGATGGTGGCGGCGGTCCGGCGGAGCTGGCCGCGCGGTACAGCTCGTACGGGGCGTTGAAGAAGGACACGGCCGACGCGGTCGTCGAGACGCTGCGGCCGATCCGGGACCGGCACGCGGAGCTGTGCGCGGACCCCGGGTATGTCGACGAGGTGCTGCGGGCCGGTGCCGAGCGGGCGCGGTGGCTCGCCAAGCCGACGGTCGACGCCGCGTACGAGGCGATCGGCCTGCTTCCCGCGAGGTGACGGGCGCACCCGCCGCCCGGCGCACAGCGGACAGCGGCCGTCTCACCCCACCGCGCGGAAGGACCTGCGGTAGTCGCGCGGGCTGGTGGCGAGGCGGGCGGCGAAGTGCTGGCGCATGGTGACCTCGCTGCCGAAGCCGCAGCGGCGGGCGACCTCGGGCATGGGTAGGTCCGTGCGTTCGAGGAGCTGCTGTGCCGCGGCGACGCGCTGGTCGAGGAGCCACTGGATGGGGGTCGTCCCCGTGGTGGCGGTGAAGTGGCGGGCGAAGGAGCGCGGTGACATGCCGGCCCAGCGCGCCAGGTCGGCGACGGTGAGCGGTTCGGACAGCCGACGGAGCGCTCGTTCGCGTACCGCCGCGAGGGTGTCCGATGCCTCGCGGTCGTCGGCCGTCGGCGCGGGGTGCTCGATGAACTGTGCCTGGGTGCCCGTGCGGAAGGGGGCGGTGACCATCGAGCGGGCGATGGTGGCCGCCGCCTCGGCGCCGTGGGCGGTACGGACCAGGTGGAGGCAGAGGTCGATCCCGGCGGCGACGCCCGCCGCCGTCCAGACGCCGTCGTCCTCGACGAAGAGGGCGTCCGGCACGACCTCGACGTCCGGGTGGGCGGCGGACAGCAGAGTCGTGAGGTTCCAGTGGGTGACAGCGCGCCGCCCGTCGAGGAGCCCGGCCTGGGCGAGTACGAAGGCTCCCCCGCACAGCGCCGCCACGGGAACACCGGCCCGGTGCGCCTCGCGCAGCGCGTCCAGGACGGGCTCGGGGACGGTGGCCAGGTGGTCTTCGACGCCGGGGACGACGACGAGATCGGCGGTGGCCGTCCAGTCCAGGGCCTCGTCGGGGGCGAGGGTGAGGCCGCCGGGCATCCGCACGGGCGCGCGGTCCGGCGCGCAGCGGCGGAGTTCGAAGTGCGGGGCGCCGCGCCCGGTGCGGTCGACGCCCCAGACCTCGGCGATGACGGCGACGTCGAAGGCTCGTATGCCGGGAAACGCGACGAGGGCGATGCGCTGGGCGGGGCGATGCGCGATGCGCTGGGCGGTGCCGGTTGGCTGCATGACGGTCATGCTGCACCAGATGCGGCACCCTGTGGCGCTAATCCATCGAACAGGGTCTCTTCTGCCACTGTCGGCCCTTGTGCGGCGCCGAAAGGATGATGGACATGGAGATCAACGAACTCGCCAAGAACGCCGCCCTCATCGTCATCGACGTGCAGAAGGCCTGGCACGATCCGTCCTTCCCGCCCCGGGACAACCCCGCCGCCGAAGGCAATATCGCCGCGCTCGTCGACGCCTGGCAGGAGGCTGGCCGGCCGGTCGTCTTCGTGCGGCACGACTCGCTCAAGGCGGACTCCCCGCTCCGCCCCGGGCAGGAGGGGAACGACTTCCAGGACTTCGTCGAGGAGCGCCGGGGCCGGGGCACCGGTCCGGAGCTGCTGCTCACGAAGACCGTGAACTCCGCCTTCATCGGCACGCCGGACCTGCGGAGCTGGCTGGACGCGGCGGGGATACGGCAGATCGTCGTCGTGGGCATCATGACGAACTGGTGCGTGGAGACCACCGCCCGGATGGGCGGCAATCTCGGCTACGACGTGATCGTGCCGCTCGACGCCACGCACACGTTCGACGCCGTCGGTCCCGACGGCCGGGTCCTCACGGCCGCCGAGCTGGCGCGGGCGACGGCGGCCAATCTGCACGCGGGCGGTTTCGCGAAGGTCGTCTCCACGGCGGCGCTGCTGGGCTGAGTGCCCGGGCCGGCCGGTCTCGTCAGCTATGGGCCGTTAGCCGTGGGGCGTCAACCGTGGGCCGTCAGCCGTGAGGCGTCAGCTGTGGCCGGTGCCCAGTTCGCGGCTGCGGTCGCGGGCGGCCTCCAGGGCGGCGATCAGGGCGGCGCGTACGCCGTGCTTCTCGAGCTCGCGGATCGCGCTGATGGTCGTACCGGCGGGCGAGGTGACGGCCTCGCGGAGCTTCACCGGGTGCTCGCCGCTGTCGCGGAGCATGACCGCGGCGCCGATGGCGGCCTGGACGATCAGGTCGTGGGCCTTGTCCCGGGGGAGGCCGAGGAGGATGCCGGCGTCGGTCATGGCTTCGACGAGGTAGTAGAAGTACGCCGGGCCGGAGCCGGAGAGGGCCGTCGCCGCGTCCTGCTGCGACTCGGGGACGCGGAGCGTCTTGCCGACCGGCTTGAAGATCGCCTCGGCGCGGAGGAGGTGGTCCTCGGTGGCGTGGGAGCCCGCGGAGATGACGGACATGCCCTCGTCGACGAGGACGGGGGTGTTCGGCATGACGCGGACGACGGGGACGCCGGCCGGCAGCCGCTCCTCGAAGAAGGCGGTGGGCACGCCGGCCGCGGCGCTGATGACGAGGCGGTCGGCGGGCAGGTGCGGGGCGAGCTCCTCGAGGAGGGTGCTCATGTCCTGCGGTTTGACTGCCAGGATCAGGGTGTCGGCGGTCTTGGCGGCCTCGGTGTTGCTGACCACCTCGACGCCGTAGCGGGCGCGGAGCGCCTCGGCGCGGTCGGCGCGGCGGGCCGTGCACATCAGGTCGTCCGTGGACCAGCCCGCGCGGATCATGCCGCTGAGGAGGGCCTCGCCGATCTTTCCGGTGCCGAGGACGGCGACTCTCTGCTGCACGGGGGCTCACCTCTTCGTTCCGCTGGGCTCGCTTCATCCTCCCACCTCGGTCGCCCGGGGGGCGCCCGGGGAAGCGGTAGCTCCCCTTTCCCGACACGGCGTTTACACCGTGGTTACAAATCAACTCGGCGATCTGCACCACGACTTGGCCAAAATATGGTCGAGTGATTAACAGCCCGGCGCCGCAGGGACGACGGCGCCGGCGCCACTTGTCGCCGTGCGCTCATCAGCGCCCCCCGCTGCCCATCGGCCCCTTACTCCACCTGTCTGGCAACGATCCTCATCGCATCGCTGCGCGCGCCTCGAGCGCGCTGGAGGCAAACCTCATGCAGAAGACCCTCTTCCGCCGTGTCCGCACCACCGTCGACCGCGTTGGCCTTCTCGCCAACCTCCGGGCCGATTTCGCCGCGTCGCTGGTCGTCTTCCTCATAGCCGTGCCGCTCTCGGTGGGCATCGCCGTCGCGTCCGGCGTCCCCGTGGAGCTGGGCCTCGTGACCGGCATCGTCGGCGGCCTGCTCACGGGCCTGCTGCCGGGCAGCAGCATGCAGGTCAGCGGCCCGGCGGCCGGCCTGACGGTGCTGGTCTACGAGGCCGTACGGGAGTACGGGCTCAGGGCGCTCGGCGTGCTCGTCCTCACCGCCGGGCTGCTGCAGGTGGCGATGGGGCTGCTGAAACTGGGCCGCTGGTTCCGGGCCATCTCGGTCGCGGTGGTGCAGGGCATGCTCGCGGGCATCGGCATCGTCCTGATCGCCGGGCAGCTATACGCGCTCGCCGACGCGGACGCGCCGGCCGGAGCGCTCGAGAAGCTCGGCGGGCTGGTCACCCTGCTCACCGATACCCTCGCCTCGGCCGACTCGCTCGCCGCGCTCGCCGTCGGCGTCGGCACGGTGGCCGTTCTGGTGCTGTGGCCACGCTGGCAGTGGGGCGCGCGTCTCGTCCCGGCGCCCCTGGCCGCGGTCGCGCTCGCCATGACGGCGGTCGGGCTGCTCCGGCTGCCCGTCGACCGGGTCCGGGTGCGTGGGCTCTTCGACGCCATTCAGCCACCGTGGAGTGGCGATTTCGCGCGCTTGACCGAGTTCGGCGTCCTGGGAACGGTGCTCGCCTTCGCGCTCATCGCCTCGGCCGAGACCCTCTTCAGCGCCGCCGCCGTCGACCGGCTCCACGACGGACCGCGCACGGACTACAACAAGGAACTCATCGCCCAGGGCGCCGGCAACACCGTCTGCGGCGTGCTCGGAGCCCTGCCCATGACCGCCGTGATCGTCCGCAGCTCCGCCAATGTGCACGCGGGCGCCCGGACGAAGGCATCCCGCGTCCTCCACGGCGTATGGCTGCTGGTCTTCGCGACGCTGCTGCCCTGGGCCCTGGAACTCGTCCCGGTCGCGGCGCTCGCGGGGGTGCTCGTCCACGCGGGCTGGAAGCTCCTGCCGGGCCGCGAGCTGGGCCCGCTCTGGCGGGACCACCGCGGCGAGGTCGCGGTGCTGGTGACGACCACCATCGCCATCGTCGTGACCAACCTCTTCGAGGGCGTGATCGTCGGCTTGCTGCTGGCCATCGTGAAGGCGGCCTGGGAAACCTCCCACGTCCACATCGAGACCACGACGACGAGGGACGGCCGGGTACGGGCACGGGTGCTCGGCAACGCCAACTTCCTGCGCCTGCCCCGGCTCCTGGACGAGCTCGACGCCCTGTACCGGGACGGCGACCGGTCCGGTGACCGGGTCAGCCGCGGAGCGGAGCGCGGAATGGAGAGCGGAGTCGAGCGCGGAGTCGAGCTGGACCTCACCGGCCTTCGCCATATGGACCGGGCCGTGCACACCGCGCTCTCCGGCTGGGCGGAACGGCACGGTTCCCTGCGGGACGGCGACGGGAACGGCGATGGAGAAGCCACAGGACGAGTCGTCGCGGTATAGGCACGGATATAGGTGCCC
>NZ_JBTOLC010000091.1:0-5834 GCF_054551825.1 Streptomyces sp. L500
ATTACCCCTTTCAGGAATCAGTACCCCCGACCGGATTCGAACCGGCGCTACCGCCTTGAGAGGGCGGCGTGCTAGGCCGCTACACAACGGGGGCAAGCACTGCGCTTCTACTTTTTTCCACTCGCACCCCACTTTATCAGTGGTTTTGCGAGAGAATTTCGAAGAAGAATTCTCAGAATTCTTGGCTGGGGTACCAGGACTCGAACCTAGACTAAGTGAACCAGAATCACTCGTGCTGCCAATTACACCATACCCCACCGTAACTCCACCCCCCGGAAGGGGTCTTGTTCGGCTCGCGCCCTCCGCTCCGGCCTCTCGGCCCTCTCGGGCGGCGCAGGAAGAACATTACCCGAAGGTGGACTGGGGTCCAAAATCGATAACCCGCCTGGTGGCCGGGCGGCCGTGCGCACGCGGTGCGCGAGGGGCCCGGCGGCCTTCACCGAAGGCTGCCGGGCCCCTCGTGGCGGGACGTACGGGCGTCAGCCGGCCAGCTTGGCCAGGGCGGCGTCGACGCGGGCCAGGGTGCGCTCACGGCCCAGCACCTCGAGGGACTCGAAGAGCGGGAGGCCGACCGTGCGGCCGGTGACGGCCACACGGACGGGCGCCTGGGCCTTGCCGAGCTTCAGGCCGTGCTCCTCGCCCGCCGCGACGACGGCGGCCTTGAGGGCGTCCGCGTTCCACTCGGCCTCGGCGAGCTTCTCGCGGGCCGTGCGCAGCAGGGCGTCCGAGCCCTCCTTCATGGCCTTGGCCCAGGACGCCTCGTCCTCGACGGGCTCGTCCAGGAAGAGGAAGTCGACGTTGGCCGTGATGTCGGAGAGGACGGTCAGCCGGGTCTGGGCGTGGGGGGCGATGGCCTCCCAGGCGGCCCGGTCGAAGTTCTCGGGGGCCCAGTTGGCGTGCGGGGCCTTCAGCCAGGGCTCGCATGCCTCGGCGAACACCTTCGCGTCCAGGCGGCGGATGTGGTCGGCGTTGATCGCCTCGGCCTTCTTGAGGTCGAAGCGGGCCGGGTTGGCGTTGACGTCCTTGATGTCGAACGCCGCCACCATCTCGTCCATCGAGAAGAGGTCCTGGTCGGCGGAGAGGGACCAGCCGAGCAGCGAGAGGTAGTTGAGCAGGCCCTCGCGGAGGAAGCCACGCTCCCGGTAGAGGTTGAGGGAGGCCTGCGGGTCGCGCTTGGAGAGCTTCTTGTTGCCCTCGCCCATGACGTAGGGCAGGTGGCCGAAGGACGGGGTGGTGCCGTTGCCGACGCCGATCTCGGCGAGCGCCTTGTAGAGGGCGATCTGGCGCGGGGTGGAGGACAGCAGGTCCTCGCCGCGCAGCACGTGGGTGATCTCCATCAGCGCGTCGTCGACGGGGTTGACGAGCGTGTAGAGGGGGGCGCCGTTGGCGCGGACGATGCCGTAGTCCGGAACGTTCTCCGGGGTGAAGGTCAGCTCGCCGCGCACCAGGTCGGTGAAGGTGATCGGCTCGTCGGGCATCCGGAAGCGGACGATGGGCTCGCGGCCCTCGCGCTCGTACGCCTCCTTCTGCTCCGCGGTGAGCTCGCGGCAGGTGCCGTCGTAGCCGGAGGGCTTGCCGGCGGCGCGGGCGGCCTCGCGGCGGGCGTCCAGCTCCTCGGTGGTGCAGTAGCAGCGGTAGGCGTGGCCGGCGTCGAGCAGCTTGGCGGCGACGTCCTTGTAGAGGTCCATGCGCTGCGACTGGCGGTACGGCGCGTGGGGGCCGCCCACCTCGGGGCCCTCGTCCCAGTCGAGGCCCAGCCAGCGCATGGCGTCCAGCAGCTGCTGGTACGACTCCTCGGAGTCGCGCGCCGCGTCGGTGTCCTCGATGCGGAAGACGAGGGTGCCGCCGTGGTGGCGGGCGAACGCCCAGTTGAACAGGGCGGTGCGGACCAGGCCCACGTGGGGGTTGCCGGTCGGCGAGGGACAGAAACGTACGCGGACGTTCGCGTTAGCCACGCTTGATCACCTTGTTGGTGAGAGTGCCGATGCCTTCGATGGTGACGGCGACCTCGTCGCCGACGTTGAGCGGTCCGACTCCGGCCGGGGTGCCCGTGAGGACGACGTCGCCGGGGAGCAGCGTCATCGCCTCGGTGATGTGGACGATCAGGTCCTCGATGGAGCGGACCATGTCGCTCGTCCGGCCCAGCTGGCGCTGCTGGCCGTTGACCGTGCACATGATCCCGAGGTCGCTCGGGTCCAGCTCGGTCTCGACCCAGGGGCCGAGGGGGCAGGAGGTGTCGAAGCCCTTGGCCCGGGCCCACTGCTTCTCGCGCTCCTGGACGTCGCGCGCGGTGACGTCGTTGGCGCAGGTGTAGCCGAGGATGACGTCCTTGACGCGCTCGCGCGGGACCTCCCGGCACATGCGGCCGATGACGACGGCCAGCTCGGCCTCGTGGTGGAGGGCGCTGGAGAAGGAGGGGTAGGCGATGGCGTCGCCGGGGCCGATGACGGCGGTCGAGGGCTTGAAGAAGGTCAGCGGCGCCTCGGGGACCTCGTTCCCCAGCTCCGCGGCGTGCTCGGCGTAGTTGCGGCCGACGGCGACGACCTTGTTGGGCAGCACGGGCGGCAGCAGCCGCACCTTGCTCAGCGGGATCTTCTGCCCGGAGCGCTCGAATTCCGCGAAGGGGTGCCCCTTGATGATGTCGAGAACGGGGCCGCCTTCGGTGGAGGCGTCCCCCTCCACGACGCCGAACGCGACGTTTCCGTCAATGGAGAACCTGGCGATGCGCACGGGAGGCTTCTTCCCCTTGTCTTGCTTTGGCCGGAGTCTGACGCCCCAGGCTATCGCGGGGGGCGTGCGCGACCCGTGCGCCGCCGTGGTCCGGCGGGGTCAGCCGCCGGACGGGGTCACTCCGCGGGGACGGCCGCCACGGGCGCGGTCATCAGGACCGTGCGGCGCGGGTTGGCGGTGACCGCGGGGAGCTCCAGGGCGTGCTCACGGCGGTCGGTGTCGGCCACGCGCAGCGACTCGGCGTCCTTCAGGTGCGCGAGCGTCGTGCGACGGGGGTTGGCGGTCTTCAGGGACGGACGAGCCGACGGTGCGGTCTTCACTTGGGGGCCTCGCGTTATCGATCTCTGGGGCGTTGACTGGACGTTTTCGCCGCCTGTGCAAAGGACCAGGCTACGGCGCGCCTATCCCCAGCCGTTGGCGGGACAAGTCATGAGTTCCTTGTGAGTTTGCTCACGAACAGCCCGAAAAATACGGCATACCGGACAGCGATAACGCCTCCACGAAACGGACATTGCCGGGCTGAACCTGACGTTCCGCTCTTGATCATGGCGACTGGGACAGTCGGGGCCCTCCAAGGTCGGCTGTGCGACTCATGACAATAAGTCCGGCATAAAGGACACAATCTTCTACGGTCCGTCACCGCTTCCCTCACCCTGGGTCACGGCCTATGCCAGCACCCCCACCGGCCTTGTTGGGAGATCCGGCACTGTGCTGGAATTCCGGGGACCGCCAGGGGGGCACCGCGGTCCCCCCACGACTCGACACCGTCCCTCCGCTTCAAACCGGTGGGACGCCTGGTCCAGAGGTTGCGACGCTAGTGCAGGGACGTTTCAAGAGGGATGGCAGCGCTGCGGCGGAGCAGGAGCCGCGCGGTGCGACCGACCGCGGCACGCCCGCCGGCCCGCCGGTCGACACGGCGAACGGCGGCGAAGCCGCCGAACAGCCGAAGAAGAGTGGTCCCACGGGGCCGGGCTCGCGAATAGCCCTGCGCAACTGGCGAATCAGCACCCGTCTGATCTCGCTGCTGGCCCTCCCCGTCGTCGCGGCCACCACACTGGGTGCCCTCCGTATCGACGACGCTCTCATCAACGTCGACCAGCTCGACCACATGAAGCTCCTCACGGAGATGACGGGTAAGGCGACCCAGCTCGCCGACGCCCTCCAGGAGGAGCGCGACCGGTCGGCGGGCCCGATCATCACCAACAACGCGAAGGACGACCAGATCGTCGCGACGCGGGTGAAGGCCGACCGGGCCATCGAGGCGTTCAAGAGCACGACCCAGAAGGTCAAGCCGAACGACCCGACGATGACCGGTGTCCGGACCACCCTTGTCGACATCAGCAAGCAGCTCGACAAGATCAAGGCCATTCGCGGCAACGCGTACCAGGACTCGTCCATCGCGCAGACGGTCAACAGCTACAACGCGCTGATCACCTCGCTGCTGTCGCTGTCCCAGGACATGGCCCAGGCCACCAGCAACAGCGACATGATCACCTCGACCCGTGCGCTGGCGTCGTTCTCCTCCGCCAAGGAGTACGCCTCCATGCAGCGCGCGGTCCTCAGCGCCGCGCTCGCCAACCCCAAGGGCGCGGGCCTGTCGGCCAACGACCACCTCTACGGCAAGCAGGCCCTGGACAACGAGGAAGAGGCCCTGCGCCGCTTCACCGCCATCCGCGCCGGTGACTCCGCCAGCCTGCTGAAGGCCCTCAACGGCGGCGACACCAACGTCACCTCGGCCAACACGTTCGCCGAGCGCGCCTTCGGCAACAACGCCGACGCGCTGAAGAACGAGAAGACCAGTTACCGCGACTGGTACGACCAGGACAGCGTCAAGCTCGAAGAGATGGCGAAGATCGAGCAGACGCTGCTGTCCGAGATGGACCAGAAGGCCCTGGAGCTTCGTGACGAGGCCAACCAGGAAGCCATCCTCAACGGTGCCCTCATCGTCCTCGTTCTGGGCATCTCGCTCGTCGGCGCCTTCGTCGTGGCCCGGTCCATGGTGCGGTCGCTGCGGCGACTGCAGGACACCGCCCAGAAGGTCGCCCAGGAGCGGCTGCCCGAGCTCGTCAAGCAGCTGTCCGAGACCGACCCGCAGGACGTCGACACGTCCGTCGAGTCCGTCGGTGTGCACAGCCGGGACGAGATCGGCCAGGTGGCCAAGGCCTTCGACCACGTGCACCAGGAAGCCGTCCGCCTCGCCGCCGAGCAGGCCCTGCTCCGTGGCAACGTCAACGCGATGTTCACCAACCTCTCGCGTCGCAGCCAGGGCCTCATCCAGCGTCAGCTGTCCCTGATCTCCGAGCTCGAGAGCCGCGAGGCCGACCCGGACCAGCTCTCCTCGCTGTTCCGCCTGGACCACCTCGCGACCCGTATGCGCCGTAACGGTGAGAACCTCCTCGTCCTCGCGGGTGAGGAGCCCGGCCGACGGTGGACCCGGCCCGTGCCGCTCGTCGACGTCCTCCGCGCCGCCGCGTCCGAGGTGGAGCAGTACGAGCGCATCGAGCTCAGCGGCGTCCCGCCGACCGAGGTCGCCGGCCGCGTCGTCAACGACCTCGTCCACCTCCTCGCCGAGCTGCTGGAGAACGCGACGTCGTTCTCCTCCCCGCAGACCAAGGTCAAGGTCACCGGTCACGCCCTGCCCGACGGCCGGGTGCTGGTCGAGATCCACGACACCGGCATCGGCCTCTCGCCCGAGGACCTCGCGGCGATCAACGAGCGGCTGGCCTCCCCGCCCACCGTGGACGTCTCCGTCTCCCGGCGCATGGGTCTGTTCGTGGTCGGCCGCCTGTCCCTGCGACACGGCATCCGCATCCAGCTCCGCCCGTCCGACTCCGGCGGCACGACCGCGCTCGTCATGCTCCCGGTCGACGTGGCCCAGGGCCACAAGCAGCCGGCCCCCGGCGCCCAGGGCGGCCCCGGTGGCGCCCCGGCCGCCGGCGCGGGCCAGCAGCGCCGTCCGGTGCCGCCGCCCGGCGGCGGTCCGCGCCCGGCGATCGTGCCGCGCGGCAACAACGGCCCCGGTGGCCCCGGCGGCGGTGCCGCCGCGGGCAGCCTCTTCGACACCTCTCCGCGCGCCGGCGTCCCCGGCCCCGACGGCCGCCCCG
>NZ_JBTOLC010000092.1:0-5464 GCF_054551825.1 Streptomyces sp. L500
CACGCTCGGTGACCCCATCGAGGCGCAGGCCCTGCTCAACACCTACGGCCAGGAGCACACGCGGGAGCGGCCGCTGTGGCTGGGCTCGCTGAAATCGAATATCGGTCACGCCCAGGCTGCGGCGGGTGTCGGCGGCATCATCAAGATGGTCCAGGCGATGCGCCACGGGGTACTGCCGCGCACGCTGCATGTCGACGAGCCCACGGGGCATGTGGACTGGACGGCCGGTGCCGTGGAGCTCCTGACCGAGGAGCGCGAGTGGCCGGAGGCGGGGCGTCCCCGTCGCGCGGGCATCTCCTCTTTCGGTATCAGCGGCACCAACGCCCACGTCATCATCGAACAGCCGCAGGACGAGCAGGAGGGCGTCCCCGCTCAGCAGCAGGCCCCGCAGGAGCCGGTGAAGTCCCTGCCCGCCATCCCCTGGACGCTCTCCGGCCGGACCCCGGCCGCACTGCGCGACCAGGCCGAACGCCTCCTGGCGTACGTCGAGGAGGACCGGACGGGAACGACCCCGTACGACATCGGTATGTCGCTCACCGCTACTCGCACCGCGTTCGACCACCGTGCCGCCGTCATCGGCTCGGATCGTGAGGGTTTGGTGGCGGGGTTGCGTGCGCTGGCTTCGGGTGATTCGTCGGTGGGTGTGGTGCGTGGTGTGCGGGTGCCGGAGCGGCTGGCGTTGCTGTTCACGGGGCAGGGCGCGCAGCGCGTGGGCATGGGCCGGGAGCTGTATGAGGTGTTCCCGGTGTTCGCGGCGGCTTTCGATGAGGTGGCGGGTGCGCTGGACGCTTATCTGGAGCGGCCGTTGAGCGAGGTGATCGTTTCGGGTGAGGGTCTGGATGAGACCGTGAATACGCAGGCGGCGTTGTTCGCGGTGGAGGTGGCGCTTTTCCGGTTGGTGGAGTCTTTGGGTGTGCGGCCGGATTTCGTGGCCGGGCATTCTGTTGGTGAGTTGGTGGCGGCGTATGTGGCCGGGGTGCTGGATCTGGGGGATGCTGCGGCGTTGGTGGCCGCGCGTGGCCGGTTGATGCAGTCGGCGCCCGCTGGTGGTGCCATGCTCGCGGTGCAGGCGAGCGAGGACGACGTGCGCGAGCTGCTGGCCGGTCGTGAGGGTGTGGATATCGCGGCGGTCAACGGACCCGATGCCGTGGTGATTTCAGGTGATGCCGACGCGGTTGGCTCTGTGGCCGAGGTGGCGCGTGTGCAGGGTCGTAAGGTCCGGCGGCTCATGGTCAGCCATGCGTTCCACTCCGCGCATATGGAAGGAGTGCTGGAGGAGTTCGAGAAGGTGGCGTCAAAGCTGTCTTTCCATGCTCCCCGTATTCCGGTGGTTTCCAATGTCACGGGCATGTTGGCGACCGAGGAGGAGTTGACCTCTCCTGCGTACTGGGCCCGGCATATCCGTCAGACGGTCCGTTTCCATGACGGTGTCCAGTACCTGGCCGGGCAAGGGGTGACCACGTTTTTCGAGCTCGGTCCCGACGCTGTTCTGACCGCGTTGGCGGAGTCCTCCCTCGACGTGGGTTCGGACGCGTCGGCGGTGGCGGCGTTGCGCAGGGATCGCCGGGAGGTCGAGAGTCTCGTCACGGCGCTCGGCGCCCTTCACGCCCGGGGCGTGACCGTCGACTGGGAGGCCTTCTTCACGGGCACCGGCGCCCGCCGTGTCCCCCTGCCCACCTATGCCTTCCAGCACCACCGCTACTGGCTCGAGCCCACGGCACCCGACGAGGCCGGGGCCGGACCGGATGCCACCGGGCACCCGCTGCTGGGTACGGCCGTACAGGTCGCCGGGAGCGGACAGGTCGTGTTCACCGGCCGTCTCTCCGCGCGCACCCACGGCTGGATCGGTGAGGACGGGCCGGCCGGTACGCCGGTGCTCCCGGCGTCCGCACTGGTCGAAGCCGCGATCAGGGCGGCCGACGAGGTCGGTGCGGAACACCTGGAGAGCCTGACCGTGCACCGGCCCGTGGTGCTGCCGGACAGCGGGTCCACCCGGCTGCAGACTGTCGTCGGCGCACCCGACGAGACCGGTCGGCGCCCCGTCACCATCCACCTCGCCACCGACACCGGCTGGGCCACGCACGTTGAGGGCGTCCTTGCCACCACCACGACGGACCCGGCGCCTGCCACCCCCGTGGGCGGCGACACAGGCGGCACACCGGAAACGCGGGAGATCGTCCTCGACGAGGAACTCCTGCCGGACGCCGCCGCTTACGGTCTGCACCCCGCGCTCCTGGAGCACGCCGTGCGCGACCTCGCGGGCGACGCCCCCGCCGGGAGCCTCCGTGTCCCTGACCAGTGGCAGGGTGTGCGGCTGCACGCCACCGGCGCCTCCACGGTCCGCGTCCGGGCCGCCGGGACCGGCGACGGCGCTTTCCGTCTGGAGCTGACGGATGTGGCCGGGCAGCCGGTCCTCACCGTCGACCGGATCGCCTTCCGTGACGTTCCTCAGGAGGCGCCCACCCCTGCGGGCGCCGCTCTCCTGCCGCTGCACCAGCTGGGGTGGAGCCCGTTGTCCGCCGCCCTGCCCGGCACACCGCCGCGCTGGGGCGTGCTCGGTGAAACGGCGACGGGCCCCGGCATCCCCGGCGCCCTCGCCTTCGCCACGGTCGCGGACGTCGGCGACGCGGTCGCGGCGGGTGCGGCGGTCGACGCCGTGCTCGCCGAGCCCGGCGCCGGGGGCTCCGGGGACCCGGCGGACGTCATCGGCGCGGCGCACCGCGCGACCGGGCGGGCTCTGGAGCTGGTCCAGCGGTGGCTCTCCGACGAACGGCTTGCCGGCGTCCGCCTGGTGGTGCTCACCCGTGGCGGCCTTGCCACCGGCCCCACGGAGGCGGACGACCCGGCCGCCGCCGCGGTGTGGGGGCTGCTGCGCTCCGCCCAGGCGGAGGCACCCGGACGGATCGTCCTCGTCGACGCCACCGCCGGCACGGTGCCTTCCGGCACGCTGCTGTCCGAGGTACTCGCCTCCGGCGAGCCGCAGGCGGCGCTGCGCGACGGGACGGCCCTGCTGCCCCGGCTGCGTCACACCACGCAGCACGCACCCCAAACCGAAACCGCACCCGATCCCGCCCCCGCGCCGGCCGGTTTCTCCGCCACCGGCACCGTCCTGGTCACCGGCGCGGGCGGCGCCCTGGCCGCGTACGTCGTCCGGCACCTGGTGACCGCGCACGGGGTGCGCCGCCTGCTGCTGCTCGACCGGCGCCCCGCCCAGGAGTGGACCGACCCCGAGCTCGTGCGGGAGCTGCGGGCGGCGGGCGCGGACGTCGGCGTCGCCGAATGCGACGTGGCCGACCGTGCCGCCCTCGCCGACGCTCTCGCCGGTGTTCCCGAGGACCGGCCGCTCACGGCGGTGGTGCACCTCGCGGGGATCCTGGACAACGCCCTGCTTCCCGAGCTGACCCCCCAAGCCCTCACGTCCGTGCTGCGCGCCACGGGGGATTCCGCCTGGCACCTCCACGAGCTGACCCGTGGCCTGGACCTGACCGCGTTCGTGCTCTTCTCGTCGACCACCGGTGTGATCGGCGGGCCCGGCCAGGCCAACTACGCCGCGGCGAGCGCCTTCCTCGACGGCCTCGCCCGGTACCGGGCGGCCCAGGGCCTGCCCGCCACGGGTGTCGCCTGGGGCCTGTGGGACGTCGCCGGTGGCATCAACGCGGCCCTGGGGGCGACCCACCGCAACCGTTACCTGCGCGAGGGCTTCCGCCCGATCGCACCCGACGAGGGGGTACGGCTCCTGGACGCCGCGCTGCGCACGGGTGATCCCGCGCCGGTGGTCCTGCCGCTGGACACGGCGACCCTGCGTGCGAGCGGCCGGGTGCCCGAGGTGCTCAGCGCTCTTGTGAACGGGGTGCGCCGGCGTGGCGCGGCCACGTCCGCCGCCCCCGGTGACCCGCTGACCGGTCGGCTCGCCGGGCTGTCCGCCGAGGAGCGTCACACGCTCGTCCTCGACCTGGTGCGTACCGAGGTGGCCGCCGTCCTCGGGCACGCCGAGCCCGGTGCCGTCGAGCCGGGCCGTGCCTTCCAGGAGCTGGGCTTCGACTCCATGACCGCCGTGGACCTGCGCAACCGGCTCGGGGAGCGGACCGGGCTGCGGCTCGCGGCCACGCTGGCCTTCGACCACCCCTCGCCCGCCGCGCTTGCCGATCACCTGCTCGGCCAACTCGCCCCCGAGGGCGCAGTGGACGACCGGCGCCCGGAGGCGGCCGCGCTCGACGCCCTGGAAGCCGCGCTTGCCGGTCGGCCGGCGGAGGGCCAGGACCGCGCCCGGATCCTCGTACGCCTCCAGACGCTCGTGTCCCGGCTCACCGAGACCGTGAGCACCGGCACGGGCCGGGACGATCTGGCCGGCCGGATCGAGGAGGCGTCGGCGGAGGAGATCTTCGCGTTGATCGACACCGAACTCGACGGCATCGGCGACCCGGCCCACTGAACCCCGGTCCCGGGCGGCCCCGCATGGGGCTGCCCGGGGCCCGCTACCCCCCAAAAAAAGCTCAGCGCACCCCCTCCCCCTCCTCTCACCCCGCCGGACGTACTCCAAGGAGATCCGAGGTTTCGCATGTCCAACGAAGAGAAGTTGCTCGCCTACCTCAAGAAGGTGACCGGTGACCTGCAGAAGGCCCGCCAGCGCGTCACCGAGCTCGAGTCCGGCAAGGACGAGCCTGTCGCGATCATCGGCATGGCCTGCCGCTACCCCGGCGCCGGGTCGCCGGACGACCTGTGGCGGCTGGTGACGGACGAGAGGGACACCATCACCGACTTCCCCACCGACCGTGGCTGGGATCTCGACAACCTCTACGACCCCGACCCCACCAAGCCCGGCCGGACCTACGTCCGGCAGGCCGGTTTCGTCGACGATGCCACCCGTTTCGACGCCTCCTTCTTCGGGATCTCCCCCCGGGAGGCCCTGGCGATGGACCCGCAGCAACGGCTCCTCCTGGAAACCGCCTGGGAGGCCCTCGAACACGCCGGCATCGACCCGGGCACGCTCAAGGGCACCAGGACCGGCGTCTTCACCGGCCTCGTCGAGCAGAGCTACCTCGACCTGGAGACCCCCGGCGAGTTCGAGGGCTATCTGATGACGAGCAAGCTCAGCAGCATGGGATCCGGGCGCATCGCCTACACCCTCGGTCTCGAAGGACCCGCGGTCTCCCTCGACACCGCCTGCTCGTCCTCGCTCGTCGCCCTGCACCTGGCGGTGCAGTCGTTGCGCTCGGGCGAGTCCACGCTGGCCCTGGCGGGAGCCTCGTACGTGGCGGCGACGCCCGGCGGGCACATCGACTTCTCCCAGCAGCGCGGCCTGGCCAAGGACGGGCGGTGCAAGCCGTTCTCGGCGTCCGCCGACGGCATCGGCTGGTCGGAGGGCGTCGGCCTGCTCGTCGTGGAGCGGCTTTCGGATGCCCGGCGTAATGGGCACACCGTCCTGGCGGTGGTGCGGGGTTCGGCGGTCAATCAGGATGGTGCG
>NZ_JBTOLC010000093.1:0-5413 GCF_054551825.1 Streptomyces sp. L500
CGCGTTCGTGCCGCTGAGGCCGAACGACGACACACCCGCGCGCCACGGGCGATCGACCTCCGGCCACTCCCGCGCCTCCGCGAGCAGTTCCACCGCGCCCGCCGACCAGTCCACATGCGACGAGGGCTCATCGATGTGCAGGCTCTTCGGCAGAACACCGTGCCGCATCGCCATGACCATCTTGATGATCCCGGCGACACCCGCCGCAGCCTGCGTGTGCCCGATGTTCGACTTCACCGAGCCCAGCCACAACGGCCGGTCCGCGTCCCGCTCACGACCGTACGTCGCCAGCAACGCCTGCGCCTCGATCGGGTCACCCAACGTCGTACCCGTACCGTGCGCCTCCACCGCATCCACATCAGCCGCCGACAACCCCGCACTCGCCAACGCCTGGCGAATCACCCGCTGCTGCGAGGGGCCGTTCGGCGCCGTCAGACCATTCGACGCCCCATCCTGGTTCACCGCCGAACCACGCACCACCGCCAACACCCGGTGACCATTGCGTCGCGCGTCCGACAGCCGCTCCAGCACCAGCACGCCGACGCCCTCCGACCAGCCCGTGCCGTCGGCGGCGTCCGCGAACGCCTTGCAGTAGCCGTCCGTCGCCAGCCCGCCCTGGCGGCTGAAGCCCGCGAAGGTCATCGGCGTCGACAGGACCGTCACACCGCCGGCGAGGGCGAGCGAGCTCTCGCCGCTGCGGAGGGACTGGGCGGCGAGGTGGAGCGCGACGAGCGACGACGAGCACGCCGTGTCGACCGTCACCGCCGGGCCCTCCAGCCCGAAGGTGTAGGAGATCCGGCCGGAGATGACGCTGGTGGCGAGGCCGGTGCTGGCGTGGCCCTCGACGTCCTCGCGGGAGTTCATCACGAGCGTGGCGTAGTCCTGGCCCGTGGTGCCGACGAAGACGCCCGTCTTCGTACCGCGCAAGGCCGTCGCGTCGATCCCGGCCCGCTCGAACGCCTCCCAGGACGTCTCCAGCAGCAGCCGCTGCTGGGGGTCCATCGCCAGGGCCTCACGCGGCGAGATGCCGAAGAACCCGGCGTCGAAGTCGGCGACGTCCTGGAGGAAGCCGCCGCGCCGGGTCGCGCTGCCGCCCCGGTTCTCCGGGTCCGTGCCGAAGAGCGCCTTGAGGTCCCAGCCCCGGTCGGTGGGGAAGCCGGTGATGCCGTCGCGGCCTTCGGCGAGCATCCGCCACAGGTCCTCCGGCGACCGTACGCCGCCGGGCATCCGGCAGGCCATGCCGACGATGGCGATGGGGTCGTCGGCGACGGCCGGGGTCGTGGCGGGGGCACCGGCGGCGCCGCCGGCCTCGTGCTGGTCGAGCAGCCCGGCCATGAGGTGGCTCGCGAGGGCGGCCGGGGTCGGGTAGTCGAAGATCAGGGTCGCGGTGAGCCGCAGACCGGTGGCGGTGGTGAGCCGGTTGCGGAGCTCCACCGCCGTCAGGGAGTCGAAGCCGAGTTCGCGGAACTCCCGGCCCGCCTCGACCTGCCGTGCCGAGGCGTGCCCGAGGACGGCGGCCGCCTCGGTCCGGACGAGGTCGGTCACGGACCGGAGCGCGTCCTCCTCCCCCAGCGCGGACAGCCGGAGGCTGAGCGCGGCCGCCGTGCCGGCGCCGCCCGCCGCCGTGGCGGCCGTTCGCCGGCCGCCACGGATCAGGCCGCGCAGCAGCGGGGGTACGACGCCCGGGGCGCGTCCGCCGCGCGCGGCGGGGCCGATCGGGGCGACGTACGGCTCGTCGAGGCAGACGGCCGCGTCGAAGAGCGCCAGGCCCTGTTCGGCCGTCAGCGGCGGCACTCCGGAGGCCGCGATCCGCTGCATGTCGGCCTGCGACAGCGCGCCCGTCATGCCGCTCGACTGCGCCCACGCGCCCCACGCCAGGGACTGGGCGGGGAGGCCGAGGGCCCGGCGGTGCCGGGCGAGGCCGTCGAGGAAGACGTTGCCGGCGGCGTAGTTGGCCTGGCCGGCGCCGCCCATCACGCCGGAGACCGACGAGAAGAGGACGAACGCGGCCAGGTCCAGTTCCCTGGTGAGGTCATGGAGGTGCCAGGCCGCGTCGGCCTTCGGACGCAGGACGGCCGAGAGGCGGTCCGGGGTCAGGGAGGTGACGACGCCGTCGTCGAGGACACCGGCCGTGTGGATGACGGCGGTCAGCGGACGATCCCCCGGGACCCCGGCCAGCAGCCGCTCCACCTCTCCGCGGTCCGCCGTGTCGCACGCCTCGACGGTCGCTTCCGCGCCGAGGGCGGTCAGTTCGTCGACCAGCTCCGCCGCTCCCGGCGCCGCCGGGCCGCGGCGGCTCGCCAGCAGCAGGTGCCGCACACCGTGCTCGGCCACCAGATGCCGGGCCAGCAGGCCGCCCAGGCCACCCGTACCACCGGTGATCAGCACCGTGCCCGCCGTGTCCCACGTGCGTACCGCTGCCGGAGCGTTCGGCTCCGGCGCGACCCGCGCCAGCCGCCCCACGCGCACCGCACCGTCGCGCACCACGAACTGATCGTCGCCCGCCGCCAGCAGACCCGGCAGTTGGGGCAGTACGTCAGCGACGTCCGTATCGGCGTCGAGGTCGAGCAGGGCGATGCGGTCCGGGTGTTCGGTCTGCGCCGAGCGCACCAGGCCCCACGCGGCGGCGGCCGCGAGATCGCCCCCGTCCGTCGCACCCCGCGTGACGAACACCAGTCGTGAGCCCGCGAACCGCTCCTCCGCCAGCCACTCCCCCACCAGGCCGAGCGCCCGGGCCGTCAGCTCGTGCGCCGCGCCGGGCACGTCGGTCCCGTCGCCGCCCGCTTCCAGCGGGGCCAGTACCAACTCCGTGCCGTCCGGGACGCCGGCCAGGGCCGGCGCGGCCGTCCCGGCGGCCAGGGTCACCCGGCTGATCTCGCGGTCCTCCGACCGCTCCTGCGGTGCCGGGACCCAGTCCAGCCGCAGCAGAGATCCATGCTCCTGGCCGCCGGCCCGGCGGTCGGGCTCGGTCTCCGCCCGGTCGCGGTGCACCAGCGTGCTCGCCGAGAGCACCGGTGCGCCCTCGGTGTCGACGACGGTCACGGAGACGGTGTCCTCGGCGGTCCGGGTGATGCGTATCCGTACCGCCGACGCGCCCCCGGCGTGGAGGGAGAGCCCGGACCACATCAGCGGTACCGGCTCGTCGCCTCCCCCGCCCGGCGCCGTGATGGCGAGGGCCTGGGTGACGGCCGTCAGCAGCGCCGGGTGGAGGCCGAACGCTCCGGCGTCGTCCGCGGCGTCGGCGGGAAGGGCGGCTTCCACGAAGGTGTCGGCGAAGGTGCCGGCGGCCCGCGTCCAGATCGCGCGGACGGTCCGGAAGGCGGGGCCGTGTCCGGCCTTGTCGTAGAACTCCTCGACGGCATCGGCGTCGACGGCGGTGGCGTCGTGCGGCGGCCACTCGTCGGTGCCGAAGTCCGCGACGCGCTCGCCGGGGCTCAGCATGCCGTGCGCGTGCTCCGTCCAGGTCTGGTCGGGGGTGTCGGCGAGCTGGGAGTAGACGGTCACCTTCCGGGTGCCCGCGGGGTCGGGGGCGCCGACCCAGACCTGGAGGAGGACGGCGTGCTCGCCGTCCAGGGCGAGCGGCGACGTCAGGGTGAGTTCGTCGACGCGGCCGTGGCCGACCTGGTCGCCCGCGCGGACGGCGAGCTCCACGTACGCGGCGGCCGGGAACGTGGTGCCGTCGGCGAGCCAGGGGTGGGTGCGGGTGGAGAGCCTGCTGGTGAACAGCACGCCGTCGAGGCCGGCCAGGGCCACGGCCGCGCCGAGCAGCGGGTGGCCGGCGGGGGTGAGGCCGGCGGCGGACACGTCGCCCGCGACGGCGGCGGGCTTGGGCCAGTAGCGCCGGTGCCGGAAGGCGTACGTCGGGACGTCCACGCGGCGGGCGCCCGTGCCGCCGAACCACGCGGCCCAGTCCACGGCGACGCCCGCCACGTGCAGCCGGGCGAGCGCGGTGAGCAGCGAGCGCTCCTCGGCGCGGTTCCGGCGCAGGGCGGTGACGGCGAGCGGGGTCCCGGTGGTGTCGTCGAGGCTGTGCTGGGCCATGGCCGTCAGCACGCCGTCGGGGCCGAGTTCCAGGAACGCGGTGGCGCCCTCGTCGGCCAGCGTCCGGACGCCGTCGGCGAAGCGGACGGTCTCCCGGACGTGCCGCACCCAGTACTCGGGCGTGCACAGCAGTTCCGCCGTCGCGATCCTGCCCGTCACGTTGGAGACGACCGGGATGCGCGGCGCCTGGAAGGTCAGCCCGGCCAGGGCCTGCCGGAAGTCCTCCAGCATGGGGTCCATGAGCGGCGAGTGGAAGGCGTGGCTCACCGCCAGCCGCTGGGTCTTGCGGCCCTCGGCGGCGAACTTCTCGGCGATGCGGGGCACCGCTGTCTCGTCGCCCGCGATGACGACGGCGTCGGGGCCGTTGACGGCGGCGATCGAGACGCCGGCGGTCAGACGAGGCGTCACCTCGTCCTCGGACGCCTGCACAGCCACCATCGCACCACCAGCAGGCAGCGCGTCCATCAACCGAGCACGAGCCGCGACGAGGGAACACGCGTCCTCAAGAGAGAACACCCCCGCCACATGCGCGGCCGCGACCTCGCCGATCGAGTGGCCGGTGACGTAGTCGGGGCGCACTCCCCACGACTCGATCAGCCGGAACAGGGCCACTTCGAGGGCGAAGAGCGCGGGCTGGGCGAAACCGGTGCGGTCCAGCACGGCCGCGTCGCCCTCGAACATCACCTCACGCAGCGGGCGTTCCAGGGCGCCGTCGAGGTGGGCCGCCACCGCGTCCAGGGCCTCGGCGAAGACGGGGAACCGGGCGTACAGTTCCCGGCCCATGCCCACCCGTTGGGATCCCTGGCCCGTGAAGAGCACCGCCAGGGGGCGGCCGCCGGCGGCCGCGCGGCCTCGCGCGGCCTCGGACAGGGAGCCGTCGGGGCCGGCGAGGAGGACCGCGCGGTGGTCGAAGGACGAGCGGCCCGTGGCCAGGGAGTGGCCGACGTCCACGGGGGCGGCGGTCCCGGCGAGGGCGGTCGCGCGCTCGACCTGGGCGGCGAGCGCCTCCTCGGACTTGGCGGATACCGGCCACGGCACCACGCTCGGCCGGACCACGGGTGCCTCCGGCTCCCCCACCGACTCGGGCTCGGCGGCCTGTTCCAGGATGACGTGCGCGTTCGTCCCGCTGATGCCGAAGGAGGAGACGCCCGCGCGCCACGGCCGGTCCACCTCCGGCCACTCACGGGCGTCCGTCAGCAGTTCCACCGCTCCCCCAGCCCAATCCACGTGTGCCGAGGGCCGTTCCGCGTGGAGGGTGCGCGGCAGCACGCCCCGGCGCATGGCCATGACCATCTTGATGACTCCGGCGACGCCCGCCGCAGCCTGCGCGTGGCCGATGTTGGACTTCACCGAGCCGAGGAGCAGCGGCCGT
>NZ_JBTOLC010000094.1:0-4747 GCF_054551825.1 Streptomyces sp. L500
TGCCATCGGCGTCCACCACGCCAGGGCTACCGCCTTCGGAGGCCACCGTCGCCAGGCCGGCCAGCAACTCCTCACGGTCCCGGCCCACCACCACCGCACGGTGCTCGAACGCACTGCGCGTGGCGGCCAGCGACCAACCCACATCCACCGGATTCAGCTCAGGCCGCGTCGAAACGAGCGAGTGCAGTCGGGCAGCCTGCTCCCGCAGCGCCGCTGCGGAACGGCCGGACAGCACCCACGGCACCACATCGGCGGTCGGCTCGTCATCGGCCGCGGTGGGCTCGACGGGCGGCGCCTCCTCCACGATGACGTGGGCGTTGGTACCAGATATGCCGAAGGAGGACACACCCGCCCGGCGCGGCCGGCCGTCCGTAGCGGACCACTCCCGCTGCTCGGCCAGCAGCCGCACTCCGCCCGACGACCAGTCCACCTCGGGCGTGGGCTCCTCCACGTGCAACGTCCTCGGAAGGACGCCCGCGCGCATCGCCATGACCATCTTCATCACACCCGCCACACCGGCGGCGGCCTGCGTGTGCCCGATGTTCGACTTCACCGAACCCAGCCACAACGGACGGTCGTCCGACCTCCCCTGCCCGTAGGTGGCGAACAGTGCCTGCGCCTCGATGGGGTCGCCGAGCTTGGTGCCCGTGCCGTGCGCCTCCACCACGTCCACGTCGGTGGGAGCGAGCCGGGCGTTGGTGAGCGCGGCGTGGATGACGCGCTCCTGCGAGGGACCGTGCGGCGCGGACAGGCCGTTGGAGGCACCGTCCTGGTTGATCGCCGAGCCGCGCAGCACGGCCAGTACCTCGTGGCCGTTGCGCCGGGCGTCGGAGAGGCGTTCCAGCACCAGCACGCCGACGCCTTCGGCCATGCCCATGCCGTCGGCCTCGGCGGAGAACGCCTTGGAGCGTCCGTCGAGCGCCAGTCCACGCTGGCGGGAGAAGGACACCAGCGACAGCGGGGTGGACATCACGGTCACGCCGCCGGCCAGGGCCAGTCCGCACTCCCCCGCGCGCAGCGCCTGGGCTGCGAGGTGGAGGCCGACCAGCGAGGAGGAGCAGGCGGTGTCCACCGTGACGGCGGGGCCTTCCAGGCCGAGCGCGTAGGACACCCGGCCGGAGACCACGCTGGAGGCGTTGCCGGTCAGGAGGTGGCCTTCGGAGCTCTCCGCCCCGCTGGTCCTGCCGTAGTTGCTGTTCCACGCTCCGACGTAGACGCCGACGTCCTTGCCGCGCAGCGACGACGGGTCTATGCCGGCCCGTTCCAGCGCGCCCCAGGAGCACTCCAGCAACAGTCGCTGCTGCGGGTCCATCGCCAGCGCCTCGCGGGGTGAGATGCCGAAGAAGCCGGCGTCGAACTCGCTCGCGTCGTAGAGGAAGCCGCCCTCGCGGACGTAGCACGTACCCGGCTCGTCGGGGTCCGGGTCGTAGAGCTTCTCCAGGTCCCAGCCTCGGTCGTCGGGGAATCCGGCCACCGCGTCGACGCCGTCGTCGAGCAGTTTCCAGAACTCCTCGGGCGAACGCACTCCGCCGGGGTAGCGGCAGCCCATGCCCACGATGGCGATCGGCTCGGAGTTCTTGTCCTCTGCCTGCCGCAACCGCTCGGTGGCATCGGCCAGGTCGGCGGTGACGCGCCGGAGATAGGTGCGGAGTTTCTGTTCGTCCGCCATGGGGAGGCCCATCCTTTTCGCGTGGTGGTTCGGCAGAGGTCAGGAACGCCCGAACTTGGCGTCGATGAAGTCGAAGAGATCGTCGTCGGCCACGTCGTCGATCTGCTCTCGGGTGGTGGAACGTTCGCCGCCCTGGGCCTGGTCCCACTTGGCCAGCAGGGACTTCAACCGCACGGTGAGCGCCGCTTGTTCGGCGGGGTCGGGCAGGACCACGGGCAGGCTGTCCGGGGACAGTGCGGCGACGGTGGCCTCCAGGCGGGTCAGGTCCTCGAGGAGCGAGGTCCGTGCCGGGTTGGCGTCGGGTGCGAGCCGGGTGCCGAGGTAGGTGGCGAGCGCCGCGGCGGTCGGGTGGTCGAAGACCAGGGTGGCCGGGAGGGAGAGGCCGGTGGCCGCCGCGAGGCGATTACGCAGTCTGACGGCCGTGAGCGAGTCGTAGCCGAGGTCGCGGAAGGGCCGGTCGGCGGGGACGGCGTCCGCGCCGGGGTGCCCGAGCACGAGTGCGGCCTGGGCCCGTACGTCGGCGAGCAGCGCGCGGCGTCGTTCGTCGCCGGAGAGGGTCGCGAGCCTGGCGACGAGGTCCGGCACGTCGTCCGGGGCGTCGGGGGCCGGTGCCGGGCGGGCTTCGGGGATCTCGTCGAGCAGCGGCCGGGGGCGCGCCGCCGTGTAGCGCGGCGCGAAGGTCCGCCAGTCGATGTCGGCGACGACGAGGGTGCGCTCGTCGCGGTCGAGTGCGTGGTGCAGGGCGTCGATCGCGGTGTCCGGCCTCATGAAGCGCAGGCCCTGCTTGTGCAGCCATTCCTCGGCGGGCCCGGCCGCCATGCCGTCGCCGTCCCAGGCGCCCCAGGCCACCGAGGTGGCGGCCTGGCCCCGGCGTCGGCGTTCCTCGGTGAGGGCGTCGAGGTGGGCGTTGGCCGCCGCGTAGGCGCCCTGCCCGCCGCTGCCCCACACGCCGGCGCCGGAGGAGAACAGGATGAACGCGTCCAGGTCGCCGAGGAGTTCGTGGAGGTTGCGGGCTCCGGCGGCCTTCGGCGCGAGGACGGCGGCGATCTCGGCGGTGTCGGTGTCCAGCAGTCGGGCGCCGCGCCCGGAGCCCGCCGTGTGCACGACGGTACGGATCGGCGGCCCGGCCGCCCGGACCCGCTCCAGGAGCGCGGCGAGCGCGTCGCGGTCGGCCACGTCGCAGGCGGCGAGGGTGACCTGGACACCCATGGCGGCGAGCTCGTCGCGCAGTCGCCCGGCGCCCTCGGCGTCCGGGCCGCGGCGGCTGACCAGCACCAGGTGCCGTATGCCCGCGCCGGCGAGCCAGCGGGCGACGTGACCGCCCAGGCCGCCGGTGCCGCCGGTGACCAGAGCCGTGTCGCGGGGTCGCCAGGCGGGGGCCGGTGCGTCGTCGGGGAGGGGTGCCCGTACCAGCCGCCTGGCCAGCAGCCCGGCGGGGCGCAGCGCGAGCTGGTCCTCGCCTTCCGGTGCGGCCAGCACGGCGGCCAGCAGGGTGGCGGCGCGCTCGTCGAGCTCGGCGGGGAGGTCGAGGAGGCCGCCCCACAGTTCCGGGTGCTCGAGTCCGGCGACCCGGGCCAGGGCCCACAGTTGCGCGGACGCCGTGGAGGTCACCGGGTCGGCGCCGGGGTCGCCCGTCTCGTCGCGGGTGAGTGTCCACAGGGGTGCCCGTACGGCGGCGTCGGTGAGCGCTTGGACGAGCAGTACGGTGTCGGCGACCGCGCCGGGTACGACGTCGTGGTCCGGGTGCGCGGCCGTGGTGAGCCCGAGCAGGGACACGATGCCGGCCGGCCGGGTCGCGCGGAGTCGTTCGGTGAGTGCCGTCCGGGTTTCCCCCGGTGCCAGGACCAGGCGGTCGACGTCGGCGCCGTGGTCTCGGAGGGCCGAGCAGATCCGGTCGGTCATGTCGTCGTGCGCGGCTTCGGCGGGCACGACGACGGTCCAGCGGCCGTCCAGTGCCGCCGGGGTGCGCGGGTCGGCCACGGGCCGCCACCGGACGCGGTACCGCCAGCTGTCCACCGCCGACTTCAGCTGTCGCTCCCGGTGCCAGCCGGACAGGGCGGGCAGTACGTCCTTGAGCGGCGGTCGGAGGTCCGTCTCGACGGCCGCCCGGCCTTGGAGCATGCCGGCCAGCCGGTCGAGGTCGCCCTGTTCGACGGCGCTCCAGAAGTCCTGGTCGCCGTGGTCGGCGGGGTTCCGGGGCCGGTCCGGGGCCTCCAGCCAGTAGCGTCGGCGCTCGAAGGCGTAGGTGGGCAGGTCGATCCGCCTGCCGCCGTCCAGCAGCCGTGGCCAGTCGACGGCGACGCCCCGGGTCCAGGCTTCGGCGGCGGCCGAGACCATCCGGGTGAGGTCCGCGTCGTCGCGCCGGAGGCTCTCCAGCACCACGGCCCGGTCGGCGGTCTCCTCGATGCCGACGGCGAGGACGGGGTGGGGGCTGGATTCGAGGAACGTCGTGTGGCCTTGGTCCAGCAGGAACCGTACGCCCGCCTGGAACTCGACGGTCTGACGCAGGTTCCGGTACCAGTACTCGGGTCCCAGCTCGGCGGTGTCGATCCGTTCGCCGGTCACGGTGGACACGAACGGGATGTCGGAGGTGCGGGGGGAGATCCCGGCGAGGGCTGCCAGGAGTTCGTCGTGGATCAGCTCCACCTGCGGGGAGTGCGAGGCATAGTCGACGTCGATGCGGCGGGCACGAATGCCTTGTTTCTCGCAGGTGGTGAGCAAACCGTTCAGGCCGTCGGTGTCACCGGAGACCACGGTGGAGGACGATCCGTTGACAGCGGCGACGGAGACGCCGGGGTGCTCCGGCAGCATGGCGACGACCTGGTCGCGGGGCAGGGCGATCGAGACCATCCCGCCCAGTCCGGACAGCTTCTCGGCGATCAGCCGGCTCCGCAGGGCCACCACGCGTGCGGCATCGTCGGGTGACAGCGCTCCGGCCACCGTGGCAGCGGCGATCTCACCCTGCGAATGGCCGATCACCGCCGACACCGGCACACCCCACGACCGCCACAACTCGGCCAAGGACACCATCACCGCCCACAGCGCCGGCTGCACGACATCCACCCGGGCCAGCGCCGC
>NZ_JBTOLC010000095.1:0-4389 GCF_054551825.1 Streptomyces sp. L500
CCGCCCCCACCTTCGGCCCGGTCCACCGCGTCACCCCCGACGGCAAGCCCTGCCGTCCCCGCCGCGACACGGGCCACTGCACGCACGACCGCCCGGTCGCCTGCCACCGGAGCCACACCCCGACCGGTCCGGCCGCCGGACAGCCGCTGTGTCCCGGCTGCTACGACTACACCGGCCACGTCCTCTGGCACGCCCACGCCGGGGAACTGTGGTCCCGCTTCACCCGCGCCGTCCGCCGCCACCTCGCCACCGCCGCCGGGATCCCCCAGTCGCGGTTCGGCGAGCACGCCCGGCTTTCCTTCGCCAAGGTCGCCGAGTACCAGCGCCGCGCCGCCGTCCACGTCCACGCTGTCGTCCGCCTCGACGGGCCCACCGGCCCCCACACCCCGCCCCCGCCCTGGGGCACCCCCGCAGCCCTCACCACCGCCATCCATGCGGCAGCCCGGTCCGTCACCGTCCACAGCCCCTACAGCCCGGCCATCGGCGACCACGAACTCCGCTGGGGCGCCCAGCTCGACGTCCGTCCTCTGAACGTCCTCGACCGCGACCACGTCGACGGCCTGGCCTACGACGCCGTTGCCGCCTACATCGCCAAGTACGTCACCAAGAGCGCCGCCGACACCTCCGCCGGCACCGACCACCCCCTGACCACCCGCGACGACATAACCGCCGTCCCCGCCACGCCCCACGTCCGCACCCTCATGCGCACCTGCTGGGACCTAGGCGGCCTCCCCGAACTCCGCGACCTCCGCCTCCGCGCCTGGGCCCACACCCTCGGATTTCGAGGTCACATCCTCACCAAATCCCGCGTGTACTCCACCACCTACACCGCCCTGCGCACCGCCCGCGCCAACCACGCCCGCCCCCAACCCCACGACGACCAGGAAGTCGAGACGACCACTGAGACCTACTGGCGCTATACCGGCTCTGGCCACACCCCCGGCGCCGCTCTCATCGCCGCCGGAGTCGCCGAGGACCGCGCCCAATCCCGACAGCTCTACAAGGAGGCCCGGCAAGACGACGAGCAGCTGTACCCGCAGCGACAGGGACGGGGGCCGGGCTTATGAGAGGCGGCAGCAACCTGCTCATGACGCCCGACGAAGCGGCCGCCGCGCTGGGCGTGACGAAGAGGGTCCTCATGGACTCGTACCGACGCTGGGGCATCCCGTACCTCAGGGTCGGCAAGCACATCAGATTCCGAACTCGCGATCTGCACAACTGGGTTGACGCTCGCATGCAGTGTGGCTAGCTTCACATCCAAGTCGCTCCAACCCATCAACATGTGGAGGGTAAACAAACGTGGCGACCATCAAGAAGGAAGACTGCCCGTGCCCCCGGCGCAAGAAGTCGACGTGCACGCACAAGCCGTACCGGGTGACGTACCGGGAGCCCGGAGGCAGGGCGGGCAAGCCCCGACAGGTGTCCTTCAAGAAGCTCGAAGACGCCGAGGCGTTCGCGGTCAAGGTCGAGCGGGACAAGGACCTCGGGACGTACATCAACCCCAAAGCGGGTCAGCGGACGTTCGAAGCGGTCTGGAACGAGTGGGTGGGCGCGGGAACTCTCGAAGAGTCCTCGAAGCGGAACTACCAGAGCGTCTACGACAACCACTACGGGCCGTTCTTCGGGACCAAGCCCATCGGCAGCATCACTCCGTCGATCATCCTGGAATGGAAAGCGGATCAGGAGGCGAGGGGCTATACGGAGAACGGAATCCGAGGGCGTGAGAACGTCCTGTCATCCGTCTTCAACTACGCCGTGGCGGCCGAGATCATCGGCCGTAACCCCTGCAAGAAGGCGAATCCCCGTCGGAGCTCGGGCCGCCAGTACACCCCGGTCACCGACGACGACATCCCGACCATGGAAGAGGTCCTCGGCATCATCGCGGAGGCTCCCAAGCTGATCCGCGCCGGCTTCTGGGCCATGGCGGGCTGCGGGACGCGACCGGGGGAGTCCTTGGCGCTCTCGGACCAGTCGATGGACTGGGAGTCCAGCATCCTCGCCGTGGACCACCAGGTCTCCGCCTTCGGCTGCCAGGAGATCTCCGGGTATCGGCGTGGCGTGAAGAGGGGCACGAAACACCGCACCTTCGAGCAGACGCGAAAGACGCCCGTCCCGGAATCGATCAACCAGATCTTCAACGATCACATCGACACATTCGGCACCTGGGGGGACCGCGACTGGTTCTTCGAATCCCCCAGGTTGAATGACCGCCACCCCTCGTACGACTGGTTCCTTGACCAGTTCAAGGCGGCGGCCAAATCAGCCGGAACCCCGCAGTACACCCCGAAGAGCTTCCGGCATTTCTTCGTCTCCGAGGCGATTCACGCCGACATCCCGCTTTTCGAGGTCGCGGCGTGGGTCGGCCACCGCACCACCAGGACGACGGAGCTGGTCTACGGGCACCTCGTGCGCCGGGCCATGGATCGAGGCGCCCGCACGATGCACAACCGCCTCGGGCTGAAGCTGGAGCCCTTCAAGGGCCTCATCGTCCCGCCTCAACTGACCCCCTCGGAGGGGGACGTCGAGGACTGGGGCGACGTGGCCTAAGTGGTCGGTGGCTGTGAGCACGTGTCGACCTGGTGCAGACTTCGCGCCTGCGGGCGGCCCCTGTCAGGAGCTCCCGGCCTCGTCCGAGGTGTTCAGGATGTTCACATTCCGAAACAGTGCGGACGGGCACCCGTGAGACACTGCGGCGACCTGTCCCGGCTGGGCCTTTCCGCAGTTGAAAGCCCCTCCTAGGACGTACGTCTGGGGCCCTCCAACCGCCTCCATGGAGCCCCAGAATTCAGGGGTGATTCCCTGATATGCAAAGTCCCGGACCTGCCCCGCGAGGCGGCCCTTCCGGATCGCGTATGCCCTCTGACCCGTGAACTGGAAGTTGTACCTCTGCATATCGATGGACCACGACCGGTCGCCCACCACATAGATGCCGCGCTCCACCCCGGAGATGAGCTCCTCCGTCGACGGCCCGTCCGCCGCCGGGCGCAGGGAGACGTTCGCCATCCGCTGCACGGGCACGTGCGAGGGCGAGTCCGCGTACGCGCAGCCGTTGGAGCGGGCGAGGCCGGTGAGGCGGGCGATGCGGCGGTCGGTCTGGTAGCCGGTGAGGACGCCGTCCTTGACCAGGTCCCAGGACTGGGCGGCCACGCCCTCGTCGTCGTAGCCGATGGTGGCCAGGCCGTGCTCGGCGGTCCGGTCCCCGGTCACGTTCATGATCTCGGAACCGTACTTCAGGGTGCCCAGCAGATCGGGCGTGGCGAAGGACGTGCCCGCGTACGCGGCCTCGTAGCCCAGCGCGCGGTCCAGCTCGGTGGCGTGGCCGATGGACTCGTGGATGGTCAGCCACAGGTTGCTCGGGTCGACCACCAGGTCGTACGTCCCCGCCGTGACGCTCGGCGCGCGCATCTTCTCGGCCAGCAGCGCGGGGATCTCCTCGAGCTCGGCGTCCCAGTCCCAGCCGCCGGCGCCCGTCAGGTACTCCCAGCCGCGCCCGGCGGGCGGGGCCAGGGTGCGCATGGAGTCGAAGCCGCCGGTCCCGGGGTCCACGGCCACCGCGGTCAGCTGGGGGTGGAGCCGCACCCGCTGCTGGGTGGTCGTGGTGCCGGCGGTGTCCGCGTAGAACTTGTTCTCGTGGACGGTCACCAGCGACGCGTCCGCGTGGGCCACGCCCTCCGCCGCCAGCAGCCGCTCGCTCCACTCGGCGAGCAGCCCGGTCTTCTCCGCGTCCGGCACGTCGAAGGGGTCGATCTCATAGGACGACACCCACGTCCGCTCCGCGTGCACCGGCTCGTCGGCGAGCTCGACCCGCTCGTCCGACCCCGCCGCCGCGATCACCTTCGCGGACAGCTTCGCCATCGCCACCGCCTGCGAGGCCACCCGCGCCGCGGCGTCCATCGTCAGCTCCACACCGGAGGCGAAACCCCACGTCCCGCCGTGGACCACCCGCACCGCGTACCCGAGATCGGTGGCGTCCGAGGAACCCGCGGGCCGGGCGTCCCGCAGCCGCCACGAGGCGCTGCGCACCCGCTCGAAGCGGAAGTCCGCGTGCTCGGCTCCCAGGGCCCGCGCCCGCGCGAGGGCCGCGTCGGCGAGGGGGCGCAGCGGCAGCGCGAGGAATGACGGATCGATATCGTGCGCCACGGTCCACGCTCCTTATCGGTTTCTTTGTCGATGTGTGTCGCATTGACTGCTCCCGCGCCGGAAGGCGGGGATTCCCGCCCGTCCTTATGGACGTGCACCCTTATGGGCACCTCTGGCATGCGTGGGGATTCGTGGCTCAGGCTGCCTCCTGGGGCGGCGCCCCAGGAGGTCCTATGCCCTCAGCGCCAGCCGGGTTCAGACCTGCCCGGACGAGCATCACGCGTGCGGAGTTCTTGTCCCGTGGGGAGA
>NZ_JBTOLC010000096.1:0-4365 GCF_054551825.1 Streptomyces sp. L500
GCCCAGCGTCGTACCCGTGCCGTGCGCCTCCACCGCGTCCACGTCGGCCGTCGACAGGCCGGCGCTCGCCAGCGCTTGGCGGATCACCCGCTGCTGCGACGGGCCGTTCGGCGCGGTCAGGCCGCTCGACGCGCCGTCCTGGTTCACCGCGGACCCGCGTATCACGCCCAGGATCCGGTGCCCGTTGCGCCGGGCGTCCGACAGCCGCTCCAGGACGAGCACGCCGACGCCCTCCGACCAGCCCGTGCCGTCGGCGCCGTCTGCGAACGCCTTGCAGCGGCCGTCCGCCGCCAGGCCGCCCTGGCGGCTGAAGCCCGCGAAGCCCATCGGCGTCGACAGGACTGTCACACCACCGGCGAGCGCCAGCGAGCACTCCTCGTTGCGCAGCGCGTGGGAGGCGAGGTGGAGGGCGACGAGCGACGACGAGCACGCCGTGTCCACCGTCACCGCCGGGCCCTCCAGCCCGAACGTGTACGAGACTCGGCCGGAGAGGACACTGCCGGCGAGGCTGGTGCCGCCGTGGCCCTCCACGTCCTCCTGCGAGTTCATCACGACGCCCGCGTAGTCGACGCCGTTGGTGCCGACGAAGACGCCCGTCTTGCTGCCCTGGAGGGAGGCCGGGGCGATGCCCGCGCGCTCGATCGCCTCCCAGGACGCCTCCAGCAGCAGCCGCTGCTGCGGGTCCATCGTGACGGCCTCGCGCGGCGATATGCCGAAGAAGTCGGCGTCGAAGCCGGCCGCGTCGACGAAGCCGCCCTCGGCGGTGACGCTGGTGCCGTCACCGCCGTCGGCGCCGTCGCCCGTCAGGGCCTCGATGTTCCACCCACGGTCGGTCGGGAAGGGCGTGATGCCGTCACGTCCCTCGTGCAGCATCCGCCAGAGGTCCTCCGGGGACCGCACCCCGCCCGGCAGCCGGCAGGACATGCCCACGATGGCGATGGGCTCCTGCTTTCCGGCCTCGACTTCCAGCAGCCGTTGGCGGGTCTGGTGCAGATCCGCCGTGACCCACTTGAGGTAGTCAACGAGCTTGCTGTCGTTCGACATTGCGTGGAACCTTCCGTGTGAAGAATGAGGCCGGGTCAGCGATCGCCCAGACGGCCGAGCTCGTTGTCGATGAAGTCGAAGATCTCGTCCTCGCTGGCGGAGCCGATCCGCTCGGCGACCTCGGTGCCGGCGGTCTCGGCCGCGCCGCCCCGCCACTTCTCCAGCATCTGGAGCAGCCGGTTGGAGACGGCCGCCCGGGTGAGGGCGTCGGGTTCCGTGGTCGTGAGGGCGGAGTCGAGGCGGTCGAGCTCCGCGAGGAGGGAGGAGGAGGTGTCGGGGCCGTCCTCGCCCACGAGCTGCGAGACGAGGTGTTCGGCCAGGGAAACGGGGGTGGGGTGGTCGAAGGTCAGGGTGGCGGGCAGCCGCAGCCCCGTCGAGGCCGTCAGCCGGTTGCGGAGCTCGACGGCGGTCAGGGAGTCGAAGCCCAGGTCCTGGAACCCCTTCTTCGCCCCGATCGCCTCGGGCGAGGCGTGCCCGAGCACACGTGCCGCCTCCGCCCTGACGAGCTCCACGGCGAAACGTACGCGCTCTTCTTCCCGTATTTCCCTCAACTGTCGTGCGAGTCCGGCGGCGGTCGCGGCACCGTCCCCGGCGGCCGCCGCCACCCGTCGGCCGCCCTTCACCAGGCCGCGCAGCAGCGGCGGCACCTCCCCCTGAGCGCGCCGTGCGCCGGAGGCCGGGCCGATCGGGACGACGTACGGCTCGTCGAGCCCGATGGCCGCGTCGAACAGCGCCAGGCCCTGTGCGACCGTCAGCGGCGGCACTCCGGACGCCGCGATCCGCTGCATGTCGGCCTGCGACAGCGTGCCCGTCATACCGCTCCCCTGCGCCCACGCCCCCCACGCCAGAGACTGGGCGGGGAGGCCGAGACCCCTGCGATGGTGGGCGAGGGCGTCCAGGAAGACGTTGCCCGCGGCGTAGTTGGCCTGACCGGCGCTGCCCATCACGCCGGAGATGGAGGAGTAGCCGATGAAGGCGGCGAGGTCGAGGTCCTTGGTGAGCTCGTGGAGGTGCCAGGCGGCGTCGGCCTTCGGGCGCAGGACGGTCGCGAGGCGGTCCGGGGTCAGGGAGGTGACGATGCCGTCGTCGAGGACGCCGGCCGTGTGGATCACGGCGGTCAGCGGACGGGCGGCCGGGACCCCGGCCAGCAGGCCCTTCACCTCGGCGCGGTCGGATGTGTCGCAGGCGACGAGTGTCACCTCGGCGCCCAGGGCGGCGAGTTCGTCGGCCAGCTCCGCCGCGCCGGGGGCCTCCGGGCCACGACGGCTCGCCAGCAGCAGGTGCTTCATGCCGTGCTCGGTCACGAGGTGCCGGGCGAGTACGCCGCCCAGGCCGCCTGTGCCACCGGTAATCAGCACTGTGCCGGCCGGATTCCATGTGCGTACCGCTGCCGGAGTGCCGGCCTCCACCGCGACCCGCGCCAGCCGCCCCACGCGCACCGCACCGTCGCGGACGACGAACTGGGCGTCGCCGCCTGCGAGCAGGCCGGTCAGGCCCGGGAGGCCGGGGAGCAGGGTGGTCGGGTCGGTCGGGTCGGTGCCGGCGGTCTCGTCGACGTCGAGGAGGACGAACCGTCCGGGGTTCTCCGACTGTGCCGAGCGCACCAGGCCCCAGACCGCGGCGGCCGCCGGGTCACGGACGGCGTCCGCCGCGTCGGCGGGGACGGCGTTACGGGTGAGGAAGAGGAGGCGGGAGGCCGCGTGGCGGTTGTCGGCGAGCCACTCCTGAACGAGCTGGAGGGCGTGGGCCGTCAGCCGGTGCGCGGCTGCGGGTACGTCCTCGCCGTCGGTGGTGGCGACCGGGACCACGACGAGATCCGTGCCGGCCGGTACGTCGGCCAGGGACGCGATCCCGTAGCCGCCGAGCGTCACGGACCGAAGCACGTCCTGGGTAGTGGCGGGGCCGGGTGCCGGGACCCACTCCAGGCGCAGCAAGGCGCCCTGCTCCGCACCGGCCCCGGCGGGGGCGTCGTCGGCGTCCGGCCGGGGGTGGAGGACCAGCGTCTCCACCGACAGCACGGGAGCGCCGGTGGCGTCCGCCGCCGCGACCGAGACCGAGTCCCCCGCGGTCCGGGTGAGGCGTGCCCGTACGGCCGAGGCGCCGCCTGCGTGCAGGGACACTCCCGACCATGACAGCGGGGACAGCTCTTCCTCACCGTCCAGGCCCGCGAATTCCGCTGCCTGGGCGAGGGATTCCAGCAGGGCGGGGTGCATGCCGTAGTAGGGGGCGTCGGACGCGGCCTCGCCGGTCAGCTTCGCCTCGACGTACACCTCGTCGTCCCGGACCCACAGGGTGGTGGATTCGTCGCCCGCCTCGACGGCGGTGGCGCCGGTGGGCGGCCAGGTGGACGCGTCGAAGGGCACGACCTGCTCGCCGGAGGCGAGGACGCCGGTGGCGTGCTCGGTCCACGGCTCGTCGAGGGCGTCCTCGGGGCGTGAGTAGACGCGTACGGCACGTGCCCCTGTCGCGTCCGGCGCGCCCGTCCACACCTGGAGCGCAAGCGCGGACTCGCCGGTGAGGGCCAGGGGCGTGTGGACGGTCAGCTCGGTGACGCGGTCGCAGTCCACCTCGTCGCCGACGCGAATGGCCAGCTCAAGGAAGGCGGATACGGGGAATTCGCTGGTCTGTGGGGCAAGCCGGCTCGTGAACAGCATCCCGTCGGAGTCGGCCAGCGGCACCGCGGCACCCAGGAGCGGATGCCGGGCGGGCACGAGGCCGACGGACGAGACATCGCCGGTGAGGGCGGCGGGCCGGGGCCAGTAACGCTCGTGCTGGAACGCGTACGTGGGCAGCTCGACGCGCCGGGCACCGGTACCCGCGAACAGCTCGGCCCACGCGACGTCGACGCCGGAGACGTGGAGCTGGGCGAGGGCGGTGAGGAGAGCGGTCTCCTCGGGACGGTCCTTACGGAGAGCGGGGACGGAGGGCAGGTCCTGGTCGGGGTCGAGGGTGTGCTGGGCCAGAGCGGTCAGGACACCGTCGGGGCCGAGCTCGAGGAAGGCGGTAGCACCTGCCTCGCTCAGCGCCCGGACACCGTCGGAGAAACGGACGGCCTCACGCACGTGCCGCACCCAGTACTCGGGGGTCGCGACGAGCTCGGTCGTAGCCAGCTCACCCGTCACATTCGAAACGAGGGGAATGGCCGGGGCCTGGAAGGACAGGCCCTCGATGGCCCGACGGAAATCGTCCAGCATCGGATCCATCAACGGCGAGTGGAACGCATGACTCACCGACAACCGCTGAGTCTTACGACCCTCGGCGGCAAAGCTCGCCGCGATGGCCAGGGCCGCGTCCTCGTCACCGGCGATGACCACGGCCTCC
>NZ_JBTOLC010000097.1:0-4011 GCF_054551825.1 Streptomyces sp. L500
CGCCCCGCGCTCTCGTGCGGTGCGGACACCACTATAGCCAACCTTGAGCACGTGCGATGCGCGCCGCCGCGTGACGGTTCTCCGCGCCCAGCTTCGCGGTGGCCGCCGAGAGGTAGTTCCGGACGGTTCCCTGGGTCAGCGAGGCCCGCGCGGCGATCTCCGCTATGGGGGCGCCGTCCTCGGCCAGTTCCAGCAGTTCCGCCTCGCGGGCGGTGAGCGGGGAGTCGCCCGCGCTGATCGCGTCGGCCGCCAACTCCGGGTCCACGTAGCGGCTTCCGCCGTGGACGGTCCGGATGATCTCGGCGAGCCGCTGGGCCGAGACGGTCTTCGGCACGAACCCGCGCACTCCCGCCTCAAGGGCCCGCTTCAGGTGCCCGGGCCGACCGTGACCGGTGACGATCATGGCGCGGCAGTCGGGCAGTTCGGCTCGCAGGGATGTGGCCACTGTCACACCGTCCGCCCCCGGCATCTGGAGATCCAGCACCGCGACGTCGGGCCGATGGGCACGGGCCATCGCCAGGGCCTCGGTCCCGGACGCGGCCTCGGCCACGACCTGGAGATCGTCCTCCAGCCCGAGGAGCGCGGCGAGCGCGCCGCGGATCAGGTGCTCGTCGTCGGCGAGCATCACGCGGATCGGTTCGATCGGCCCGGAGGCCGAGTGCGTATTCATTCACGCGTCCCTTCGGATGCGGCCGTCGCGGCGGGGGAGAGCCACCCCCGGTTTCCCGGGACTGGGACCTCCTCCCCGCCGCCACGGCGATCGGCCACGACGTCGCCCTCCGGCGGCGCCGAACCCGCCCCCGCCTCCGAACCGGAATCCACCCCCACCCGCGCCGTCAGCAGAAACGTCCCGTTCCCCCCGTGCTCGTACGCCAGCGTGCCCCCCAGCACCGCCAGCCGCTCCCGCAACCCCGCCAGCCCCGAACCGCTGCCGCCGGCGTTACCGGAGCCCCCCGAACCGCCTCCCGAACCGTCGCCGGAACCGACCCGCACGCCGTCGTTCTCCACCGTCAGCACCGCCCGCCCCTCGCCCGACCGCAGCCGCAGCGCGCAGCGCCCCGCGTCCGAGTGGCGCAGTACGTTCGTCGTCGCCTCGCGGACGACCCAGGCGAGCGTCGACTGGACCGCCGGCGACAGGTCGTCGGCGGCCCTCGCGTCGATGCGGCACTCGATCCCGGCGGCGGTCAGGATCCCCCGCGCTCCGGCCAGTTCGGTGTGGAGATCGGCCTCGCGGTAGCCGCGGACGACCTCGCGCAGCTCGCGCTGGGACTCCTGCGCGATGCGCTGAGCCTCGGCCATCTGGTCCACGGCCGCGTCCGAGCCGCGCCGCGCCAGCTGCACGGCGAGCTCGCTCTTGAGCGCGATCGCCGCGAGGTTCCGGCCGAGAACGTCGTGCATGTCGCGGGAGAAGCGCAGCCGTTCCTCCGCCACCGCGAGCCGCGCCTGCACCTCACGGGCCGCGTCGACCTCCCACATGATGGAGAGCATCCACCCCGAGACGCGCGCGATCAGCATGACCCACCCGGTGAGGAACAGCCCCCCGAAGACCATGCCCACCAGCGCCGGGAACGGGAGGCCCACCACGGCGAACGGCACCAGCGCGACGAGCGAGCCCGCAGCGCACAGCGCCCAGTAGACGCGCTTGCGCACGATCAGGCAGAGGGCGCCGAGAGGCGCCATCACGATCCCCATGAGCATGGTGGGCACGGCCTGCGCGAGTTCCTTGCTGCCGCGCGTCGCGATCAGCGCCAGCAGACAGAGCGCCACCGCCAGCAGGACGAAGGAGACCACCAGCCGCGCCCGCAGGACGGTCTCCCGGCCGAGATAGCGGTCGACGGCGCGGCGCAGCAGGCCCACACCGGCCGCGGCCTGCACGATCGCCACCACGAGCAGGGCCGCTCCCAGGCCCAGCCCCCGCCGGTCCGGTCCGGCGGCCATGCCCAGCATCGCCAGGCCCTCGAACACGACGAACAGCCAGGGGCACACGTACAGCGCGCCGCGCATGTACATGTCGATCTGCTGGATCTTGCTGTGGTCGCGGAACCTCCGCACCCGGCTGATCACGCGCCCCACCCCCCTGGTCGTTCTCGCCTGGTCGTTCTCGCAGTTCAGCGCCGGGTTTCCCAGCGGAACCACCGACGTACAGCAAACACCGCGAGCGCGGTCCAGACGAGGGCGGCCCCCAGGTGACCGAGGGTCCCGGCGAGGGTCGCGCCGCCGAGCCAGCCTTCGCGCACCAGCTGGACGACCGGGGTCAGGGGCAGCAGCTCGCAGAACCGCGCGAGCCCGTCCGGCAGCCCCTCCAGCGGGAAGAACATGCCCGAGCCGAGCATCGAGACCATCGTCAGCGGCATCGCCGCGAGCTGGGCGCTCTCCGGCGTCCTGGCGAGAACCGTGGACGCGGCGGCCAGCGGCGTCAGCACGGCCAGCCCCAGCAGCACGCCCGCCACCAGCAGTTCGGGGCGGGCCGGCAGACGCATGTGCAGCCATGCCGCGCCCGCCGCCACCAGCAGGACGCACTGTGCGACGGCGATCACCAGGGAGGGCAGCGCTGTGCCGGCAAGGATCTCCGCGTCGCCGGCCTCGCCCGTCCGCAGCCGCTTGAGGACCAGTTCCTCGCGCCGGGCGGTGAAGACGTTCATGAGGTTGTAGTAGACGACGAAGAGCAGGACGTACCCGAAGGCGCCCGTCATCGTCGCCTCCTTCAGGGACATCCCGGTGCCGCTCATGTCGAGGCCCTTGGCCGCCGTGCTCATCGCGTAGACCATGAGCACGGGCATCAGCAGGACGGTGTAGAGCGCCATCCTGTTGCGGCCGAGGAGCGTGAGCTCCGCGCGGCCCAGGGCGAGGGCCCGTCCCGTCACGGTCGTCGCGCCCGCCGGGACCCCCGTACCCGGCGCGCCCGTCGTCCGCGCGTTCACTGTCGTTTCCGTCGCCATCACTCGTTCCTCCCCAACCCCGACTCCGACGTCGTCGCGGCCCCGGCGATCGCCAGGAACGCCTCCTCCAGCGAGGCGGTCCGCGCGTCCAGTCCCTCCAGTTCGACGTCCTTCTCCCGGGCCCACAGCAGCAGCCCGGTCAGCGTGCGCTGCAGCTCGGCCGTCTGGAGCTCCACCCGGCCGTGGTGCTCGTCGTGCCGCAGCACGCCCAGCGCGGCCAGCGGCGGCAGATCGCCCACGAACCAGCCCGCCGGCATCGCGAAGCGGATGCGCGCCGGGTGGGCGCCGATCACCTGGCCGGGTGTGCCGGTGGTGACGATCCGCCCGTCCCGCATGATCGCCAGCCGGTCGGCCAGCGACTCCGCCTCCTCCAGGTAGTGGGTGGTGAGCAGCACCGTCGTGCCCTCGTCGCGCAGCCGCCGGACCAACTCCCAGGTGGTGTGGCGCGCCTCGGGGTCCAGTCCGGTCGTCGGCTCGTCGAGGAAGAGCACCTCGGGCCGCCCCAGCAGGGCCAGCGCGAGGTCGAGCCGTCGGCGCTCGCCGCCGGAGAGCTGTTTGACCCGTACGTCCCGGCGCGGGCCGAGCCCCACGAGGTCGAGCGCCTCCCCGACGGGCCGCGCCCCGGTCGTGCAGCCCGCCCACATCCGTACCGTCTCGGCGGCGCTCAGATCGGCGGGGAAGCCGCCTTCCTGGAGCATCACCCCGATCCGGGGCCGCACCAGGCGGCGTTCCGCGTACGGGTCGTGGCCCAGCACCCGGACCGTGCCCCCGGTGGGCCGGGCCAGGCCCTCCAGCAGTTCGACCGTGGAGGTCTTGCCCGCGCCGTTCGTCCCCAGCAGCGCGAACAACTCCCCGCGCCGCACGGCGAAGGACACGTCCCGCACCGCCTCGAATCCCTTGTCCCCCTGCCCGCCGTACCTGCGGCGCAGCTCCGAGACCTCGATCACACCGTCCCCGACATCCATGTCTCCAGGCTTCCGGCGAATTCCGCCGGGGCGCAGTGCGGGCTGTCATGACTTCGGATGACGGATGTCATGGGGGAGGAATGCGCATACGACGAAGGCCCGGTCGA
>NZ_JBTOLC010000098.1:0-3751 GCF_054551825.1 Streptomyces sp. L500
GGGCGGTGAGGGTGAGGAAGAGGCGGGGGTGGGTACGGACGGCGGCGGGGATGGATTTGCCGCCGGTGAGGCCGGAGCGGACGAGGTGGAAGGTGTCGCCGGCGTGGAGGCGGGAGCACGGCGCGCAGAGGGCGGCGCGGCGGGTGCCGCAGCGGACGAGGAGGCGTTCGCCGGGCTCGGTCCGGGTGTCGTAGTGGTGCAGGATCTCGCCGGTTGCCGTGTCGCGGGTGGTGGTGCGGCCGGTGAGGTGGATCGGGCGGGCGCAGCCGCCGGTGGCGGTGATCTGCTCCAGCAGCCGGGGGAAGAGCGGATCGGCGGCGAGGCGGATGATGTCGCGGTCGATGTCGGGGAGTTGGCGCAGGCGCGCCGCGCGGTCGAGTTCGGCGCGCCTGTCAGCCGGGGTCATGGGGGCGGGGCGGATGGTGGGGACCTCCCGGGGTGGGCCGCTCGCGCGGCAGGGCAGTGATGGCGTGGTGGGGTGGGGTCGTCCATGGGGTTAGTCCTTTCGCTCTGGTCTGCTTCTTGTGCGCGGTCGGTGCGGGTCACGCGCCGTGTGCTTGCGCCTGCCGGTGCTCGATCACCGCTGGTATCCGTGGAAGAGGCAGGCAATGGCGCGCACGGAATCGAGGTGGCGGTAGTGGGAGCGGTACTTCTTGATCTTCAGGTTCTGGCTTCAGCGGACGGGTCGGAGGACCGGGCCGTGAATGCCTCCATCGGGAACAGCGGTCTCAGCCTGCTGCTCTGCCAAGAAGACGAGGACTGATCGCGGGCGGGTCAGCGGATGGTGCCGGTGCCTCGGCAGCAGCGGCAGCGTCGGCGGTGTCCGGTGTGGGTGCGGCGGGAGCGCTCGCCCTTGCAGACGGGGCAGCGGACGGGACGCATGGGCATCGGGCTGGCCCTCCTTCAGGGGGTGAAGCGGGCGAAGACCCACTTCACGAACTCGTCGATCATGTAGACCGCCGCCGTCTGGCCGAGGTAGAAGCCAAACAGGCCGACGCAGACGGCTTCCCACTTCTTGATGTCGCGGGAGCGGACCAGCATCACGGTGACGATCCCGAAGATCACGAGCATCGGGAACGCGGCCTTCTCACTCACGACGCGTCTCCTTCCGTGGCCTCCAGCAGGGCCGTGCGGACCGTGCGCAGGGCAGGGGTGAGGTCGGCGTACTTCGCCGCGATGTCGCGCGCTTCCTCGGTGGTGGTCTTGTGCGAGCGGGCCCGGGTCCACCGGCCATCCGCATCCGTGGTGATCGCGACCCCTTTCTCCCGGGCCGTAATCGACTGGGCGGCCACCACCGCCTCCTTGTTCACGTCACCCAAGGTCATCTCGGCGGTGCCGGGGTCGTTGACCCGGTGGCAGACCCGGCCGGAGAGCTGAGCACGCAGGGCGGTCACCCCGGAGCCGAGTTCGGAGCCGACCCGCTGGCCGACGACGACCACGTGCAGACCGAGGGCCGCGCCGAGCTGCGTGATCCGCAGCAGGAGCGTGGAGCAGCGCTCCGCCTCCTGGCGGCTCTCGCGGGTACCGTCCGACAGGTAGAGCTCTGCGAGCTCATCCACGATCACCACGATGGGCACCGGCCGCAGCGACTTCGGGAGTTCCCAGATGGAGCGGACCATGGCCGCCCGACAGGTCGCCATGCGTTCATGCATCTCGACCACGAGGGCGTCCAGGACGGTAACGGCTTCACGCCGGCTCGTGGTCAGGGCGGACAGGCGTGGGGCGAACAGCCCGAGCTCCATGCCGCCCTTGCAGTCGATCCCGACCAGGGCCACCTTCTGCGGAGCGAACTGGGCCACGAGCCGGGCGAGCAAGTTGGACTTGCCGGACTGCGTGGCGCCAGTGACGAGCCAGTGCGCAACAAGCCGAAGATCGATCACCCACGCGGCACCGGTCTCCAGCACCCCCACCACCGCCGACAACAGCTCTGTGCGAGCGGTGGCGATGCCAGGGCGCTGGAGCGGATCACAGTCGGTGGCCAGGAGGTGGACGATGCCGCGTTCGGGCGAGGTGACCCGGACCGCGTGGACGCGCCAGGCATGAGCCAGGGCGTCGGCCGCCGCGATGAACGGCGCCGGGGTCTGCCCCGGATGCAGCCGCACGACCAGAAGCACGCCCGTTGGTGTCGGTTTCGGGAACCCGATGCGGGGCGGGGCCGGGCGCAGAGCCTCACCCCGGACGATGAGGTCGCCCAGCAGGCTCCGGGGCGGGCGGCGGGAGACTGTCAGGTCGTTGAGCTGGGCGACCTTGGACCAGGTCCGGATGATCCGTAACGCGGTGACGGGGTAGCCGGTCAGATACCAGTACCAGGCCGGGTACAGCTCCCGGATCTGCCACCGGACCGCCAGCAGCCAGACGAGCCCGGCCGCGATGAGGACGAGGGTGGTCGCCATCAGGCCCCACCGCCCTTGCCCGAAGCCGGGGGCGAGGCCGGAGCGGGGGCGGGGGTGATGGCGGCAGCGCGGAAGCTGATGCCGCTGCGGTCGCCCATGGCCCAGGAGATGGCCTCCAGCCCGGTGACCTTGACCTCAACGCCCTCCAGGACGCCGACCGGTTCACCGGCCACAGCGATCTCGATGACCGACACCCGACGTGCTTCCTGCCGGACCATCACGCCGACCGTGTAGATGGTGTTGCCGTCCTGGTCCTTCCTGACCTCCTTCTTTTCGAGTCCCGAGAGCTTCGGTTCGGGCGCCACGACACACCGCAGCAGGCCGAGCCGAGTCGTATCCACAGGGATGGTGCGCAAAGCGAGCAGCCTCCTTCAGGCCGAGAAGCGCGCCAACCATCCTGGTTGACGTCACTCGTGCTTACGAGTGACGACTATGCACCTATCGGCCGCACGAGGCAACCACTTATGCTGACGAGTGATGTGAGACGGGTTCCTCGCGCCCGAGGATCCGCAGTCGACGAGCACGACGAGGGAGACGAACCGTGGGAGAGATCCAGCGTCCTGGCGCCCTGTACCAGCAGGTGGCAGCCGAGATCCGCACCGCCATCAGCGCCGGCGAATTCCCCCCGGGCGCCCCGCTCCCCTCCGAATCCCAGCTCATCGCCCGATACGGCGTCTCACGACCCACCGTGCGCAACGCCATCTCCGCACTGCGCTCGGAGGGGCTGATCGAGGTCATCCACGGCAAGGGCTCCTTCGTCCGCGCCCTCCCCGAACCCGCCATCGCCATCGGCAGGTCGGTGCGAAGCAACGGCCGCAAGTTCACGTCGTACGACGGAACCCTGTGGATCCCCGTCGAGCAGCCGACCGTCTACCGCACGACGGCCACCGCGGAAACCGCCTCCAGTCTTGGAGTGGAGGAGGGGGAGGCACTCTTCGCCTGTGACGATCTAATGGCCGAACACGAGACCGGCGCACGGCTGATGCACCGCACCCTCATCCCCTTCGCCACTGCCGAAGGCACCACCCTCGCCGACAACCCCTCCCAGCAACCCGGCGAAATCTACGCCGTTCTCGCCAAGGCCGGGCATGCGCTGTGGTGGTCGGAGACTGTCAGCGCCCGCATGCCCGAGCCCGACGAGCGCGCCGCGCTGCTGATCCCGGAGGCCACGCCCGTCCTCCACACCATCCGCATCACCCACGGCAACGCCAACGCCCCCTTGCTCCGCGAAGAGCTCCGCGTCAGCGCCAGCCGCGCCCAACTCGCCTACCGCATCACCCCCGACGCCACCACGACCCCACCGCAGGCCGCTCGTTCCTGACCGCGCCCGGGGCTGTGATCGGTCCAAACTTTCTCTA
>NZ_JBTOLC010000099.1:0-3721 GCF_054551825.1 Streptomyces sp. L500
ACAGCAGCCCTACGGTCCCGAGGACGTTCGCGAGGCCCTGCAGATCGGCCCGGACACGCCGATCATCACGACCGACGCGCGCCACCGGCACGAGGCGAAGAGCACTCTGATCACGCTCGTGGAACACGCGCTGATGGCCCGGCTGAAATAGCGCCGCCTTCGGCAGCGGTTGTGACGGTGCGTAAGTTGTGGCATTGACCACGCGCGCACTTCGGAGTTCATAACGTTTCGACAGAGAATCGGCCGGACGCGACCACTCGTCGCGTCCGGCCGATCGCGCTCCGCGCACGGCCCGCCCGCCATTTGGCGCGGCTCGGCCTTAATGCCCGTTTTATGTCGGGCAAATCGCGGCCTTCACGGGCTCTGTCCGTTGTTTGGATTGCACCTGTCCAACGTGCTGGAATTCCCGGACTGAGCAGTCACGGCTCAGCAGATGAACGGCACAGCATCAGGTGCCGACGCCGAGAGGTTGTTGGTCGAGTGAGGCGAAGAAAGACGGGCGCCGCGCAGCAGACGCGGGACGCGCGGGGCAACTTCACCCCGCCGTCGCGCACAGCGGTGCCGCCTTCCGACATGCCCGATTCCCCCGCCGCGCCCACGGGCGGCGGCAGCAGATTCTCGCCCCGCAACTGGCGTGTGCCGGTCCGCCTGAACGCGATCCTCCTGATCCCGGTCCTCGTGGCCCTGGTGTTCGGCGGGCTCGATGTGAAGAGCCGGGTCGACACCTGGAGCGAGGCGGCGGACGCGGCGAACACCGCCCGTCTGGTGCGGGCCGCGGCCACCTACGCGCACGCCGTCATCGACGAGCGCGACATCAGCGCCAAGCCGCTGCTCGCGGGTGAGACCGACGACGCGAACGTCAAGAAGGCCCGGGCCGCGACGGACGCGGCGCGCGGCGAATTCGACGCGGCCGTCAAGAAGATGCCGGACACCCCGAGCCTCAAGCGCCGTCTGAAGGCCGTGCGGGACGCCGAGCCGACGCTGCCCAAGCTGCGTTCGGCCGCGTACACGCCCGCCCTGGAGGGCGCGAAGACCGAGGACGGCTACGGCGCCATCCAGCGTCCCCTCATGGCGTTCACCAATGAGCTGGGCCTGGGCACCGGCAACGTCACCTCGTACGGCCGCATGGTCTACGCGGTGTCCCTGGCGAAGGCCGCCGAGTCGCTCCAGCGCTCCATCGGCGCCCATCTGCTGATCAAGCCCGGTGACGCCGCCAACCAGAAGACCCTCCAGACGGCCTTCTCCTCCTACAACTTCCTCGAGTACATCGCCCGCGGCGAGTACGAGCAGGGCGGTACGGACGACGACATCAAGCGCCTCCAGGCCGCGCTGACCACCGAGGCCCAGGTGGAGGAGCAGGACAAGATGGCCGCCGCCATCATGTCCGGCGCCACCCCGGCCCAGCTGAAGGCCAAGGGCATCACGCCCGACACATGGCTCCAGGCGTCCACCGCGAAGTTCGGCGCGTACCGCACGGTCGAGGAACACCAGATCGACAAGGCCGTGGACGAGGCCGAGAGCGTCGCCTCCCAGGCCGCGCAGGACGCGATCGTCAACTCCTCGATCATGGTCCTCGCGCTGCTGATCGCGTTCTTCGTCGCCGGCCGGATGGCCCGCTCGATGAGCCGCAACATGCGCAGGCTCCGCACCGCCGCCTTCGACGTGGCCGAGCAGCGCCTGCCGGCGCTGGTCGACCAGCTCTCGCGGACCGAGCCCGGTCAGGTCGACACCCGGGTCGAGCCGATCCCGATCACCACCCGTGACGAGATCGGCGAGGTCGCCCGCGCCTTCGACCAGGTCCACCGCGAGGCCGTGCGGCTCGCCGCCGAGCAGGCGGGTCTGCGGGGCAACGTCAACGCGATCTTCACCAACCTCTCGCGCCGCAACCAGAAGCTGATCGAGGGCCAGCTGGACCTCATCACCGACCTGGAGAACAACGAGGCCGACCCGGACCAGCTGGAGAACCTCTTCCGCCTGGACCACCTGGCCACCCGTATGCGGCGCAACGGCGAGAACCTCCTCATCCTCGCGGGCGAGGAGCCGGGCCGCCGTTGGGACCAGCCGATCCCGCTGGTGGACGTCCTCCGGGCCGCCACCTCCGAGGTGGAGGCGTACGAGCGCATCGAGCTCAGCGGCCTGCCCGAGGCCGAGATCCACGGCCGGGCCGTCACCGACCTCGTGCACCTGCTCGCGGAGCTGCTGGAGAACGCCACGTCGTTCTCCTCCCCGCACACCAAGGTGCGCGTCACCGCCACCCGGCTGCCCGACGGCCGGGTCATGGTCGAGATCCACGACAAGGGCATCGGCCTCACCGCCGAGGACTTCGCGGACATCAACCACCGGCTGGCCAACCCGCCGACCGTGGACGTCGCGATCGCCCAGCGCATGGGCCTGTTCGTGGTCGGCCGCCTGGCGACGCGCCACGACATCCGGGTCCAGCTGCGCCCCTCGGGCGAGCAGGCGGGCACCACCTCGCTGGTGATGCTGCCGGACGCCATCACCCACGGTGGCGGTGGCGAGGACCAGGTCCAGGACGACTTCACGGTCTCCGAGATGGTCCCCCAGCAGCAGGCGCCGATGACGCAGCAGCCACCGGTGGGCCACGGCCCGACCGCGGCCGAGCTCGGCTTCGACGACTCCCGCTACGAGACGCGCCCCGACGCCCCCGGTTCCGGTGCGGCGATGGACCCGGTGGGCCGCTCGCTGATGCGCGACCAGCGCCGCGCGGCGCTGGGGCAGAACGGCGAGAACCGTCCGCTCTTCCGCGACGAGGTCCCGCAGCAGCAGGGCTTCGAGCAGCCGGACCCGTTCGGGCAGCCCGACGCGTTCCAGCAGCAGCCGCACGCGCAGCCGCAGGAGCCGATATCCATGGAGCCCCAGGCTCCGTCGCAGTTCGGCGGTACGGGCTACCCGGAATCCGGCTACCCGGAATCCGGCTACGCGGACCCGGCGGTACCGGACCAGCGGGGCTACGGCGACGCGTACGCCCCCGGTCACCAAGGACAGTGGACCGAACCAGGTCCGTACCAGCATGAGTACGGACAGGGTTACGCAGCGGAACCGGAATCCCAGCCGTCCGCTGACACGGCCCAGCCGGAGCGCGTAGAGTTCGACCGTCCGGGCCCCGCCTCGAGCGGCTCCCCCTCGCTGACCGGGTCCGGTCTGCCGCGCCGCGACAAGCGGTGGCAGCAGGACGGGACGGGCGAGGAGGCCACGAGGGACGGCGGAGAACCGGAGCAGTACCGGCAGGAGGCCCCACCGCGACCCGCGGAGGGTGACAGCCCCGACTGGAAGTCGGCGAACGACGAGCGCTGGCAGCGTGCCGGGCAGCTCCGGGAGCCGAAGGCCGGCGGCGTGACCCCCTCCGGTCTCCCCCGCCGGGTGCCCAAGGCCAATCTGGTCGAGGGCAAGGCGGAACAGACCGTGCAGACGGGCCCGCAGGTGTCCCGCGCCCCGGAGGACGTCCGCGGCAGGTTGGCCAACCTGCGCCGGGGCATCCAGCAGGGACGCGAGCACGGAGCGGACTCCTCGGAGCATCCGGCGGGTCCCTCGCATCAGCAGCATCAGCAACACGACCAGGGCTTCGGCCCCGGCGGCACCTACGATCAGGAGCGTTAGTGTGAGCCCGATGAGCCAGGCGGCGCAGAACCTGAACTGGTTGATCACCAGTTTCGTGGACAACACCCCAGGGGTGTCCCACACCGTCGTGGTCTCCGCCGAC